>JAJRVV010000151.1 GCA_024277135.1 Chloroflexota bacterium | reverse complement strand
TTCGGCATTAGACAATCATTTTCGCAACACTTTTACATCATTAGCTGCATTTCTATGCCATTAAAACACTATATCTGTGCAATGCATACTTGATTTGATTTGTCAAATCTAAATTCACAACACTCGAGTCAGTATCTTCATGAAATTTCCAAGTCCCTTACGAGATTGTCGTGTTAAGGAACGAAAATTAAATAACTCCCACATTTGCTCTGGCCAGTCTCCAGACCGTGCCAGTGGTAGAGACCGGCTACAGCGGGAAAGTTAATTGCTTCTCGTTCCTAACAGTTACTTGTTCATGGTTCATGATTAGGTAGTTTTGCCAATCTTGCTCGGTATCCAGGTCAAATTGGATGCCGGGAATGAAAACGGTGTGAGCGATCATGCCTAATCGCGCCGCTTCTTGCAAATGTTGGCGGTAACTGTCACGGCCGTAACAAAAACAAAAGGATGTGGGCAAGGGCAACAACAGAGCGTTAGTCCCGCTATGCGAACGATCTCCGCAAATGGTGAGGCCGCCGTTCCAGGGGAGCATCTCCTGCACATCGGCCGGACACAAAAAGGGCAGGTCGGCGGGGAGGATGAGGATAGACTCGGCGCCCTGGGCAGCAGCAAAATCGGTGGCGCGGGTGACGGCCGTATTCAACCCCACTGCCTCCCCTTCATCCAACGTCAGCGCGCCCATACGCTGCGCCAGCGACAGCACATCGGCGTCGCTGCTGATGACGACGGTCCGGTCAACGTCCGGCGTCTCCTGCAAGACGGCCAGCGTATGCTGCGCCATCTGCCGCATCAGCCCGGCCCGTTCCGCCGGCGCGAGAACGGCCGCCAGCCGTTGTTTCGCCTGCCACAGCCGCTTCACCGGCACAATCGCCCAAACAGAAGGATGAAGGATGAAGGATGAAGGATGAATACTCATGTCGCAACGGCTAATGAGCGGGCAAAAGTTAACACGTCTTGCGCCAGCCGGACGCGATCTTCCTGGGCGCGCATCCAGGTATCAACCGATAACTGGGCCACATTCGCCCCATCCAGTTGGCCCGCATCCTGAACGTCAAACACAAAGCCATCCAACAACTCGCCGTAATGTTCGGCCGCCGCCCGCGCCGAGACCGGCAACCCCATCTCCTGCATCATCTTGGCCGCCGGGCCTTTGACCGCCTGCCCGCCGATGATGGGGGAGACGGCGACGACGGCCTGGGGCAAATCCATGAGCATGGCGCGGATGGGGTAGACGTTGAGAATCGGATCAATGCTGACAAAGGGGTTGGAGGGGGCGATGATGACCAGGCCGGCGTTCTCCAGGGCGCGGATGACGGCCGTCGTCGCCCGCGCGTCTTCAGGCAATATCACTTTCGTCACCGGCGGCTGCCACCGCTCTTTGACAAACCATTCCTGGAAAGGCAGGATACGGCCGTCGCTCTCGATCTGGGTGGGGGCAGGCCGGTCGCACATGGGCAAGAGGCTGTGTTTTATGTCTAGTTTTTGGCAGAGGTGGCGAGTGACGGCCGTCAGCGGTTCGCCATCCCGCAGCATCGCCGTTCGGGTCAAATGGGCCGCCAAATCCAGATCGCCCAGGCTAAACCAATCCGGCCCGCCTAATCTGCTCACTTCGGCCATCGTCACCCAGGATTCGCCAGCCCGGCCCCAGCCCGTTTCGGGATTGGCGACGCCGGCCAGCGTGTACATCACCGTATCCAGGTCAGGGCAAACGGTAAGCCCCAAATGCTCAAAATCATCGCCGGTATTGACGATAATGGTCAGGTTTTGCGGCGGCAGGATGCGGGCCAGGCCATCCGCCAGTTTAGCCCCGCCCACGCCGCCAGCCAGGCAGACGATTTGTGATTTTGGATTTTGGATTTTGGATTTCTGCCTTCTGCCTTCATCCTTCATCCTTCTTCACCCCTCATCCTTCAAAACATAGCTGGCGACGGTTTCGGCCATGATGGCCATGCCATTGATCATGGCTCGCTCATCGAAATCAAATTTGGGATGGTGGTGGGAGTAGGAGAAACGGCCGTCATCCCCCGCGCCCACAAAAAAGTAACAGCCGGGGATTTCTTCCAGCACATACCCCATATCTTCAGAAGCCATGGTGCGGCGAGTACTTATATGATCGTCCCCCATGATTTTTGCCGCCGCTTCGTGGACGACGGCCGTTGGCTCCGGGGCATTATTCACCGCCGACACAATCGCCACCGTCTCCATCGAAGCGGTACAGTTAAACGACTGCGCCATAAACTTCGCCATCTCCAAAATACGGCGATATGTTTTCCGGTGCATGTCCTCATCATAACTCCGCACCGTGCCTTTCATGACCGCCTTGTCGGGAATGACGTTAAAGGTGGCGCCGGCTTCGACCTGCCCAATCGAGACCACCACGCTGTCTTGCGGATTCACATTCCGGCTGACGATGCTTTGCAAAGCGGTGATGATCTGCGCCGCCGCCAAAATCGGGTCTACCGCCAGATGGGGCGCGGCCCCATGCCCCCCTTTCCCCTGCACCGTGATGGTGAACACGCTTGACGAGGCCATACACGGCCCCGTCACCACCCGCACATTGCCAAACGGCTCCGGCGTCCACACATGCATGGCAAACGCCACATCCGGTTTAGGGTTTTTGAGAACGCCATCGGCCATCATGGCAAACGCGCCGCCAAGCCCCTCTTCGGCCGGTTGAAACATAAACTTGAGCGTTCCCGCCATGCCAGATTGGTATTTGGTCATCATTTTGGCGATGGTTAACCCCATTGCCATGTGTCCATCATGGCCGCAGGCGTGCATCACGCCGGGATTGGTGGAAATGTAATCGTGGCCGCTTTCTTCCTGGATGGGTAAGGCGTCCATGTCAAACCGGAGCAAGACGGTCGGCCCCGGTTCGACGCCTTCTAACAGGCCCACCACACCTGTCTGGCCCACGCCTGGCTGTACTTCCAACCCCAAATCGGTCAACCGCTGCGCCACTAACGCCGAGGTGCGGGTTTCGCAGAAGCCAAGTTCAGGGAATTTGTGAAAATCCCGCCGCATAGCGACGGTTTCATCGAACAAGGCGGCTGCCTCTTCTCTAAAGTCAGGTCGGGTCATTAATTTCACCAGAATGTTTGCCACATTGGTAACGAGTAAATGGAAGGGGATTATAACAGAGTTGGGGGAAATGGGGTCATGCTGATGGGTGGATCGCCAGCCTGTTTATGCACCGCTCAACGCATCCTGTTGGAACTGGCAAAGTTGTTGAATCCCGGCGGCGGCCAGGTCTGTGAGTTGATCGAGTTGGCGGCGGGCAAAGGGCGCTTTTTCGCCAGTTCCCTGGATTTCGATGATCTGGCCCACGGCCGTCATCGCCACATTCAAATCCACTTCCGCCCGCACATCTTCATCATACGGCAAATCCAGCAGCGGCGCGCCATCCACCAGCCCCACGCTGACGGCCGCCACCTGGTGAGCGAACACCGATGGCGGCAGTTCTCCGGCGTCAATGAGCGGCTGCAAAGCCAGTTTAACCGCCAGCCAGCCGCCGGTGATGGCGGCCGCGCGCGTGCCGCCATCCGCTTGCAACACGTCGCAATCCACGATCACCTGCCGCCGCCCCAACTGTTTGAGGTCTACCGCCATGCGCAAGCTGCGGCCGATGAGCCGGGCGATTTCCTGGGTGCGACCTTTGGGCCATCGTTTTTCCCGCTGAACGCGGCGATGGGTACTGCGGGGCAGCAAGGCGTATTCGGCCGTGAGCCAGCCGTGTGGTTCCGGGGCGCGGCGCAGCCAGCCGGGCAGGGTGTCGTCCACGGTCGCATTGCACAGCACATGGGTATCTCCAAATTTGACGAGGACGGAGCCTTCAGCCCAGCGGGTAAAACCGATCTCAAAGGAAATGGGGCGGAGTTGGTTAGGGGTACGGCCGTCAGATCGAGTCATTGCTTTAACCTCATGATAACTGGGATAGAACGCCATTATACTCGATTACCACCAAACTAGATAAAGGCGGAACAGCCGCGTAAGTTGATAAAGGTCGTTAAATTGTATATACTTATTTCATTATTATATATACAAATCAGGTGGTGTTGCTATGAAAACGGCCGTCGTTTCCCAAAAAGGTTGGATCGTCATTCCTAAAATCTTTCGCCAAAAATACGACCTAAAACCCGGCGATCAGGTGCGAATCGTGGATTATGGCGGCGTTTTAGCTGTGGTTCCACTGCCCAAAGACCCCATTGGCACATTGCGCGGCATGTTGGCTGACGGCCCATCATTAACCGCTGACCTGATGGCAGAGCGAAACCAGGCCAAACAAAACGAGGAGGCGCGGGTTGAGCAATCGTTACGCGCTGGATAGTTACGCGCTGCTGGCGCTGCTTAACAACGAAGCTGGCGCGGATCGGGTTGAGGCGTTGTTGCGTCAGGCGGAAACAGAGGAAACGCAGCTTTTTCTCAGCTTGATCAATTTGGGCGAACTGGCTTATATCGTGGAACGCCGCTGGGGGGCGGAGAAATTGCGGGTGATTTTGGCATATCTGGAAGAAACGGCCGTCCAGTTAGCATCGGTTGACCAGCCCCGCGTTTTAGCGGCGGCGCACATCAAAGCCCGCCAAAAACTCTCATACGCAGACGCTTTCGCCGCCGCGCTGGCCCAGGAGCTGCGGGCGACATTGCTCACCGGCGACCCGGAGTTTGCCGCGACGTCGCGTTTGATTGACATTGAGTGGCTGGCAGGCGCGCCCTCATCTGGATAAGGCGGCCGCAATTTGTCCCGCCACACGGCCGTTGTTCTGCAAAAGGGCTGTGTTAGCCCGCAGGCTGCGGCCGTCGGTCAGCTGCGCCACCCGGCGCAGCAGCCAGGGCGTCGCCGCCGGGCCGTCAATGCCCTGCTCGTCCGCTTCCCGCGTGGCCTGGGCGATGGCCGCTTCCGCTTCGTCCGGGTCAAAGGCGTCCGCTTCGGGCACGGGGACCGTCACCAGGATGCCATTTTGCAGCTTCAAGGCGTGGTGGGCGCGAATGAGGGCGGCCACTTGCGCCGGGGTGTCCAGACGGCCGTCTACCGGCAGCCCGCTGCTGCGCGAGAAAAAGGCGGGCATCACATCGGCGCCATAGCCGATGACCGGCACGCCCTGCGTCTCCAGCACCTCGCGGGTGGCGGGCAAATCGAGGATGGATTTAGCGCCGCTGCTGACGACCGTGACCGGCGTGCGCCCCAATTCCAACAAATCGGCGCTGATGTCGAAGGGGTGGCCGCGATGGACGCCGCCGATGCCGCCAGTGGCAAAAATGGGAATGCCCGCTCGATGCGCCAAAATCATCGTGCCGGCGACGGTAGTCGCCCCATCCGCGCCGCCAGCCACCGCCAAAGGGATATCCCGCCGGCTGCATTTGCGCACGGCCGTGCCCTCCCGTGCCGCCAAATAATCCAACTGGGCCTTTGTCAAGCCAATGTGAATCTGCCCCTGGATAATGGCGATAGTAGCTGGAACAGCCCCACCCTGACGCACGGCCGTTGCCATGGCGACGGCCGTTTCCAAATTCTGCGGGTAAGGCAGCCCATGCGTGATCACCGTACTTTCCAAAGCCACCACCGGTTCCCCATCCGCCAATGCCGCTTTCACTTCATCCACAAAAACAAAATCCATCGAATCGCCTCATCATATAATTTTCCCCAATCATCCCCAAATTCCCACAAACGATCAACTTTCGCCCCCATCCTTCAAATAGACATTCTGCCCAAAGTTCAGTATAGTGTATTCTAACAACTTATCCGTTGTCACCACCATCGCAGATTCATAAACTCAGTAAATCAAGATTTTCGCCACGAATGCCACGAATTGCACGAAAAACAAGAGCTTAATTCGTGAAATTTGTGCAATTCGTGGCAGATTTTATATCTACTGAAACTACCGAAGCTATGAGTGAAATTCAACCATCAACCCGCAGCGCGGCCGTGCAACGATTTCAACGCGCCCGGCGGCAGGCCAATCGAGAACGCATGTCGGCTCGTTTGACAGGCCGGGAAACGACGTTGCTGCCATTTGACGCCGTGCGCAGCCAACTGCGCCAACAAAGCCCGCTGTATCGCGGCATTCAGGAAGCGCCTCTGGACGCCATCGTGGGCAGCGTCGGCCGTTACCGGGAATTCACCCGCCAATTCTTGCCGCTGAACGACAGTTTGCAAGAGAGATGGGTCAATGTGGAATCCCTGTCCAGCGCCCAGGGCTGGCCGCCGGTTGATTTGTATCAGGTAGGCAATGTTTATTTCGTCAAAGACGGCAATCACCGCGTCTCGGTGGCCCGGCAAATGGAAATGCCGACCATTGAAGCCAATGTATGGCAGTTTCCCGAAGAAATCAGCGTTGAACCAGACACGAAATTAGACGAGTTGCTCATCGAATTAGGAATGCGGAATTTTATGGCGCGCACCCGCCTGGATGAACAGGTTCCCGATCATAATATCCGCTTCACTTCGCCAGGGCGGCATACGGAATTGTTAACCCAAATCCAGGTGTTGCAAGAGACGCTCTCATTGATTGATGATGAGAAAATGCCGTATGATGAGGCAGTTTTGGCCTGGTATGAGATGATTTACCTGCCTACGGTGCAAATCATCAAGGATTCAGGCCTGATGGATGCGTTTCCGGGGCGAACGGAAGCGGATTTGTTCGCCTGGTTTTCGCTGCGCCGGGAACCTTTGCGGGCGATGTATGGCGATTATGACAACCTGACAGACCTGGCCCAAACAGTGGCCGAGCAATATGACGCCGGGGGGCTGGGTAAGGTTGTGCGGCAGGTGCGGCGTCTGTTAGGTAGTGAAAAGTTACCCCCTCTGGCCAACCCTGATGTGGACGCCCGGTCAGAGGAAGAATAAGGAGCATAAAATGTTAAAGAAGAGTTATTCAAAAACAGGCGGGTTTTGCCGGGTGACGTTTAAGTTGCCGGCCAAAGTAGAAGCGGAAACGGCCGTGCTTTGCGGCGATTTCAACGAGTGGAGCGAAGAATCCCATGTGATGAAAAAGTTAAAGGATGGCAGTTTCAGCCTGACGCTTTCGCTGCCCGCCAACAACGCCTACCGCTTCCGCTACCTGCTGGATGGCGGACGTTGGGAAAATGATTGGGCCGCCGATGAATACCTGCCCAACAGCTTTGGCGCTGACGATTCCGTTTTGAAGATTTAACTGAAATAGGCTATTCAACTTATTGGGGCGCATGGTCGTAACGGCCGTGTGCCCTAAGTTATTTCAGATACCCGCCACTCACCACGAATGCCAATACCATGAAATCCTAAAGACCTGTAAAATTTCCCTCCTGGAGTATTGGCATATGCCTAATTGCGTGCCATAATACCATTCGGGTCAATCCGGCCCAATAGGAATCTCCCCCATTTGGGGGTAATCGTTTAATTAAGGAGACAAGGAAAGATGAAGAAAAAACAAATGACCCTTTGGGCGCTCCTCTTAGCGCTGGTCTTGGCGCTGGTTGCCTGTGGCGGCGATACCGCCACCGACGAACCGGCCGCCGACAACGCCAACGAGGCCGTCCCGGCAGCATCCGATAACGCCGCGGATGACGCCGCTGACACCGCAGATGATTCCAGTTTACCCGACCTGGGCGGCCGTGAAATCACCATCGCCGTCGAAAACGCCTACCTGCCCTTCAACTACATCTCCCTGGCCACCGGCGAACCGGCCGGGTGGGATTACGACGCCATCAACGCCATGTGCGATCTGCTCAACTGCACTCCGGTCTTCGTCGAAGCCGCCTGGGAAGGCATGATCCAGGCTGTGTCAGACGGTCAGTTTGATATGGCCGCCGATGGCATCACCATCACCTCAGACCGCGCCGAAATCGTAGACTTCTCCGATGGTTACATCGCCATTGAGCAGCGGATGCTGGTGCGCGCTGATGAGGATCGCTTCAGCGCTGTTGCCGAAGTGCAAGGCAACGCCGACATCAAGATCGGCACTCAGACCGGCACCACCAACTATGAGACCGCCACCGAATTATTTAGCGCGGATCGCATTGAAGCCTTTGAGCAGTTCCCCTTCGCGGTTCAGGCGTTGTTGGCTGGCGATATTGATGTAGTCATCATGGACGAAACGGCCGGACAAGGCTATGTAGGCGTCAACGCCGATAAACTCAAACTTGTCGGCGAGTCCCTCTCCAGCGACCAGCTTGGCTTCATCTTCCCCAAAGGCAGCGACCTGGTGGAACCGATGAATGCCGCTCTGGCTGCCCTCAAAGAAGACGGTACGCTGGACACATTGGCCGGTCAATACTTCTCCAACGCCTTTGCCATCACCTATGATGACATCGGCCCCGGCGCTTATGCTGAAGAAGATGACAGCAGCAGTTTGCCTGATTTAGACGGCCGTGAAATCACCGTTGCCGTAGAAAATGCTTACCTGCCCTTCAACTACATCGCCCTGGGCACCGGCGAACCGGCTGGGTGGGATTACGACGCCATCAACGCCATGTGTGATCTGCTCAACTGCACTCCAGTCTTCGTCGAAGCCGCCTGGGAAGGCATGATTCAAGCCGTGTCAGATGGCCAGTATGATATGGCCGCCGACGGTATCACCATCACCTCAGACCGCGCCGAAATTGTAGACTTCTCCAATGGCTACATCGCCATCGAGCAGCGGATGATGGTTCGCGCCGACGAAGATCGGTTTAGCACGGTTGCAGAGGTGCAAAACAACCCGGATATCAAGATTGGCACCCAGACGGGGACCACCAACTACGAAACAGCTTCCGAATACTTCGGCGCTGACCGCATTGAAGCCTTCGAACAGTTTCCCTTTGCCGTCCAGGCCCTCATCGCCGGCGACGTTGATGTCGTCATCATGGACGAAACGGCAGGACAAGGCTATGTTGGCGTCAACGCCGACCAGATCAAACTCGTTGGTGAATCCCTCTCCAGCGACCAACTTGGCTTCATCTTCCCCAAAGGCAGCGACCTGGTGGAAGCCATCAACGCCGCCCTGACCGCCCTGACCGAAGATGGCACATTGGATGAACTGGCTCAACAGTACTTCTCCGATGCCTTCATCATCACCTACGACGACATTCAGTAAATTAGAATACGTGATGTAAATCGACCTAAAAAGCGTCAGGCTCTTCTCAGCCTGGCGCTTTTATTTTCCCGGAAACTGGCAGTTTCCGGGAAAATTGGAAATCCAACGTCAATGGCAGCCACAGAATACACATCCATAAAAAAAGATTCCAATGATGTCTGGCGGCATTTCCCCTGGTGGCTGGTGGTCATCATCGGCTTTCTGCTGCTCATGGGGTATCTCTTATTTTCGGCCCCGCCAATCAATCCAGAAACAGGCGAACCAGGCACAAATGAATATAATGCCGCCTTTGAGTTCATCATCGGTGGTTTTGGCGATCCTGAGAAGTTGTCCCAAGTTTCTGTCACCAGCTTAGTCGGCAAAGGGATCACCGTTACCCTTTACACCACCCTGGTCGCCTTTTTCATCGCCATGACTTTAGGGTTGCTGGCGGGACTAGGTCGAATCAGCCACAATATCTTTATCCGCAATCTAGCAACTGTCTATGTTGAATTTATCCGCGGCGTGCCCACCCTGGTGTTAATTTTCACCCTCGCCTTCGTCCTGGTGCCAGAAGCGGCCAAAGCCCTGGGCGTAGAAAACAGCATTCCCCAAAACAACCGGGCCATCATCGCTCTGGCTGTCATTTATGGCGCCTTTCTGGCCGAAATTTTTCGCGCCGGCATCGAATCCATCACCAAAGGCCAGATGGAAGCGGCCCGCTCCTTGGGGATGAGCTATGGTCAGGCCATGCGGTACATCATTTTGCCACAAGCAATTCGGAACATCTCGCCCGCGTTGGGCAATGATTTCATCGCCATGCTGAAAGACTCCTCTCTGGTGTCTGTTCTGGCCGTGCGCGACATCACCCAGCAGGCGCGTTTGTACGCGGGCAGTAGTTTTCGTTTCCGCGAGACCTACCTGGTTTTAACCTTTCTCTATTTGACCATGACTTTAACCCTCAGCCTGTTATTGCGCTGGTACGAAAGGCGGATACGCAGCGATGAACGATAACATCATTGTCATTGAACATTTGCACAAATACTTTGGGCATATAGAAGCGGTGAAAGATGTCAACTTGCAAGTTGGCCGCGGCGAGGTGGTCGTGATCGTCGGCCCTTCTGGTTCCGGCAAAAGCACCGTTTTACGCTGTATCAACCATCTTGAAGTCCCCACAAAAGGGGCGGTGTATGTGGATGGGGTACATCTGGAAGCGAAGGACACCGACATCAATGCCGTCCGGGCTGAAGTGGGTATGCTCTTCCAGCAGTTTAACCTGTTTCCCCACCTGACAGCTCTGGAAAATATCACCATCGCGCAGCGATTGGTGCGCAAGCGGGACAAAGAGGAAGCCAAATGGATTGGTATGACGCAGTTGGAACGAGTGGGCATCCCGGAAAAGGCGGATTCGTATCCGCGCCAGTTGTCTGGCGGCCAACAGCAGCGGGTGGCCATCGCTCGTTCTCTAGCGATGAATCCGAAGGTGATGCTGTTTGATGAACCGACCAGCGCCCTGGACCCGGAAATGATCAAAGAAGTGCTGGATGTGATGCTTGACCTGGCCCAGGAAGGGATGACGATGGTGGTGGTCACGCATGAGATGGGCTTTGCTCGTTCTGCCGCTGACCGGGTGTTGTTTATGGATGAGGGGCAAGTGATCGAAATTGCCTCGCCGGAAGAACTTTATAGCAATCCACAGCACGACCGCACCAAGTTGTTCTTGAGCAAAATTTTGTCGCATTAAGCAGCGTAGGGCAATTTTTGCAAAATTGTCCTACGTGGTTGACCGTCCAGTTCTTGACAAGCGGTTTGATCGGATCGTATGATGGTTTGACGCAATTTTTGGGATGGCAACGGCCGTCTACCACTCATCCCCGACAAATCCTCCCGGAGGCTCACGAGTCAGGTCGAATTCAGCCCATCTCAGCCTCCGGGAGGGTGAACTAAAAAGCGAGGTTGCTATGTCTTCTGATACGATTCCCTTCCCCCTGGATGAACCGGCCCAACCGGCCGCGCTCACCTACCGGCCCTGGGGCACGCGCGCGCTCAAGCTCCACATCAAAACCAAGACCGCCATTACTGAACCTTTGCGGATTCGCCCTCAAGGCGTCCGGCCAGAGGAAGCGGAAAAGGGGATTTCCCGGGCGTATGCCGACGATTCTGACAGCTTCGTTTTGAGCTGGGGCGGCGGGCATGAGCCGGGGCCTTGTTTGAAATCGAAGGATTTTTTGAAGGCGCTTGAGAATTGTGTGGCGCTGGATGCTGGCGATGAAAGCGTGATTTTCTTCAATGTGACGCATGTGGGGCCGGATGTGCCAGAAACGGCCGTCGTCACCATCATCGCATTCAACGAGAAAACGCCCGACGATCCCTTCGCCACCCTGCAAGTCACTCTGAAAAAAGCGGCCGATTACACGGATGAAGCCATTCAGTTGGTGGAAACGGCCGTAGACCGCTGGCAACCGCAAGGCAGCCGCATCGCCACCTATGACCCGCGCTGGTGGCCCAAAGCGTTCACCTATCAGCCGGAACAAGCATGGCCGCTGGCTGTTGTGCGCCAGGACAACGCGCTGCTGGTGCAATGGGACGGCAAAACGGTAGCCAGCATCACCGATCACACCGACCCCACCATCCTGGACATGGATGCGGTGAAAATGGAACTGTTCCGGTATGATCAGTGGCATCTGGCGCTGCGCATTTGGTTTTTCTGGCTGGACACCAATATCGGCGGCGGCTTCTTTGTGGGACGGCACGAGGTCCCCGACGCAGAACGGTTTGACATGCTCATCCGCGCGGCCGACGGCCGTGTCACCCTGGCCTGCACCGACCTGCATTGGCGGGAAGTGTGGGGCGAAATTGAGGGCGAACCGATGCGGGCCACCATCGGCCTGACGCGGGAAGTGAAGCTGAAATTGGCCAAAGAGGAGATGGGCAAACTGTTCAAAATTTGGGAGAATGACGCGCCTGATGACGACAGCCAGGTGTATGATCCTAATGAAGATTGGGTGCCGCGCATCGCCAAGAAACACGGTCAGGCAATCACGACGAAAGCAAAGGGGACAGAAGCGCACCTGCCCACGATTCACAATTTTTCCCAATCAAACGGAAAAAGATTTACCAGCAGTGATGTTCGTCACGGCTAACACGTGAGACAATTCGCAGCCTGCCACTTGTGACGCGAGGTAACAAATGACCATTACACTTTCCCATCCACAGCGAATGCAGTTAAAAAAAATCCTGTCCATGCAGTTTAACATGGCTGAACTGATAGAAATCGAGGTTGGTCTAACCGGAAGCCGAGACAACTTGCCTGGCAACACGGTTTCTATGAAATCATTGGAAATTGTTGAATATGCTCGGCGACGGGTGAAATTTGAGCAATTGTTTGAGACGATTCATGATGTCAATCCAGAGGTGGATTTACGGCCGTATGGCGGCCCGCCGCCCCAGGCTAGAGGAAGCGGCGTGCCAGTCAACGCGGCGCAAGAAACGGCGTCTGTGGCAGACGACATCGCTTACGAAAACTTCAGCATCAACATCGGCCTGCACCGGACAGATGGCAGTTACGCCGTCGCCGCCAAATCGGCAGGCGGCGAGACCGGCAACATCCTGCGCTCATTTCCGGTTGAAGACAAAAACTTCAGTGACCTGTTGGATTACTTGCGCGATCTCGTTGCCAAACCGGAGGAAGCGCGAGAACTTGGACAGAAACTGCGTCAATTCCTCTTTCCTCCAGAAGCGTGGACTTTATTCGTCCGCAGTCTGGAAATTGCTAAAGGGAAAGGCAAAAAAGGGTTGCGTATTCTACTGAATTACGACTTAGAATCCACCACACTCAACCGCATCCCCTGGGAGTATTGCACCGACGACCGCAGTTTCCTGGCGCTCAACAAAAAGACCCCTCTGGTGCGCTATCTGCCCACGGACAGGACGCCGTCCCCCATCACCGTGCCTGGAACCGTTCGGGTTTTGGTCGTCCTGGCTAATCCAAACGACACAAACAAACTTAATCTGGACCAGGAAAAGGAGCGGATCGAAAAAGCGTTGGCAAAATTAGTCAAGAACGGCCGGGTAAAAATCCAACTCTTAGCCAACGCCACCCGGCGCGAACTGCGGCGGGCATTCCGCAAATTCGACCCGCACATTTTACATTTCTCCGGGCACGGCGTACTCAACAAAGATGGCGAGGGCGCGTTACTATTGGTTGGGGATGATGGCAACTCCGCGGAAGTGGACGCTGATGATTTGATGGTGCTGCTCCGTAGCAGCAGCGTCAAGCTGGTTGTCCTCAGCGCCTGCGAGACGGCCGCCATCAACGAAGAAGCCAAAGTGCGCGGCGAAAACCCGGCGATTTTAGGCGTCGCCCCCCGCCTGGTTTGGGATGGCGTTCCCGCGGTGATAGGGATGCAGTTTGCCGTGCCGGAGGCGACGGCCGTCCAATTTATGCAAGATATGTACGAATTCCTGGCCGATGGCGAACCGCTGGACGCGGCTGTCACCGAAGCCCGCATCGGCGCTTACTTTGACGACGACGAGAACATCTATTGGGCCATCCCCGTCCTCTTCATGCGCGCCCCCAACGGCAATATCTGGCAATGAACAATGAACAATGAACAATTAGCAATGAACAATGAACAATTAACAATGAACAATTAACAATGAACAATGAACAATGAACAATGAACAATGAACAAGGCGCAATGAGGCAAGAGCGTTTTCCGCCTTCAGCCTTCAGCCTTCCGCCTTTGGTTCTCAGCCGCGCCCGCATCAAAAGCTTTTTGGCCTGCCCGCGCCAGTTCCAACTGCGCCTGCTGGAACGCCGACCCTGGCCGCGTCGCCCGCTTTCCGCCGACCAGGAGGCGCGTCTGGCGAAAGGACAGGCGTTTCACCAGATCGTCCAGCGCTATTTTGCCCGGCTGGACACGGCCGTCCCCCCCCACGACGCCGACGTAAACCGCTGGTGGCAAGCCTTCCAACGCTGCCCGCCCCCCATTCCCGCCGGAGATGGCGTCCGCCTGCTGCCGGAGATGAGCCTGACTATCCTCGTCCCCGGTTTTGACGGCCGCATCCTCCTCACCGGCCGTTTCGATTTGCTGGCAGTCAGCGACACGGCCGCCCACATCTTCGACTGGAAAACCGGCCGTCCCCGCCCTCTGAGCGACCTGCGCCACGATTGGCAAACCCGGCTCTACCTGGCGCTGCTGGCCGAGGGAGGGCAGGCTGTTAGACAGGTCGTTCCGCCCAAACAAATCACCATCACCTACTGGTACGCCGCCGCGCCGGATGCGCCGCGCACCATCGCCTACGCCGCCGCCGAACACAGCCGGACCCTGGCCGACCTGCAAGCCATCGCCGCCCAAATTGAGGCATTGACAGGCAGGGCAGAATGGCCGCTAACCGATGACCTGACTCACTGCGGCAGTTGTCCCTTCCAGGTGATTTGCGGGCGAGTATCCGCCCTGGCTGCATCCGACGAACCGGTTGAATGGGAGCCGGAACCGGTGGCGGCGCAATTGGAGCCGGAACTGCCCCAGTGACGCCGGCCGACCTGCGCTTTCTACTCTCCGATGACGGCCGTCGCTGGCTGGCAGACACAGCCGTCGCCCCCATCACCCCGCAAAACCACCTGCAAATCGCCGCCCGGCTGCGGCGGGAACTGCCGCCCCATCTGGCGCAAGCCGTGTTGGAAACAACGCTGCTGCGCCAACGCGCCGCCGCCAAATTCAGCCGCGCCGCCGCCATGTTCTTCACCCGCCCGGCGCTGGAGCAAGCCTCCGGCGAGGTGATCGCCGCTTACCGCGCCGGCCGTTTTGCCCGATTGGGCGCCGCCTGGATCGCCGACCTCGGCTGCGGCGTCGGCGGCGACGCGCTGGCATTGGCCGGGACAGCCCAGGTCATCGGCATTGACCGGGAGGCCGCGCGGCTGGGGATGGCGCGGGAAAATGTGGCGGCGTATGGGCATGACGGCCGTTTTCACTCCATCCAGGCCGATCTAACCAACCTGCCGCCGCTGCCGGTGGACGCTCTGTTCTTTGATCCGGCGCGTCGGGACGTGTACGGCCGTCGCCTGTTCAGCGTGTACGATTACCGGCCGCCGCTCAGTTTAATTGACGGGTGGCGGGAACGGGTTCCACATACGGCCGTCAAAATCAGCCCCGGCGTGGATTATGCCGAGCTGCCGCCGGACGCCGAGGTGGAATTCATTTCGGTACGCGGGGAAGTAAAGGAAGCGGTGTTGTGGTTTGGCGATCTGCGCACGGCCGTCGCCCGCCGCGCCACCCTGCTGCCGGAGATGTGTACGCTGACGACGGATGATATGCCGAGAGAAGAAACGGCCGTCACCCCGCCCCACTCCTTCCTCTACGAACCGGACAAAGCCATCATCCGCGCCCATCTGGTTGAAGCCTTGGCCGCCCGCCTGAATGCCGCCAAAATCAGCCCGGACATCGCTTACCTGACGGGGGAAACGGCCGTGTCCACCCCCTTCGCCCGCTGTTTTGCCATTGAAGCGGTGATGCCGTTCCAGCTAAAGCGGCTGCGCCAATATCTGCGCCAACAGCGCATCGGCCGGGTCACGATTAAAAAACGGGGGTCGCCGTTGGAGCCGGAAACGCTGCGCCAACAATTGCGGCTGAAGGGGGGCAAAGAGCGTATTCTGTTTTTGACTCAGGTGCGGGGGGAAGCGGCCGTCATCATCGCCAAAGAACTCAGGCGAATCACAAAAAAAGCCCCCAAATGGGAGCTTTTCTGAATCGCGGTTCACGTTTTGCTCAACTATTGTTATCCAAATACTGGCGCATCACTTCGCGCAGTTTGCGGATGTCCAGCGGCTTGGGCAAATAATCGTCGCAGCCTGCTTCCAGGCAGCGTTCCCGATCCCCCACCAACACCTGGGCAGTGGTGGCGATCAACGGCACCGGCGCCAGCCGTTCATCCGCTTTGAAACGGCGGGCCAGTTCCAGCCCATCAATGCCGGGCAAGTTAATATCCAATAAAATAATGTCCGGCACCATATCTTCCAAAATGTCTAAAGCTGCAGGGCCGTCTTCGGCTTTCACCAGAGCATGTCCCTCGGCCTCCACAATTCGGGATACCAGCAGCATATTGACTGCATTATCTTCAACACATAGCACCGTTCGGCGTTTGTCGCTCATATCTTTCTCTCAATGGTGGTCGTCAAGGACGGCCGTCTAACTTAATTCTCCCCGGAATTCTACCAATGAATCCCCAATTGGGGTACGTTTTCATGCAAAATTTACATTATTCCAATGAGGGCAGCGGCGACGTTCCCTTACGCACCCGCGCCATTTGTTCCGTCAGCGGCAACGTAAACCAGAAGGTACTGCCTTCACCCACTTCACTTTCAATCCAAATGTCACCGCCATGAATTTCAATCAATTTCTTGGTGATGGGCAAACCCAGACCCGTACCGCCCACTTTCCGGTTCAATTTACCGTCCACCTGGCGGAATTGTTCAAAAACGACAGGGATATTTTCTGGCTTGATGCCGATGCCGGTATCATGAATCCCGATCCGCATCATTTTATTTTCCTCGATATCCACCGTCAATTTCACATGCCCCCGCTCAGTGAACTTGACGGCGTTGCCCAGAATATTCCACATCACCTGTCGAATTCGGGTACGGTCAGCCTCCACAATCTCCACATCATCCGCCAATTCCAGGAACAAATCGAGTGATTTCTGTTGTACCAGGGGCCTGGCGGTGGCAATAATGTCTTGCGCCATTTCCCGCATGTCAATTCTCTCGTATCGGAGTTCCATGCGCCCAGCTTCAATTTTGGACATATCCAAAATCTCGCCGATCAGTTCGCGCAAATGGGAGCCGCTGTCACGGATGAGCCGCACATCCTCTTCCATCCGGTCGTTCAAATCGCCATCCAACCCTTCCAGCAACACGTCGGCAAAGCCGATGATGGAGTTGAGCGGGGTTCGGAGTTCGTGACTCATGGAAGCCAGAAATTCCGATTTGAGCCGGTCAACTTCACGCAGTTTGTCGGCGGTGGCTATCTGCTCGGAGAAGAGGGTGGCATTCTGTACCGCCACCCCAACCTGGGAGGCCAGCGTGCGATATACGTCCATCTCTTCTTCGCGGAAGATACCGACTTGCTCCGATTGTAGATCCAGCACACCCATCAATTTATCACCGACGATCATGGGGACGGCTAATTCGGCCTGGGTGTTGGGTAAGAGCGGGTGGGGCACGAAATCTATGGTTTTGCGCACATCGTTCTCAATGATACCTTGCCGGGTGCGGGCGGCGCGAGCGATAAGTGATTCGGCTTCCAGGTCTATCTCGCGCCCTTCCAACACCATCAGCCGGCCCACGCTGTCGGCTCCGGCACGCAGCACCAATTTGTCAGTGAACTCGTCTCGCAAGTAGATGTGGGCATGGTAGAGACCGAAGCTGGTTTTGGCCAGGTCTACCACGGATTGGAGCAGGGCGTCTACTTCCAGGATGGTGGAGGCGGCCGTACTCACTTTAGCCACCGTCTCCAACTCGCCTGCCAGACGCTCTTGTTCGGCCAGGGAGACCTGGGTCTGTTCAAACAAGCGGGCCGATTCCAGAGCTTCGGCTATCTGTTCGGAGATAGATTGGATGAGCAGATGCTCCTCATTGGTCAGTGGATTTTTGGGGTCGTCTTCGACGATGAGATGGCCGATGGTATGGTCGCGGACGGCCAGGGGGGTGGTGAGGGGAGAGGGGGTACGGCCGTTTTTCGGTTTCACCGTTTTTCCTTTCAGCCTGGACATATCTTCCGGCTTGATAGGATGCAGGCCGCTGTGATCATAGGCAAAGCCATGCAAGCGTTTCCGTTGCTGCCGATAGGTTTGCCACCCTTCCTGGAGGAAGGAGCGCTGCAACTGAGTCAATTCTTCTAATTGGGCCGCCATGTCTTGACGCAGGCGCGTACTTTCAATCGCAACCGCAATCTGACCGCACAAACCGGACATAGCCAGTTGATCATCTGGTCCCAGCCCGTTGACGCGGTGGCTCTGGATATCCAACACGCCTAACACTTCATCGCGCAGTTTAATGGGAACTGCCAGCTCGCTCCGCGTCTGCGGCAAGAGCGGGTTAGGCCGCCAATCTCTGGCCTGGGAAACATCCGCATACAGGACCGGTTGGCCGGTGGCCGCCGCCTGACCGATTAAGCCGACGCCCAATGGCATCGAGTGGTGCATCTCCACCATTTTCTGCCCTACCTCGCCATAGCCGACAACCAGCGCCACCAAATCCATGGCCGGGTCGTACCGGAGGAGTTGCACATGATAAAAGTCGAATTGTTCTTTGACGAGTGTGACAACCTGGTTATAGAGCTGGGAAAGGTCGGTGGTGACGGCAATTTCCTGCGCGATTTGGGTGGAAGTATGCACCTGCCGCTCGCGCCGGGCCAATGATGCTTGAATCGCTTGTTCGTCTCGCGCATGTTGAATCATGTTCGCCAGCGTGT
Source organism: Chloroflexota bacterium (assembly GCA_024277135.1). Lineage (GTDB taxonomy): Bacteria > Chloroflexota > Anaerolineae > Promineifilales > Promineifilaceae > JAJRVV01. The sequence continues at coordinate 15,749 of JAJRVV010000151.1, read as the reverse complement.
TGGTCACAGCGTCCAAAAATTCCTGTTCGGCCGGCCGCGGCTCATGCCCCTCTGCCACATAGAGGTTGAGAACGCCAACGACTTGCTCATTAATCAGGATAGGTAGATTGTAGTGGCCATGCGGCTGCATTCCCTGGTAGCGAATTTCGTGTTCTTCGTCCACGCAATCGCGGAACAGCGGCTGGCCAGTGGCGGCCGCCCGGCCGCAAAGACATTTGCCAAAGGGCACGCGGGCGCATTTCTTGAGCAGATGCTTACCCAGGTCTTGTTCCGATTTAAGCACCAGAACGTCAGGCTCATCTTCTACCAGGAAGATGCTGCCTTTGGGTAATGTGCGCATCCAGCCGGAGGAGAAGATAGCTTTCATGGCGTGGTCTAGCTGTTCTTCCAGAGGGATATTTTCCTGAGAGATTTGCAGCAAGGCGTTGAGGACTTGCTGGTTTTCGACTGTTCTCTGGAGCTCCATGTCTGCGTGTTTACGCTCAGCTACCTCTTCTTGTAGTTGAATGTTGGCTTCAGCCAGTTTAGACGCGCGTTCCTCCACCCGTTTTTCCAGTTCAATCTGGGACTGGCGTAGTTTCTCTTCGGTTTGAGAGCGCTCGGTGATGTCGCGGGCGATACCGCGAAAGCCGGTTGGCTCCCCGTTTTCATTGCGGGCGAGGCTGATGGACAATTGCATAGTACGCTTATCGCCATCTTTGGTATAAATCTGATATTCGTAACTGGGAACCGCCTCGCCAGTGGTATAAATTTTGTTAAAGACGCTGAATATGGCAGGGATAGATTCTTCATCTACGTAGCTCTGATACTCCATGCCTACTAATTCTTGTAAAGAATAGCCAAAGATACGGGTGAGAGCAGGATTGGCGTAGACGATGCGGCCCTGATGATCCAGTTCAAAAAAACCGTCTTCAATATTTTCCAATATATCGAGTCGCTGCGCTTCGCTGAGTTCAAGGGCAGCCTGAGTACGCACGAATTCGGTTTCGTCGCGGAGGACGATGATGCTGCCGGCCGGATTGCCGTCGGCGTCGTCGAAGAGGGTGGCGGTGATGTTGACGTGGAGCTTACGGCCGTCCTTGGTGAGCCGTTTGGTGATAAGCTTCATGTTTTTGTCGCCCTGGAGTAAACGAGAAACCGCTGCCATCGTTTCCTCTCGGCTCTCGTCGGGCACAAAGTCAGTACGCTTACCAAAAAGCTCGCTTAACGTCCAGCCAAACGTCTCCTCAAAAGCCGGGTTGAGATAGGTGACGTTACCGTCTAAATCATAAATGACAACGGCGTCGGGAATGGCGTCGAACAGGAGGCGGAAATCAGCCTGGGTGACGGGCAGATCGGCAGCGAAAGTAGAGAGAGAAATTTGGAAGCATTCATCGTCGATTTCGAGCCGGTAGATGGAACCGGTCGTGGGACAATCGCTGCCATCGGCGCATCGCAAGGCCCAGTTAAAGGGCGCCTGGCCTTGTTGACGCACGGAGTCAAGAACATCTCGGAAGGCGGTTTTGGCGGGACGGCCGTCCGGCTGTTCCGCCGCCATCAACTCTAACCATGCCTTGCCCGTCAGTTCCTCTGCCGAATAGCCCAGTAATTCCAAAGCGCCGGCATTCCAATCAACGGCCTGCTCATCCTTGATGATCAGTACCGGCCCATGAGCCGATTCTACAATGTGATGATAAAGCTCATTTGCAACAGCCATAACCTAACTCCTGCGAAACCGCCTAACTTTCTCCATTCACTTCGTCCAAAACCACATAAGCGCGGCGGCCTAACGCGCGGCCTACTTCTTCGACGGCCGTTTTCAAAACCGTTTCCACATTTGTCGAACGACGCACCTGCTCAGCAATTTCGCGCAACAACCGTTCCCGCTTGGCCCGCGCCTGCTCCAGATCAAACAGACGCACATTCTCAATCGCAATTGCCACCTGGCTAGATAACGCCAGCAGCAAATCTTGTTGGTGCTCATTAAAGGCATACGCCTGGTCAAAATCCTGGACCGCCACAATGCCCAACACCTTATCACCCACCGTCATCGGCACGCCCAACCAGGAAGACGCCGACCGGCCAATCAGGTCAAAGCCATATTCCTGGGCCGCCTGCTCAATATTATCCTTGATCAACAACGGCTGCCGGGTGCGCAGCACCAGCTCCGTAATGCCGTTACCCATCCGGCGGCGCAACGCCTCCGGGGCAATATCTTCCCCGCTGCCGAAGATTTTGATGTCTACTTCATCCGCCGCTTCATCATAAAGGGCAATGTACATATCGTTGATGTCCAGCAGCCGGGTGATATACCGGTGCGTGTCCATCAAGATGCTCTCCAAGTCTAACTTGGTGGTCAATGCCCGCCCCATCTCGTTCAGGATACTCAGTTCCTCGGCGTGTTCCTCGGATTCGGCAAACAAACGGGCATTTTGCACGGCCGTTGCCGCTTGATACACCAACGTTTGCGCCAACTGGAGTTCCTGGTCAGTCAGAATTTTTCCCTCTTCAAGAATGTCAATTCCCACCATGCCGATGATCGTATTCCCGGCAATCATCGGGAATAAATGCAGCGTTTGCACGCCCCGCATCCGCATCCTGTCATGCACCGGCTCCGTCAGTGGATTCGTTTGCGCGTCCAACACCGTCAGCGGTTGGCGGGTATCCAACACTTTTTGCGTCAGCGCATTACCGGCCACCGGAATCACATAGCCCAAACTGCTGTTCGCCTCTTCAGGATTATAATTCTCCGCCACCACCGTCAGGCTGTCGCCGCCCTCATTCATCAAAGCGATAGCCACCTCATCCACATTCACCGCCTGGGCCAATTCCGTAGCTACAATCTGCAAACTTTCGCTCACATCCAGCGTCGCCGCCACCGAGGACACCACCCGGTTAATCAGGGCCAATTCCTCCGATTGCCGCCTTGCTTCAGCCAACGCATCCCGCACCTGATCCAACAAGCGGATGTTTTGCACTGAAACGGCCGCCTGCCCGGTCAGCGACACCAAACGACGCACCTCATCTTCCGGGAACGTCTTCAACTCCTGGTAAATGGCATTGATATATCCCACCCGTTCCCCGCCATAATCCAACGGCACAAAAATGGCGCTGGCCGCGCCAAACTGTTTGGCAAACAAATTCCGCGTGTTCTTATCAATCCGTTTGTCATTGGCTACATCTTCGATGATGAGAGGGCCAGGCGTCTTATAAATCAATTTGGCCGCTTTGAAATCCGAAACCTGATAACGGCGGGCGGCCGACTTCATGGACAACTCACCTAAGCGGGCGATCACCTCGATCCAGGCGGGCGTCGCTTTCTTCGTCCAGGGTCGATCAAACAGGTTGATGCTGATATTTTGAGCGCCTTCACCCAAAATGGTGTACTGCTTCAAAGTGGACAAAATATCATGGTAGGCTTGGGCTGCGTTCAGTTCGGCGCTGGCGGCATAAAGCGCTTCCGTCTGCGCCAGCGCTTCTTCCGTCTGGCCGAACAGTCGGGCATTTTCCAACGCCAGCGCCACATGGTTGGCAATACCCGTCAACAGCGCCACATCCGCCTGATCGTAGGCATTGTCTTTGTAGCTATGCACTGCCAGCACACCCGCCGCCTTTGTTCCCAGGAACAACGGCAAGAATGCGGAAGATGAGGTCATGGGTTTGGCGGTATCGCCAATGGTGGCTCCTGCCTGCGTGAGCGCTTCTTTGTCCTCCGCTGTCAGATTCAAAATGACCGGTTCGCCGGTTTGAAGCACTTTGTAAGAATTGGAGTTGGGGTTAAGGGGAACCGGCGGCGAATCAAGCCATTCGCCATCCTCAAACATAACCGGGTAATTGAGTACGCTATTTTCAACGTCCAGCAAACCGACGTGATAGGCGTCAACCGGCATCACGCGCTGAATTTGCTCATACACCGCCTTCAGCAACAGTTCCGGTTCCATGTGCTGGGATACGGTCTCGGCCACCTGGTTGATGATGGCTAGTTCCTCCGCCCGTTCCTGCATCTGGGTGAATAACTGCCGGTTTTCCACCACCGAGGAGAGGATGTTTGCCAGTTGCAGGATCAGGTCGCGGTCAGCCTTGTCATAGTAGTTGTACTGCTTGCTGCTGATGTTGAGCGTGCCAATGACACGGCCGCCCACCAGCAATGGCGCCACGATGGAGCTAACAACGCCTCCCCGCCCTCCTTTACCCACCGGGTCGTTGAGCAACGTGGCCGCGCGGTTTTCAATCACGCCGCGCACCACTGCATCTGTCGGCAGCGGCGTATTGAGCGGCACCTTGGCCACGTCCCCATGCGCCACCAGGACGGTAACGGTTTGCTGGTCATCCGACAGCAGCGTCAACGTGGTGCGGTTGCCGCCCACCATATCCAGAGCGGCGCTGGTGACAATGTCGTAGATTTTTTCCAGTTCTTGAGTACGGGTCAGGTCAGCGCTCAACTGGTTGAGGCGCGCGCGACGGCGAGCTTGCTCTTCCGTTTCCGCCAACGCCATTTCTGTTTGTTCCGTCAGCCGCGCCCGCTCCAGCGCCTCGGCCACCTGCTGCGAAATCGCGTCCAGAATAGCCCGCTGCTCTTCGTCGAGCGGTTTGCCGGATGGGTCGCGCGCGCCTAATCCGCCAATGGTTTCGCCATACAAGCGCATAGGGGTGATGACGGCCGTCTCATCTTTCATCAATGTTTCCACCCCGGCCACTGCGTCTACGGCCGTTTCCTGGCCGCCATTGCGCACGATGGGGCGAATCGCTTTTTGGTCAGCCACAAACCCTTGAACCGGCCGTTCCCGATTCAGCATAAACGCCTGCCAACCTTCGCGCGTCATGGCTCGTTGCAGCGCGCTCAACTCATCTAAAGCGGATTGGGTTTGCTCATGCTGGCCGGCATTTTGCAGCGCCGCCGCCACCTGGGCCGCCAGCGTGGTAAACACCGGCACATCCTCGTCCGAAAACGCATTGACGGCCGCCGCCTGCACATCCAGCACGCCAAGCACCCGTTCGCCGGCGATCATGGGCACAGCCACCTCGGCGCGGGTTTCGGGCAGCATTGGATTGGGCAAAAAACCGGTATCGGCCTGGACATCATTGACCACCACGCCCTGGCGCGTCTTGGCGGCCCGCACCACCAGGGATTTCCGTTTGCTCATCGAAATACGCTGCCCATCAGCCACCATCTGGCGGCCAACCGCATCTGCGCCAGCAGCTAAAATCAGTTCGGTTTTCAGGTCGTTTAACAAGTAAATATGCGCGTGGTACAGATCAAAACCGGCTTTCGTGCGGTCGGCCACATTTTGCAGCAGTTCTTGCGTGTCCAGCGTGACAGCGGCCGTTGTGCTCACGTCCGACACAATTTGAAGTTTATCCACATGAGTCTGCACCTGCGCCAACAGTTGTTGGTTTTCGATATAGCTGCTGACGCGACGGCCAATCCCGCCAATCAATGCGCTGTCTGAATCTTCAAAGGGGAAATCTTCTGTGTAGGCAATATAAATTCGCCCGACCCTCTCACCACCGATTCGCAGCCCTTCCACAATTTGGCGAGACAGATCAATGGCCCTGGCGCGGCCGTAAACCTGATCTTGATAAGTGATAGCAACCAAACAACATTCGGAGTATTCCATCGCCGGCGGAATTCGTTGGGCAGCCCAGGCCAGATATTCAGGAATGGGCGGGGTTTCTTCTGTCTTCTGGCCTAATTCGTTGAGCAAGGCCAATTCTCGCGCCCGCTTGTTGAGAAGTGTTTCCGCTTGCTTACGCGCAGTAATGTCCTGGACAAATCCATCATAGTAAATCCCGCCGGAAGCGTCTTCTTTTTTGACGGCCGTTACCGCCCCCCAAAACGCTCTTCCTTTTTGCGTAACCATCTCCAACTCAACATTTTCAACAATACCCTGCTCTAGCAAACGGTTGCTGAATTCCTGCCGTTGTTTAGGATCTTTGTATGTGTCGGCAACGCTGATGGCTAAAAACGCATCCTTGGAATCTGCTTCAAAAATATTCACCATAGCTGTGTTGGCTTCCAGCATTTCCCCTTGCGCGCCTGGGGTGTTTCTGTAAATACCCAACGGCAAGCCTTCTACCAGATCCATGTATTTTTGCTGGGATTCACGCAAAGCGGATTCTGCCTGCGCGCGGACGGTAAAAAGGTTCGCGTTCTCGATAGCGACGGCTAGTTGACCGGCCAGGGCTTCAAAAGCAGGCAAGGTTTCTTCGCTGAATGTTCCCGATTCATCACTCTGAAGGTCAAGAACACCCACAACTTGTCCGGCAGCGATGAGCGGGATCGCCATTTCGGAGCGCGTGTCTGGCAAAAGCGGATTGGGTTGGAAAAAGGGGTCAACGGCCGTATCCAGCACAATAACCGATTCACGGCTGTCCGCAGCCGCGCCATTAATGGATTCTTCGCTAATAGCCAGACGATGTTCTCGGGCCAATAATTCTTCACCAGCCTGTCCTGTGCTGGCTCTCAAAATCAGTTCCTCATCATCAATCAGGTAAATCTGCGCATGATAAAGGGAAAAACGGCTGCGTATGAGTTCTACCGCCTCCGCTAACAGTTCGTCAAGCGCTCGAATTTGCGAGACCCGGCGGCCAACTTCAGCCGCTAACGCCAGATCATTTGTCCGCTCAGCCACACGCTGTTCCAACGAGCCAATCATACCGCGCAAACGGGACGCCATCTGCCCCATAGCATCAGACAGCCTGCCAATTTCATCCCGGCCCGCAGGCGGCAGCGCCACCCTCAGATTGCCCCGCCGCATCTCTTCGGCGGCAGCGGTAAGCGCCAGAATAGGCCGGGACAGCAGTCGAGCCACCACAAACGCGGCCGCCCCAGTCAGCGCTAAAATCAACACGGTGAACAACTGGATATTTTGCCGCAACTCATCCACCGGCGACAGCGCCTGACGGACGTCTGGTTTGATAACGACGCTCCAGTTCAAATTGGCTACGCTCTGCGATATCAGGAGTTCCTCTTCTTCCATAACGTCATTCGCCACATCCACAACACTATTCACCGGCGCATAGCCCCACAGAGTCGAGACCTGGTTTTCATCCCTGATGATGATGGTTTGCGCCTCCTTATCAGACAGGCGATCCTGTACCTGCGCCGGAATGGTCAGCGCTGCGCCGCCATCCGCGCCCAAAGCAAAGATGATCTGGCCGGTATCGTGTAACAGCCCCACACGCCCACCCTCGCCAACGTTAACATTCTCCAGCCGAAGCTCCAGGTCTTCTAACGTCAGGGTCGAGCGTATAACACCCAAAACCTCTCCCGTTTCTTCTGACACGACCGGTATGGCGATCAAAACGGCTTTTACGCCGGCGCTCTCATCAAATTCCGGATGGGAAACGTAAATGGCGCCCTCGCCCTCCCGGTATGCCGCCTGCCACCACGCCTCGTCCGCTTGATAATAATCTGACAAACGGCCGGTGGCGCCCACAGTTGCCCCATACCGATCCGTCACAAAAATCTCTGTCTGATCCGGGAAGGCATCCAGGAAATCAGCTAACTGAAAAGCGGCGGGGTTGTCTCGCTTGGCAGTGATAATGCTTTGTATCAGAGGATCATCGTCATCAGCTTGTATCCATCGCTCATCCAACGCCTTGATTTCGGCCAGGATAGCAGTCTCGTCTCCCACATAGCTCTCATTGCGCTTCTCTAATTCTTCTTTCAGAACATCTGTTACCGCCATCGCGATTATTTGCGAAATTCTAGCTTCCATGAAGGCGTCCACAATTTGAGCTACGTTATTTGTCTGCGCTATATACCTTTCATTAATCTGATTCTCTAATTGGCTGCGCACCGTGATTGTGGCCACCATTGCCAGACCAATCAAAGAAACCAGGCTGACAACGCCAAAAGCAATCGCTAATTTGATATTAAAAGTGTAATCGTTGAATTGGCGGATAACGAAAAAACCGTATACGAACAACATCCCGATTGTGATGACCCAGACATCTGCCCTCATCAATGCCGGTGTACGCGGGAACAAATCAAAGCCGTCCAACAAAACAAAAGCCAGGGAGAGACTCAGGCTGAGGGCGGCGGCGCGTTTTATCTGGCTGGCAGGCAGGGTGTTGCTGGCAATGCCAAAGGTCAACACCAGCGTCAACACGCCAAACAGAATGCCCAAACCGGACACGGTGATCACAGACCCTGTCAGAGCGTACAGAAAAGCGGCGATGAGCGTCCAAGCGCCGGCCACAACCCGGCCGCGGCGAGCCAGCCAGAGAGCCAACAATGCTGCCGCCAATATCACGCTGGCCAGGGCGGCTTCAGAAAAAATACCGGTCGCCAACTGCGTGGCCAGGGATGTGACCATGAAATAAACGATGATCAAGCCGGTGAAAACGGCCGAAATAACAGCTATGCGGATGGTATTGCGTTGTTGTTTCTCGGTTGAGACAGGATCGCGATTGGTCATGAATTCTTTCCTCCGGTCGAGCCGCCTTGTTTTTGCCCATTGGTCGTTGGCGTTCCCACGTTATCATCCAAATAAACAAACGCTTCCACCCCCAACGCCCGGCTGATTTCTTGGGCGGCCGTGCGCAGCACCGACTCCGCATCCACCGCCGCATGAACCCGCTCCGACACCTGCCGTAAAATTTGCTCTCGTTGGGCCACTGCTTCTGTTTCCGCCAGCAGCAGATTACGGTCAAGGGTCACTGTCAACTGCCCGGCCAGTGTGGTGTAGGTTTCCATTTCCTGCGGTTGGAATTGATAAACCCGATCCGACTCCAGGAGCAAACAGCCGAGTTGACGCGCTTCAATCCACAAGGGCACAACCGCCATTGCCCGAATGTGCATCCCTTTCAAAATACTCAGGGTGGTGGCGTCAATCCGCTCATCGTTCTGGATATCAGGAAAAGTAATCGTTTCTTTGGTAAGCAGGAGGCTCAACGCCGCCATCACGTCCCGGTCATAATGAACCCCAACCGGCGTCGGCTCTGATCCCGCGCCGCTGTACCAGTTCGCCGCCGATCTCATGCCGATCATCTCCCCTCGTTCGTTTTGTTCAAACAGGAAGAGAACCACCCGATTGACATCAGGGATGGGGCTGGCGGTAACAACGGCCGCTAACGCTTCTTGCAGGTCATCTCCGGCCGTATTGAGCCGCCGTCCGGAGTCGTACAGCCGGGCTGTCAACGTCAGCGCCTCTTCGGTCTGTTTGGCCAGGCGCAGGTTTTCGATGTGACCGCTTAATCGTTCAGCGACAGCGTCAATGATTTCCGCAGCTTCATCTACCAGCGCCTCCGGCCCGGCGACGATGATCTGGCCGATGGTAGCGCCTTGCACGGTCAGCGGTTTATTTAGGCCGGAAACGGCCGTTTCCGCCACCACGCTCTCATCCCAATCCTTAAGCACAGACCCTTGCTCCAAATCATAGACCAGGTCTATATCTGAGGAAACTGTATCTAAATAACCTTCCCACCCTTCCCGTGTCAGGCGGCGCGTCAACTCCCTTAATTCCTTAAACGCCTCTTCCGAACGGGTGAAGGAACGTGCATTTTGCAGGGACACAGCAATCTGCGTGGCCAGCGTGGTAAGCGTCTGCATGTCAGCTTCGCCAAAATAACCGAATGTATCTGAGCGAACGTCCAGCACACCGAGCAGTTCATCACCCAGAGCAATGGGAACCGCCATTTCCGAGCGCGTTTCCATCAGCAAGGGATGAGGCATAAACCCGGCTCCGGCAGCGTCGTAATCCCGAATGGCCCCTTGCTTGTTCCGAGCCGCCGTGGCCACCAGGGACATTTCCGCCGACAAGGGAATGCGCCGGCCTTCCGCTACCATTTGCCGTCCTACATCGCCAGCGCCGGCCGTTAACGTCAGCGTATCTTGACGATCATTAAGCAGGTGGATATGCGCATGATACAAATCAAATCTGGACTTGGTTAAATCGGCCACTTCCTGCAATAATTCCTGAGGATCCAAGATGGTGGCTGCGACCGTACTTACCTGAGCCACCGTAGCCAGTTCATTGGCTTGTTTGGCCAACAAAACTTCAGCCCGTTTTCGATCATCAATATCAATCAGGGAGGTCAGGATAGACGGCTGTCCCTGATAATGGATGACCCGGGCAGAAAGCAGCGCCCAAAACAGATCGTCATCCCCCCGCTTCAACTGGACTTCGTAATTTTCTACAAACCCATGTTCCCGTAACAACGTTAAAAAACGATCCCGGTCAGCTAGATCAGCATAAAAATCCGGCGTGATCTGGCCTATCAAATCATCACGGGGCACGCGGATGGTTTCGGGCAGCGGCTCATTGACATAAGCTACCATGCCATCAGACAGATTGGAAATGACCATGGGCACGGTAATCGTTTCCAAGATGGTTTGAACGTTTAATTTTTCTTCTTGCAACGACGCCCCAACCTGCTCGCTTTGTTCAAATAAGCGGGCATTCTGCAAGGCAATCGCCAACTGGCTGGCAATAGATTCCAGCAATTCAATATCGGATTGGTCTAGCCCGCCGGCCACGTTCTGCTGTACGTCTAGCACGCCCAGCACTTGCTCACCTAAGACGATAGGTACCGCCGCTTCTGCTTTAGTATCGGGTAGCAAAGGATTAGGCAGCCAATTCGGATCGGCCGTTACATCAGACACTAACGTTGCCTGATTGTTAACGGCCGTCCGGCCGACCAGCCCCCTGCCAACGGGAATCATGTGTCCACGGGCCAGCATCGCCCGTCCAGCTTCACCGGTTCCACCAGCCATTACCAGATTTTCCTGAGCTTCATCAAACAAGTAAATGTGAGCATGGTAATAATCGAAGGTATTGCGCACTTTCTTAACGACTTCGGCAACGAGCTGCTGTTGATCCAGAATTGTTGACAGGCTGCGGCTGACTTCAGCGCTGACTTCCAACGCCTGGGTACGGGCCGCTACCCGTTGCTCCAAACTGCCAATCAACTCCTGCAATTGCTGGGTCATGCTGTTAAATGTTGCTGTTAAGGTGCCGATTTCATCTTTAGAATCCGACTCTGCATGCGCCGTTAAATCACCGGCAATAATTCGTTCGGCCACATCGGTTAGCGCCTGGAGAGGCCGGCTAATCTGCCGCGTGAAGAAAATGGACAACGCGACGGTCAGAACAATAGCCAACGTGGCCGCGATAGCCAGACCGGCACGGGCACGCTGAACACTTTCAGTAACATTACGAAGGCTGTCATCGGCCAGCGTACCGCCCTGAGCGTCGATGACGAGAGCCAAAGGCTGGATCGCGTTTGCCGCGTTAATATAGGCATCAGTGTGGCCCTCAATTTCACCATCAAGGCGCACTAACTCAGCAAAAGCCGTTTCATAGTCGGTGAGCAACGAAAGCAATTGCTGGTTCTCAGTCGTCACTGTGTCGGTGAGATCCGTGCGTAGTTGCGCCAGGCTCAAAGTTACTCGCTCTTGAAGCTGCTCCCGATTTTCTATTCGATACTCCGCTTCGCTCAAGCGTAATTGGAGGAAAGAATCCACAAGCTCCGGCTGCTCTAACGCCCTTAACTCCGCTTCTAGCGCATGGCCGGCACTTTCCAAATCGCCGGCGGCGCCGCTGGTACTGGTGCCCAGGTCTTGAAGCCGGTTAGTGGCCAAGCTAAATTCGCTGCGATAGGTTGTAAGCGCCGCTGAAAGCTGGCTTGTATTCTGGGTGATTTCGACGAGGCCTTCCTGTTGCGTATCGGCCGTAAGCTCATTTAATTCAGTAATTGCTTGTTGTATATCACTGATCTGGTTGCCCCACGGGATTAGATGATCATTGACAGCCGTTTGGTACCCTACTTCTTGCCAGTTGAGGATAAAGGCTTGTTCTTCACGGCGGGCAGCCGCCAGCCCGTTTTCAATCCGATTGCCTTGCGCTTGAATCTGCAAACCTTCATCCAACGCACTGTTTATAGCCCGCTGCATAGACAACAGGTTAGATAAACTGGTAGCTGCAAGCCCCAACGTAAAGAGAAATATTAGACCAAAGCCGATCGTTAGTTTGGTTCCAATCGACCAATCACGTATGGTAAGCCAGGGATTGAGTTTAATCGTCCTCATCATAAGGACCTCCAAATAGTTTAGGAATCGTCCACAAATAGTTTTTCAGATCAAGGAGACGGTTCCACAAGCAATGGCCGTTTTTCCGCTAAAAATATAAAAAGTTAAAAACGGCCATTGCCTTAGTCGCTCACCGGAATATTTTCGTCGATGTTAACCCGGAACAAACCGCTAATAATATCCTCTTGGCGGGTTGCGATTAAAGTTTTTGTTGATTCCGGCAACTTTTCCTCAAAATCGTGGAAGGGCGCCAGGCTGGCTCCTCCCTTAGACATGCTGCTAAAATCTTTCAGATCTTGGGCCGTATAAATACCGGCGCCGACCTGGGCGATGATATAATCCACGGTTGGTTCCATATGCCATACCGGGCCGGTCACGATGGTGTCGGGAGCCACCTCATTTTGGTCGCTCATATTGCCAAAAGCCATTAGACCATCTTCCTGGGCAGCTTCGTGTGCGCCAAACCGTTCGGCAAAGATCATATCGGCCCCGGCTGCAATTTGCGTTTGAGCCACACTTTTAGCGACGGCCGGATCGAACCAACTATTGATGAAGTCAACTTTCACTTGTACATCGGGGTTTGCTTCGCGCGCGCCCTGAATGAACGCATTCACAATGCGATTCACCTCCGGTACTGGGAAGCCAGCAACGACACCGACAATATCTGTTTCGGTTAAATTGCCAGCCAGCAAGCCAGACAAATAGGCGGGTTCATGAATCCAGTTATCGAAGACAGAGAAGTTCGGTTCAACTGAGCTTAATCCAGAGCCAAAGACAAAAGCGATATCAGGATATTGAGCAGCCACTTCTCGTACTGCTTCTTCATTACCGAAGGCATCGCCGAAGATGATGTCTGGCGGATTTTCGCCATCGATCATTTCTTGCAAAATACGCGCCATGTCACCTTGATAGCCAATTGCATCCTGCCAGGTATACGCGATACGTCCGTCCTCCACAGCAGTTAGCAACGCCTGGTGAATCACACCGTCCCACGGCTCGTCAATTGATGTAGCATAAGCCCCGAATACAGTTAGTGTGTCATCATTTATCTCATCATTATCGGCGCTGCCGGCGCAACCGACCAACAGAAAAGTAACGACGATGACCATAGTTACCATCAATGTCAACACTTGCCCGTATTTAAACTTGTTATTGATACGCATTATTCATGCCTCCTATGTCTAAGTGACCGATATAATTTGTTGATCTTTCTCTAACTATCCGCTTCCATTACGGTCGCCAGTTTTACCTGTGTGTAACGCGCTTGCAGCGCCTGCCCCAACTCTTGAACCGCGGTCTGCAAGGCGCTTTCTATCGTGACCGCACTCTGAATTTTCTGGGTGATGACGTTGACTAACTGTTCTTTTTCTGCCTGCTTTTGGACGGCCGTGAATAGGCGCTGGTTCTCAACCGTAGAAGCTAAAAGAGGCGCGATTTGCTGCATAATGTTTTCGTCCTGGTCATCGAAGGCGTTGGGCGTATTGCTGCCCATGCTTAACGTACCCAAGACGCCGCGCGCGGTGATTAAGGGGGTGACTAGTGAAGCGCGCATTCCCGCCGCCGCCGCTTCTTCGTCTTCTCCAGAATCCCTCTGGGTAATGTCCGCCGTATTAATTAATCGCCGCTGGGTGATGGCCTGGCCGACGGCCGATCCTGCGGCCGATACGGTCATGCCAGCCGGCGTCACGCCAGATTCGCCGCTCACAGCAAACACTTGCAGGCGCTCGCCATCTGGCTCCAGTAATGCCAGGCTGAGACGGTCATAGGCGACAATGTTGTCCATATGCTGGGCAACGGCCGTAAATACTTCATCCAATGTATCCACTGCACCCAACTCATTAGCCATCTCGTTCAAAGCAGCCAGACGCCGGGCCTGTTCGGCCGTTTTAGTCAGCGCCTCTTCGGTCTGTTTAGCCAGGCGCAAGTTATCAATGTGCAAGCTGAGATGCTCGGCCACAGACTGCAACAAACCAATCGTTTGCTCGTCGTCGGCCTCACCGCCAACCAGCCTCAGTTCGCCGATCGTCTGCCCCTGCACCACCAATTCTTCTTTCAGCGTGATCGGTTCATCCACCTCTCCGGTCACGGGCCGCACTTCGGTGTGGTCGAATAGATAGCCGGAAGCGAGATCATCCGTTGATTCCTGGAAGTTCTCCCACCCTTTTAGAGTCGCTCTACGCACGGCCGCTTACGCTTCTTCCCGGAACCGATCCGCCTCAGCCAGCAGGCGCAGGTTCTCAACGCGCTCGGCCACCTGCCCGGCGACGGCTGTCACCAGGTCTTTGTCTTCGGGGGTCAACGGCCGCGCTTCATCCGGTTCCACCCAAATCGCGCCAATCGGTTCGCCTGTGACCGTAATCGGCGTTTCCAACCCGGCCGTTTCCGCATCCGCGCTCACCGCTTCCGCCAACGGCTGCACCTGATCCGCATCATACGCATATCCAAACCATTCGCGGCGATGCACCGCATCCAGGAAAATGTCCCAGCCGCCGCGCGCCAGGAACCGGGCTTGCGCCGCCATCGCCTCTTGCGCCTGAGTCGCTTCCACAAATAAACGGGCATTTTCCAAAGCAATGGCCAACTGGGTTGCCACCGTCTGGAACGCATCCAGGTTATCTCCGGTGAGTGAATTGGGCCGACGATCTTGCAAATTTAATACCCCGACCAGCCGGTCGCCTATCACCATGGGCACCGCCATTTCCGAGCGGGTTTCCGGTAGCAGCGGATTGGGGCGGAAAACAGGGCTGCTGGCTGTGTCGGGCACGGCCACGGCTTCATGGCGGGCGGCGGCGGCGCCGTTGATGGAGCCAGGGCCGACAGCCAGCTGGTGGCCTCGCTGCAGCAGGGCTTCACCCGCTTCGCCAGTACCGGCTGCCAATTTCAATTGACGGCCGTTCGCCCCCGCCAGGTAAATCTGCACATAATACAACTCAAACTGAGACCGGATCAATTCCACCGATTCCGCTAACAATTGATCCCGGTCACGCACCGTTGAAATTCGATGACCCACCTCTGCCGCCAGCGATAAATCTCGCGTGCGCAGCGCCACGCGGTGTTCCAGACCCCGCAGCACGCTCTGAATCTGCGCCGCCGTCCGATTAAAAGCGCCGGCCAACTGCCCAACCTCATCATCCCCATGCACTTTAGCCCGGCGCTCCCAATTCCCCGCCGCAATCTCATTCGCCGTTTGCGTCAGATCAGCCAGGCGCGTTCCTAGAGACCGAGCCAGCCAAACAGCCAATACCACCGCGATCAAACTCGCCGCCACTGTTAAGCCGGACAGCAGTATCCCCGCCCGTTGACCCACAACCTGGCTGGTCACGAATCGAGATACGGCCGTGTTATCCTCAACATCCTGCAACAACTGCAGCAGCGCCACCGCATGATTCAGTTGGCTCTGCGCCGAACTGGTCAAAGCTAACCCGGCTCGTTCATATTGACCCGCCATCGCCATCCGCGCCACTTGATCGCTCGTTTTTAACGCCTGACTCCACGCCTCCTTAAAATCAGCCGCCAACGCCACTTCATTCTCAGATCCTTCGCCCTCTGCCAGCGCGTCTGCTTCATATTCTTCAATCAACTCTGTCAGACGATCCGCCTCCGCCTGCATCGCTTCAAACTGGCGCACTTGTTCAGACGGCGCGGTAGAGATCACGACCAAAATAAGACGTTCCCGCACCCGCAAGACATGTTGGATGGCGTCGCCCAACAACGCAATGTTCACAGTGCCGTCATT
>JAJRVV010000150.1 GCA_024277135.1 Chloroflexota bacterium | reverse complement strand
TTTTTGTTTTATGTTCTTTGTGTAACATCTCAATTTTATGGGGCTGTGGCCGGCCTCCCGACCGAGCCACCGGTGGCTCGGTCGGGAGGCCGGCCACAGCCCCATAAAATTGAGATGTTACACAAAGAACATAAAACAAAAAGCGAACATCACGTTTCAGAATTTGATTCTATGCAAAACACAGACCGAGAAGATTTACAAGCGTTATTGGCAATTTTGCCGCCGCGCGTTTGCCAGAAAATTGAAGAGAACGGCCGTCAGCACGAACTGTTGGAAATCGTCATGGATTTGGGCCGCGCCCCCACCGCCCGCTATGTGGATGGCGAGGTGACGCTGCACCCGGATGAAGTGACGGCCGCCGACATCGAAATGGTGGTCAACGGCATCGGCAGCTTTGATGACGATAACCGGGCCGGCATCGCCCGCACCCTGCACCGCATCTCCGGCATCCGCAACCGGCGCGGGCAGGTGGTGGGCCTTACCTGCCGGGTGGGGCGGGCGGTGTACGGCACCATTGACATCATCGCCGACATCATCGAAGAAGGGCGCTCCATTTTGCTGCTGGGCCGGCCCGGCGTGGGCAAAACGACCATGCTGCGCGAGATGGCGCGTATTTTGGCCGAGAAAAAGCGGGTGGTCATCGTGGACACCTCCAACGAAATTGGCGGCGATGGCGACATCCCCCATCCGGCGGTGGGGCGGGCCAGACGAATGCAGGTGGCGCGGCCGTCGCACCAGCACGAAACGATGATCGAAGCCGTGGAAAATCACAATCCTGAAGTCATCATCATTGACGAGATCGGCCGGGAACGGGAAGCGGCGGCGGCGCGCACCATCAACGAGCGCGCTGTCCAACTTATCGGCACGGCGCACGGCAACACGCTGGAAAATCTGCTGCTCAATCCCACCTTGTCTGATCTGGTGGGCGGCATCGAAAGCGTCACCCTGTCGGATGAGGAAGCGCGGCGGCGGGGCACGCAAAAAACGGTGCTGGAGCGGCGGGCGCCGCCCACGTTTGACGTGCTGGTGGAAATTCAAGACCGGCAGCAGTTGTTGGCGCACCGGGATGTGACCGAGTCGGTGGATGCGATGCTGCGCGGCGAGCCGTTCCGGGTGGAGCTGCGGTCGCGGGACGAGGCGGGCGGCATCCAGGTGGAAGAACAGACGGTGGTGGTGACTTCGGCGGCGGTGACGGGGCGGCGTAATGGCGGAAAGGGGCGCGGCAGCCGGGAAAATGTGCGGTCACGGACCCGCGCCGCTGAGTTGGGAGAAGCTGATCTCCGCCGCCAAAACGGCCGTGAATCGGTGAATGAAGCTCGGCGAAACGGCCGTCCCCGCCATCTGAATGTGTTTGCCTATGGCGTGGCGCGAAACCGGCTGCAGCGGGCGGCGCGTTTGTTGAATGTGGAAGCGACGATTGTGGATAAGTTGAGCGAGGCCGATGTGCTGGTGACGCTGAAAAGTTACTATCGCAAACGGCGGCAGCTAATCACCGACGCCGAGCGGCGGCGGGTTCCGGTGTACGTGCTGCGCGCCAATACCGGCGCCCAGTTGGAGAGTTTTCTCATCCAGGCGTTTAATCTGGAAGTGGTGGAGAGCGATCCGTTTGAAACGGCCGTAGCTGACGCGCAGCAAGGCATCCAACTGATCCAATCAGGGCAAAGCGAAGTGAATCTGCGCCCGGCCAGTTCGGCGCTGCGCCGTTACCAGCACCAGATGGCGCGGCAGGCGGATTTGGTGTCGCATAGTTATGGTAAAGAACCGGGCCGGTACGTGCGTATCTTTAGCGCCTCCCGGCGGAAAGACGGGTAAACTTGGCGCGCACAAAAAATAAAAAGGATGGCGTGAAACGTGATAAGAGAGGCGTCGCGTTTCACGTTTTACGTTTTCATGATGTTTATTACGTTTGAAGGGCCGGAAGGCAGCGGTAAGACCAGCCAGATTCCCCAGTTGGCTGATTTTTTGCGCGAGCAAGGGCATGTGGCGCTGACCACCCGCGAGCCGGGCGGCACGCCCATTGGCGACCAGATTCGGGATTGTCTGCATGATGTGAATAACACGGCGATGGCGGCCGCGGCGGAACTGCTGCTATATTCGGCGTCGCGGGCGCAGTTGGCGGCGGAGGTGATTCGGCCGGCGCTGGCGGCGGGTAAAATTGTGATTTGCGACCGGTATGCGGACAGCACGCTGGCTTATCAAGGATACGGCCGTCAGCTAGACCTGAACGCCCTGCGCGCTATCACCCAATTTGCCACCGGCGGCCTGAATCCGGATTTGACGCTGTTTTTGGATTTGGAAGTGGAAGCGGGGCTGGCCCGCCGCCGTCAGGGGGGCGAGGAGATGAACCGGCTCGATTTGGAAACCGTCAGTTTCCACCGGCGGGTGCGCCAGGGGTATCACGCCTTGATGCAGGCCGAGCCGTCGCGCTGGGTTTGCGTGGACGCCAACCGGCCCAAAGCCGTCATCCAGGCAGATTTGCGCCGCATCGTCCTGGAGCGTTTGCAAGACATCCGATTTCTTATCGGTTAAAATGCGAGTTGCCCGACAGCAAGACGTCCGATTTCTTATCCGGTTAAAATGCGAGTTGCTCGACAGCGAGAAATCGGATGTCTGTAGCGATGATCAAAAATCATCCATACCGCCCATCCCATCGGCCAAGTCGGGCATGGACTTTTCAATTGCGTCGGGTGATTCGCCGCTTTCCAGACGATCCACCACTTCGCCGAACTCATCCCCCAGGTCTTCGCCCATCTCCCGGCTCATTTTACGCATGAAACGGCCGATCGCTTTGGGGTCTTCTTCGTCCAGAGCGGCCAGGGCGCTGTCGTCCATCAGCGAATCCAGCCGGGCGTCTTCTGACTTGGCGATGGCGATACGGCCGATGCGCCGTTTCACATTTCGGCTCTGGCAGTGGGGGCAGACGGGGGCGGCCTCGTCATATTCAGCAAAGGACAGGGTCAGCCGCAGCAGGCGGCGGCAATCTTGACAGCGAAATTCGTAAGTAGGCATAGCAACAATAAACAGATGACAATCAACGATTAACAATCAACAAGAATTTGGACAGTGAAAATTATACAAGGCTGATTTTTAGGTGCAACTGTGACAATTGATAAAAGCTGGTACGAGCGAAAACATTATCCTAAATTGATTCTGATTTCTGGCCCTTCCGGGGTGGGGAAGGATACGATTGCCCGCCGTTTGATCGAACGACGGCCGGACGACTTTTACTTTGTGGTGACGGCGACCACCCGCCCCATTCGAGAGGGCGAAGTGCATGGTTGCGATTACTTTTTCCTGAGTAACGACGAATTTGCGCGCATGATTGAGAAGAATGAACTGCTGGAGTATGCGGTGGTTTACAACGATTACAAGGGGATTCCCAAACAGCAGATTCGAGATGCGCTGGCCAGCGGCCGTGACGTGATCATGCGGGTGGATGTGCAGGGGGCGGCCACGGTGCGTAAGCTGGTTCCTAACGGGATTTTTGTGTTTTTGATGACGGAGACGGAGGAGTCGCTGGTGCGGCGGCTGCGGGAGCGGAAATCGGAGACGGCCGAAGGGCTGAATTTGCGCATTGCGGCGGCGCGGCAGGAGATCAGACGGATGGATGAGTTTGATTATTGCGTCGTCAATCATGAGGGTCAGCAGGAAGCGGCGGTGGATGAGATTTTGAGCATCATTGATGCGGCGCACTGCCGGGTGGAACAGGAGCCGGTGACGCTGTAAACAGGTAACGGTCAACAGCTAACAGCAGAAGCTAACTCTTTTTCCAGCGAAGTCTGGAAAAAGAATAATGAATTGTGAAGTAACGCTGGATACGGGCAACAGCATTAAATTTGGGTCTTTCGTAACTACTAGGCCCTTCTGGAATTTCACCACGAAGGCACAAAGGCACAAAGAAAAACCAGAGAAACTTTGTGTCTTTGTGCCTTTGTGCCTTTGTGGTTAGCAGTTACGGTCTTCCGATAATTTTTCTCGATGTTGGCGCGTAAGCGCCTAAAAGCTGGCAAATGCCCAGACCAACAGGCCAATGACGAGGGTGATGCCCAGGCCGTAGGCGGCGGCTTGTTTGAGTACCTGTCCGTCGTCGGCGCCGGGGACGGTGCTGCAACCGACGATGACTTTGGCCGGGGCGAAGAGACCGCCTAACGCGCCGCCAGCGGTTTGGGCGGCCAGAATGAGGGGGATGGAGAGGTTGAGGGCGACGGCCGTTTGCCGCTGTAATTCGCCAAAGACGACGTTGGAGTTGGTGTTGCTGCCGGTCATGAAGGAGCCGAGGGCGCCGATGAAGGGGCTGAGCAGGGGAAACAAGGGGCCGGTGTTGGCGCTGAGGGCTTCGGCCAGGGTTTGCGTCATGCCGGCGTGCTGCATGGTGAGGGCCATGGCCACCAGGCTGGCGATGCCGATGGTGGGCTTGATGGAACCGCGTAAGGTTTTGCCCCAGATGGTTTTGCCGGAGTACGGCCGTCTCTCTCCATCTGCATCAGGCAGGGGGCCGCGCCATTTGTACCAGGCAAAGGCGATGAGGCTGACGTACAGCAAAAGCGCCCCGGCGTGGCCGAACAGGTTGAGCGAACGGCCGGTTCCGGCCGGCGTGGCCCAGCCAAAGCGGGTGGAGACTTCGGGGAAAATGGGATTGATGACCAGGAAATCGAGCGTTTCTTTCAAAACAACCTGCCCCAAAACGATGACGACGACGAGCAGGCCGTAGGGCAGAAAGGCTTGGGCCAGACGGCGAGGCTGGAAACGACCGTTGCCGTCGGCTTGCCGGTTCAAGATGGCGATGATGGCGATCAGCCCGGCCAGCCCGGCCATGAAGGCGGCGATAGTCCACAGCCCGGCGGCGGCCACCCCCCACTGCGCCAGGGACATGAGCAGAGCCAGGACGAGCATGAGCCGGCCGCGTTGACGCGCGGCCGTTTTGCCCCCCGCCAGCCACAACACCCCCAGACCGCAGCCCAAATTGGCCACGGCCAACGCCAGCGCCACCGGCGTCGCCAGCAGTTCGCCGGGCACGTCGGCAGCGGCGATGAGGGAGAGGAAGGAGGAGCCGAGCGAGCCATAGGTGACGGCCCAGGCGTGACCCAATAAGGCCATGACGACGGCCGTGTCGGCCGCAAATCCTAATCCAACCAGCAGCGGCGCGATGACGGCCGCCGGCACGCCAAAGCCGGTGGCGCCCTGCAAAAACGAGCCGAATACCCAGGCCAGCAGCAAAGCCTGCGCCGGTTTGTCCTGGGCCAGCCCCGGCATTTCCCGGCCGATGGCCTGGATGACGCCGGCTTCGTTGAGGGTGTGATACAGCAGCAAGGCCATCCAGATGATGTAAAGGACGAACAGCGCCAACAGCGCCGATTTACCCCAGGCGACCAGCAATAATTTCCCGTTTGCGCCAAAAAAGAGGAGGGAGACGAGTACGGCCGTGAGCCAGCCCATCGGCCCCGCTTTGCTGCCGCTCCAGCGGCGGGCGACCATCAGATACAACACCGAAACTATCGGTAAAACTGCCAAAACGACCTTAAAAAAAGATAACACAATCTGGGATACACTCATGCCGGGATTATAGCCGAATCTAGCGCGGCGACAGATTTTAGGGTCAGCTTTGGCGTCAAATTTCGTTTGACGGTTCCTAAGAAACGGATTAGAATCAAAATGTAGATTCTTCCAGGTTGATTCCCTCAAATTAGAGATGTTCGCATTGTAGTCAATTGAGAAAATATCTTTCACAGACTTTATTCACAGCCCCTTTTTAGCTGAGAGAAGATCGGTTGTTCAGTCAAATCAGGTATCCGTTGCAAATACAATTGTATCCCCATAGATTCCGCTCAAAACTCTTTGGGCTTTTTGTGTTGCCTTGTTGTAACTACCAAGCCATCCTCCCGGAGGTTCACGAGTGATTAGCTGTTTACATCAAGCCAACCTCCGGGAGGGTTAGTAGTTACGCCTTGCTTTAACGGCTTGCTGGACGCCTTTATGTAAGTTTTGCTTGCCTTTCTCTGAAATTTGCGACGTAGTTTTGAACAAACCGAGCGCCATCCAATCCCAAATCATAAGGAGGTGAGACTGTTTACGATTCAATCTCGACGATTTATGCAAAAACTGGTATAGGTGGGGCGGCCTGCTTAGGGTTGCCCGGATTCAATTATCACATGTGAGGTTAAGAGGAAAATAATGAGTAGAAAAAGCAAATCACTTTTGCTCAGCCTATTGGTTGTCGTTTTGGCGGTGACGCTGTTGATTCAGGGGCTGGTTATGGCTCAACGGCAAGCGCCGGGCGCTGATGCGGCGGAAGTAACTGCCCAACTGCAAAAAGACCCGGATGCTCCCGTTAAGTCTGAACCGACAGCGAGTTTGGACAAAACTGGGGATCTCCGCCCGACACAATTACCGATGGAAGAGGCGTTAGCAAAAATACACCCGGATTTACGCGATCTGGCGCAAAGCGCAGCGCCCGCCCTGCCGGCAGGTACGGCCAGGGCGGCCGCGGCGCAAGAGCCTGTTTTGATTCAGATGTATGTGGAGTATGAGATAGCTCCTTCCGGCCGTTCTGAAGATATGGATTTCGGCGCATATTTTGAGAATGGTAAAGTGATGGCGCGTCCCGGACATGAGCAGGATGGCGTGAAAGGCCAGATGATTTTTGGCTTCATCGCGCCCGCCAATTTGCTCAAAGCAGCGTCGCTGAACCAGGTGAGAGCTATCTTCCCGGTTGTGTTGGAGCGGAATGGACAGCCGGATAATTATGGGATTGACGACGCCGAACTAAGCCAGCCGGAACGCACTGAAGCGGACTGGGCGGCATTGCGGCAGCAAGCGCCTGCATTGCAAGCGCAGATCGCGGCAACAGCGGCGGCCGGGCAGCCCAGCGTGAAACAATCCCCCGGTTTGGTTGAGGATTGGTATGAAGTGATGCCGGCCGGCCCGCACAAGGCCAGCGCGGCCTGGGCGCGCGGTTATGATGGCGCCGGCGTCACCGTCGCCCCGCTGGATGACGGCGTGGACGCGGCGCATCCTGATCTGATGGGCACGCAGAAAATTTACTCCGGCACCTTGGATTATTACAATGGCTGGCCGGTCGTTTTCAGCCCAATCTCGGCGCTGCTTTTGAACTCGGACGCGCAATTAGGCACGACTTATGTGGCGAATGGCTTTCCGGGGATGCACTATGTGGATACCAGCAATACGCCTGCGCTCTCTGCTTGCGGCAGCGGCATTTCTTGCTTTAACTTTACCCCGCTGATTGATTATGGGGTGAATAATCCTTTTGCCCCGGCCGGCGGCTACACCTATGTCATTTCTGACTCGATGAGCGCCAGCGGCGTGGTGCATGTGGGGACGCATCCCGACAATGATCTGCGCGACTTTATCTGGGGCGAAAAACCGGCCGTCTTGGTGACTGATCCCATTACGCCGGGCGTCTACAGCACTGTCTACGTGGACTTGAATGACAACTATGACTTCCGCGATGATGCGCCATTGACCAGAGCGGATACGACGAACCCGGCTACGCTGGACGCCACTTATAATGACATGATCTCCTATCTGGACGTCACCGGCGACGGGTTGGCTGACATTTCCGGCGGCATGTTGTACTTCATTGGCAATGGCGCAAATTGTGTGCCCGGCACTGACTGGCTGTGGGCGTGTGATTACCTCTATGGCCCGCCAGGAAATGGCGACTTGGTCGCTTTCTCCGGCGGCACGTTTGACCGGTCATACAGCCACGGCACGCAGGTGGCCTCCAATATCGTGGGGCAGGGCGTGACCGATGCCTTCCTGCAAGAGTTTGCCGACTTGACCGGCCTGGGGCCGGTCACGAATACGACGGGTGTGCCTAACGCGGCCGTCTACGGCATGGCTCCCGGCGCTAAGATCGTCAATATCTCGGACATTTACTACAACTTTGCTTCGTCTAAGCTGGACGGGTATCTGTTCGCTGCTTTTGGTTACGATGGTTGCAGCCCGGTTGCAATCTGGAGTTTCTTGTCGCCGTGTGATTCCTCCTATCCTTATGATCCCGATGATAATATCCAGATCACCTCGAACTCTTATGGGGCGAGCAGTGAGGATAATGATGGTTGGGAGTTTGACGGCCAATATGTATCGCAAATTCAACGTCTCTTTGCGCCCAATATGCAGTTCATGTTCTCCACTGGCAACGGCGCGCCGGCTTATGGCACGGTGGCTCCGCCCAGCCCGGCGTTGGGCATGGGCGTGGGCGCTTCCACTGAGTTCGGCTCGACCGGATGGGATTCGATCACGAATACCACCCAGATCATGAACAATGATGTGACGCCGTTCTCGAATCGTGGGCCTGGAGCGCGGGGCACGGCCGGAACCAGCATTGTGGCTGGCGGCGCCTTTGCCGCTGGCGCTGAGGAGTTGAATTACTACAGCGCTTCTACCTGGGGCGCTCCCAATGGGAACCAATCCTGGCAATCTTGGGGCGGCACCAGCCGTTCGGCGCCGGTTGCGGCTGGCGTGATGGCTCTGATTTATCAGGCGTACTATGATGCTAACGGCGCCTGGCCCACGTATGATGTGGCCCGCGACCTGATGATGTCTTCGGCTACGGACTTGAACTATGACACCTTCACGCAAGGCGCTGGTTCGGTTAACGCGGATCGGGGCACGGCCGTTGCCGCTGGCGAGTATGGCCTTTACGTTGAAGATGGCGCTTGGCAGCCCGGCGATTACCGGGGTACCGATTATCCCGCCTTCGCCCACATCGCCTATCCGGGCGACACCTTCGCCAGAACCTTTACGGTGAATAACACCGGCGTGCAGACCATTACTGCCAGCATAGATGACGTCTCCTTGCAGCTCATTCGCTCGGAAACATTCACCTTCACAGTAACGCCGGCAATGGTTGCCGCCGAGAGCGCCTACGGTTCTTCAAACCAGGATAACTTCTTCAAGGCGTTCAACTACATGATCCCCATCACGGCCACGGCCGGCATGGACGCTTCCTGGTACAACATAGACGTGCCGGCGAACACCGACTTGATGATCGTGCGCCAGATGATGCCTTTTGACCAGTTTGACGCCAATGGGGATTATAGTTGGGATAACCGCTACTACCTGGCGGTTTATAACTGGGAAGACATTAACAGCGATGGCGATGTCTGGAATGATACCGATGGCAATGGGGTGGTTAATTTCATTAACGATCCCACAACAGTAGGTTCCCAGGCAGATGGCGCCATGGAACTGGATTGGAACGATTCCCGCACCGAATTGGATCGCTGGGAGTTTGGCCGCTTCTCTTACAATCGTCCGGTGGGCAACCGGGGCGAGATGTGGGTGCATGACCCGTTGGACCGGATGATTGACGGTCTGTTCATCGGCCTGCGCCATCATCCCGGCTCCTCTTACACCGGCACGACGGTACTCAGCTACCGCGTTGACTTCTACGAAGAAGCGGACGTGAGCTGGCTGAAGGAGAGTGTGGGCAGCCTGCAAATTGCGCCTGGCACTTCGATAACCTTTACGGCCACAGTGGATGTGCCTGCGGGTATGCCGGCCGGCATGTACGAGGCTGCCATTCAGATTAGCGACCCAGGTTGGATGACGTATACGGCCGACACCGCCGTCGTCCCCATCATCCTCAACGTAGGCGCGGTGTACACCGATGGCTTACAGTTGGGCGGCATGGACGCTTACAACTACAGCGAAAACGCCGACGCGCCCTACAACAATGCGGCCGTGCGCGGTCTCTTCGACTGGAGTTGGCGCGCCGAATCCGGCGACTGGCGCTTCTTTAGCGTAGATGTAGTGGACACGCCCACGACCATACCGGCCCTCACCGAAGATTTTGAAGGCGCTTTCCCGCCGGCCGGATGGACGGTTATCACCAACACCGGCGCCGGTTGGAACACCAATGTCTTCTGGGGCGAAATAAATAAGACAAACGGCAGCGGGCAATCTGCTGTCTCCAGTTCTGATGCGTTTGGCAATGGGGTAGATTCTGAATTGTGGACGCCATCCATTGACCTGAGCGCGGCCCAATCCCCGATCCTTACCTATGAAAGCAACTTCCAGGATTATGCCGGTGATGGGGACGCCTATTTAGACATCTCTACTGACGGCGGCGCGACTTGGACGAATCTGACCTGGTTTACGGCCGATTGGGGGCCGACCAGCGAGGAAGTTGACCTGAGCGCCTATGCCGGACAGACCATCATGCTGCGTTGGCAATATGTGGCGTCTGGCTGGGCCTGGTACTGGCACATTGATGATGTTTGGGTAGGGGATTACATCACCCAATACTCAAGCAGCGACAAACTGCTGGTGAAAGATGAATGGAACGATGGCGGCGTCACCGACATTGATACCATCATTCTGGGGCCGACCAATTCCGGTTTGAGCGCGGTGGCGCAGGGCGCATGGGCGCCTAATGACTACACCGACGACGCCTTCTTCGGGCCTTACACGCTGGACACCGTCGGCAAAAGCCCCAACACCAACACCACTGGCGGCGTCTGGCTGTTTGATACCTCCAGCGGCGGCCCGGAAGATTGGGTGACAGCGCCGATCCAGGATGGTCTGCACGAAATCCTGCAGCACAACGTCCTCTTTGAAGGCGACCAGTTTGACGTGGTCTTCACCAAGACGTTAGGCACGATGAGCCAGAGCGCGCTTTCATTGGCGGCCGACACCTATCTGCCCCAGGGCGCGGTGGGGACGGCAACGTTCACCGCCACCCTGCCCATCAATGGCATTGTAGCCGATGCTTATGGCCCCAGCGCGCCGGAAACCCTCACGGCCGAGCCGCTCCCCTTTGTCAGCAGCAACTCCATTGAATGGATTGACTTCTTCACCGTTGATCATGGCGCTAAGATTCAGTTGACTACATCCAGCGCCGACGTCTCGGATATTGACCTCTATCTCTTCTACTGCGGGCCGACAGGCTCGTCCTGTTCGCAGCGGGCGTCTTCGACCACGTCGTCAGCGAACGAGTTCATTGAGATCCTGTTCCCCGAAGATGGCGTCTGGCTGGTGGGCATCAACAACTGGTCTGGCCCGGCGGGGACGTTCAATATAACCCGTCTGGTGGTGCAAGGCTCCGACTTCTCGGTGACGGGCACGATCACGAACCCGGTGCCGGCGAACAGTGGCGTGCCGTTGGTTGTGAACTACGCCAATCTGGATACGCCGGGCGTGTATGAAGGGCTGCTGATTGTCGGCATTCCCGAATCGCCAGCTCTGACTGAGGTGCCGATCACGATCAACCGGATCGCGGAGAGCGCCAGTGTGGTGAAGACGGTGGATTCGCCGGTGAACTTCCCCGGCAATCAGGCCACGTACACCATTGATCTGTTCAACTCCACTGACGCCAGCGGCTACTTTGAGTTTGCGGATCCGATTCCGGCCGGCACGCAGTTGGTCACGTTCACCGGTTCGGTTACGCTAACTTACGACATGCTGAACGATCAGTTGGTTTATACCGGGTCCTTACCTTTAGGTTCTGTATATGATACCTATACGGTAGATGATACGAGTACGACAGCCGCCGCTGAATGGATTAACACGCAGATAAGCGGCACAGCAACCTTAGCCGGCGCTGATGATGCCTACGCTTATCCCATTACGCCAGCGTTTAACGTGCCTTTCTTCGGATGGGATTACAGCAACGTGGCGGTTGGGTCGAACGGCACGGTGTACTTCGAAGATAATTACCTGGGTTATGGAAATACAGCGATTCCAGGAACCAACATCTATGGAGTTAACACCTTCATGGCGCCGTTCTGGGATGACTTGGAAATCAATGGCGCCGTTTACTATCTTGAGGGCGGCACAGCGCCAAACCGTTGGTTGGCAATTGAATTCGTGGACACGTGCAGTTTCATCTCTTGGCCTTCATGTTCAGCAGGCATGAATTTCGAGGTTGTCATCTACGAAGATGGTACTATCAAGTTCCTGTACAAGGATGTTGATGGGGCGTCTTCGCAAGGGCAAGGCGGCTCGGCTACGGTTGGTTTGCAGGATGACCCGACTCTGGCGGTTCAGTATTCCTACAACACAACCAGCCTGTCGGATGATCTGGCGATCATCTTTACTCCGGCTGTTGGGATTGTTCCCAGCGCTTCCATTGATGTAGTGGTGGAGTTGGATAGCACGATTACGCCGACCACTTGGATCACCAATACGGCGATGCTGACGGCGACGCACTTTGCCGGCCAACCGAATGCTCAGGTTGAGCCGATGGCCAGTGACAGCGTTGCCTTGTACGTGGGCGGGCCGGAACTGTCCACTTCGTACAAGACGGCATCGGCGGAAGCGGCCACGGGCGGTCTCATCAAGTATGAGATTCACGTGATCAACAGCGGCGAGTCGGCGACGACGGCCGTCATCACCGATTCCATCCCGGCCAACACCACCTTCTATGATCTGGACGCCGCGCCGCCGGCCCAGGCCTTCGGCTACGACAACGCCGCCGATCAGGTCGAATGGGCGGGCACGCTGACGCCGGGCCAGGAAGTTGTGTTGACTTACTGGGTGCAGGTGGACAGCAATGCCAGCCTGTGGGGTGCCACGATTGCTAATTCGGCTGCGATTAGTTGGGGCAGCACGACAATGTCGGTGTCTGCTTCAACCAATATCATCGCGCCGGTACATGTGTACTTACCGTTGACCATTAAGAACTAAGACAATTTATTGTCGCTCATTAAGGGGCAGAGACGAAAGTCTCTGCCCTTTTTTTCGGTATTGTCTCCGGGAGAGCGGCGCCGGGGCAGAGAGATCGCAGGATGAAATCTCTGTTATTTCCGCTTCTCCGGCAACTTGTATAGTTATGGGGTGGATTATTATGACCATAAGCTCGCTAAAAAAACTTTTAGGTTTACTGACGTTGTTTGGACTGACGCTTTTTTTGTTTTATGGATTAGTTTCCGCTGCCAGCCGGTCAGCCGCCGGTGACGGGGGATTGGCAAATGAGCCTCTGATGTTGCCGGATGGGGCAGATGCAGCGGATGATGCGAAAGATCGGCTGCTGGCGGCGGCTAATGGCGCGGCCGTCATCAAAACAGACCCGGCCACCGGCATGGTTGATTTTGTGCAATTTGGCAAAGGCGCGGCCTTGAATCTCGTTTCTGGCGGCGCGGCCGTGGCCCAGGCCGACGCCTTCTTCGAGCAGTATGGCTCCTTGTTTGGCCTGCGGGATGCGGCGGCAGAATTGCAATTGGTAGATAATCGCGCCGACCAGTTGGGCGCCACCCGCCTGACTTACCAGCAGGTTTATCAGGGCGTCGAGGTGTTCGCCGGCCTGCTTTTTGTTCACTTGAACGAGGATAATGGGATCACGGCCGTCAACGGAACCATCGTCCCTAACCTCGACCTGAACACATCGCCAGCCCTCTCGGCCGGCGCGGCGGAAAAAACGGCCGTCTCCCAACTGACGCGCCAACTGGGTCTGGAAAATATGTCCACAGACCTGGCAGCCAAGCCGGGCCACTTGTATGTTTATCGTGAAGGGTTGCTGCAAGGCATCCCCGGTTCCAATTTGCTGGTTTATGAAGTGGAAGTGGGGAACGGCCGTGACACACGCCAATTCCTCTACCTCGACGCCAACAGCGGCAAACTAATCAACCAGATCAGCGGCATTTACGAAGCCATTGACCGGCGCATCTACAACTACGGCTTTGGCCCCAGCTTCCTGGTTTGGACAGAGGGAGACGCCACGCCATACACTGGCACAGACGCCGCTGGCATCAACGACCTCATCAATTATGCTGAAGACACCTACAACCTGTTCTCCAGCATGACTAACGGTTCTTACCTATCCTTTGATAATAATGATGGGATTATGCACAGCGTGCTTAACGATCCTGGCATTAACTGCCCCAACGCCAACTGGAACGGTACCTCCACCAACTATTGCAACAACGTCAGCGGCGACGACACCGTCGCTCACGAATGGGGCCACGCCTACACCCAATACACTCACAACCTCATCTACCAATGGCAGTCGGGCGCGATGAACGAATCCTACTCCGACATCTGGGGCGAAGTGGTAGATTTTCTGAACGGCGCCGGGTTAGATTCTCCAGGCGGGACGCGCAGCGCAGGGGGCTGCTCCGTCTTTGGTTCCGGAGCCAACCAGGTAGACAACAGCTATCGTTGGCTCTCCGGCGAAGATGACCCCGCTTTCGGCGGCGCCATCCGCGATTTGTGGAACCCCAACTGCTACGGCGACCCTGGCAAGGTGACCGACAGCCAATACTGGTGCTCCACCAGCGACGGCGGCGGCGTCCACACCAATTCCGGCGTGCCCAATCACGGCTTTGCCTTGTTGGTTGATGGCGGCGTCTATAATGGGCAAACGATAAGCGGCGTCGGTCTAACCAAAGCTGCCCACATTTATTGGCGGGCGCAAACGACGTATCAAGCGCCGGCCAGCAACTTTGCCGATCACGCGGCGGCCCTAACCCAATCTTGCGCCGATTTGACCGGCGCCACGCTGTATGAACTGAGCGCCGACTCCCCGGCCGGCGTCGTATCCAGCGAAGTGATCTCGGCCGGGGATTGCGGCGAACTGGCGAAAGTTGTCCAGGCGGTTGAGTTGAACACGGAGCCAACCCAATGTAACTTTACCACCTTGTTAGACCCCAACGCGCCGGCGCTATGCTCGGCCGGAACCAGCGCCTCCACCATTTCTTACATGGATTGGGAGAGCGGTCTGGGGTCTTGGACGGTGGGAACGCGCAGCGTGGCGAATCCGGCCACATTTGATACCCCGGATTGGGCGGTGGCAGGCAGTTTGCCCGGCGGCCGCGCCGGACAAGCCGCTTTTGTGGAAGATAATCCCAATTACGGCGACTGCCAAAGCGATACGGAAGCGGGCGTGCTTTATTTGCAATCGCCTGTCATCCAGCCGCCCAGTTACGTCACGTCGCCTCGAATCGCCATAGACCATTGGCTCGCTACCGAAACGGGTTGGGATGGCGGCAATTTCAAGATCAGCGTCAATGGCGGCGCCTGGACGTTGATTCCCACTTCCGCTTTTACTTTCAATGCGTATAACAGCTCTTTGAGCAGCAGCGATAACCCATTGTCTGGGCAATCTGCTTTCACGGGCACGGATGGCGGCAGCAACAGCGGCAGTTGGGGACAATCCCAAATTGATCTCACCGGGATCGTCTCCGGCGGCGACAGCTTTAAAATCCGGGTTGAGATGGGGCTGGATGGCTGCAACGGCGTCATTGGCTGGTACGTGGAAGAAGTGCAGACGTATGCCTGCCTGACTGGCTCGCCCGACTTCACGCTGAACAGCGCATCGCAATCTCAGGCGATCTGCGCCGGGGATGACGCTCTGTATGACCTGACGATTGGCTCTCAAATTGGATTTGTGGACCCGGTGACGTTAAGCGCCAGCGGACACCCGGCGGGAACCACCGCTCTCTTTAGCGCCAATCCGGTCACGCCCACCGGCAACACGACCTTGACGATTGGGAATACGGCGTCGGCCGCCGGCGGCCAATATAACGTAGAGGTGTTAGGCGTATCGCCGACGAGGACGCACACGATCACGTTGGGGTTGGATGTTTCCGACTCTGTGCCCACGGCGGCGACGCTGAGTTCTCCGGCGAGTGGGGCCGTGGATGTGGAATTGTCGCCGACTTTTGACTGGACGGCCGTTTCCGGCGCGCTTAGTTATGACTTTGAACTGGCGACAGACGCCGCCTTCACCACCCTGGTTTACACCACAACGGCCGTCACCAACAGTCTCTCACTGCCCAATCTGCTGGATTACGGCGTGACCTACTACTGGCGAGTGCGGGCGGCCAACATTTGCGGCGGCAGCGGTTGGTCTGGCGGCAGTTTCACCACCAAAGAGGTGTTGCCCTTCATGGCTGATTTCAACAACGGCAGCGGCGACGTCAGCCAACCAGCCTGGACAGTCGTCAACAACGGCGGCAGCTGCGTCTGGCAAAGCACGGAAGCCACCGGCAACGCCAACCGTACCGGCGGCAGCGGTTTTGCCGCCGAAGCCAACGCGCAAGCCTGTGGCTGGGGTTCTTCAATGGACACCGAAATGCGCTCGCCGCTTTTCAGTCTGGCCGGGGCTGCCAATCCGGTGCTGGCGTACCGGTATGATTACTTTGACTGGTTTAAGGAACCGGATGATAAGGCGACGGTGGAAGTATCGGATGACGGCGGCGCCAGTTGGGCGGCGGTGACTGCCTACAGTGGCGGCAGTGATCGCGGCCCGAAGCAAAACGTGGTAGACCTGTCCGCCTACATCGGCCAGACGGATATGCAGGTGCGGTTTGTCTACCAGACACCTCAATCTGCGTTCTGGTTCCAGGTAGATGACGTGCAGATTTTGCCTGATGCCACGCCCAGCATTGATGTGACGACCACGGCGATCAGCCTGACGTTGGCCGTCGGCGACGTGTCCACCGTCACCCTTGACTTTGCCAACACTGACCTGGGAACGTTGAACTGGTCATTGAACGAAGGGTGCGGCTCGCCGGTCGGCTGGTTGAGCTTAGTCTCGCTTTCCGGCAGCACGGCCGGGTTGGGCAGCGAGAATGTCGCCGTCTCGTTGGATGCGGCCGGCTTATCGCTCGGCGTTCACACCAGCAGCATTTGTGTGGATTCCAATGACGCCGGGACGCCGCAGGTGGTGACGCCGGTGACGTTGAATGTGGTCGGCGCGCCGGAAACGGCCGTCAACGTCAGCGCAATCACTATGAATCTGGATGCGGACGGCGTGTTATCCCAAACCTTGACCATCAGCAACACCGGCTCGGCCGACTTGAACTGGTCTTTAGGCGAAGAAGCCGCCGGGTTGACAACGGCCCGTGTCAACGCCTGCCAATCCCTTTCCGACATCTCCTGGCTGGCCGCTGCGCCAGCCAGCGGCACGGTGACAGCCGGGCAAAAGGTGGATGTCACCTTGACTTTTGACACAACCGGCTTGAATGGCGGCGCGTACCAGGGCAATCTATGCCTGCAAACGAACCAGCCCGACGGTCAGGGCGGCTCGCAAACCTTCACCATTCCGGTCGCGCTGAACGTGAAATACCGGATATTCCTGCCCGTGTTGTTGAAACCGTAGTTCAGCATTCGGGGAGACCTGCCAGGTTTCCGAAAACCTGGCAGGTCTTTTCCATGATTTGTTGAGATGACACCCCCTGTTTGTGAAAACGAGCCAGGGGTGTTTTTTTGTTTTACTGGCGAATAAATTCGCGGTAACGGTTGCAAAACCGACCTTCGTCGGTTGGCGACCAGTTGCTTGACAATTCATGACATAGGCGGTTATCGTTAGGCGCAGATGGGATACCTAATCGAAACGAGGTGACGGATGAATAATCGCAAGTTTGTGTTGAATGGTGTATTCGCCTTTGGCATTGTTTTGCTTTTTTTAATCTTGTTTTTGCCGGTTTCGTCTCGTTCGTTCCCAGATGTCGCGGGCACGGCCGTCTCCACCAATCCCGCTCCCCCCTTTGAGACCAATGCTGCCATCCACACCGACCGCGCCACCGGCAAAGTGGACTTTATCCAGTTTACTGACGGCGTCACCTTTGTCCAGGGGCGGGGGGGCACGGCCGTCGCCCAGGCCAACGCATTCTGGACACAATACGGCGACTTATTTGGTGTGCAAGACCCCGCCGCCGATCTGCTGCTGACCGAAACCCGCACCGACGACCTGGGCATGACCCGCCTGGCTTACCAGCAAATCTATCAAGACGTCGAGGTGTTTGGCGGCGCTCTGTTCGTCCATTTGAATGAGAAAAATGAGATCACGGCCGTCAACGGCGCCTTCATCCCTGACATCAACCTCAACCCCAACCCATCACTGAGTATAGATGATGCCGGTTCGCAGGCGGTGACGGCCGTCCTGGAACAATTGGAGCTGCGCGATGTATCTACGGCGATTACGGCCGTCAACCCCCACCTATACATCTACCGCACTGGCCTCACCCAGGGCGTTCCCGGCGACAACCGACTCGTTTACGAAGTCGAGGTCAGCAACGGGGCCGATGTGCGTGAATTCCTTTTCGTCAACGCCCACAACGGCAAAATCGTTGATCAGGTCACCGGCATCTACGAGAGCCTGGATCGAAAAGTGTATAATGGCGGTTTTGGCTCCGGTTTCCTGGTGTGGCAAGAAGGAGACACCTATCCTTTCTCAGGAACAGATGAAAATGGCATCAACGATCTCATAGATTACGCCGAAGACACCTACAACCTTTTCCTCAACATCTCCGGCGGCGCCTTCCTCTCCTGGGACAGCGCCGACGCCACCATGCACTCCGTCCTCAACGATCCTGGCATCAACTGTCCCAACGCCAACTGGAACGGCGTTTCCACCAACTACTGCAACGACGTCACCGGCGATGACACCGTGGCCCACGAATGGGGACACGCCTACACAGACAGCACCCACAACCTCATCTACGCCTGGCAGTCCGGCGCGCTCAATGAATCCTACTCCGACATCTGGGGCGAAGTGGTGGATTTTCTCAACGGCGACGGCCTGGACGCGCCTGGCGGCCTCCGCAGCGACGGCGCTTGTTCCGTGTATGGTAATGGCGTAAACAAAGTGGACGACAGCTACCGCTGGCTTTCCGGCGAGGATGACCCCGCTTTTGGCGGCGCTATCCGCGACCTGTGGAACCCAACTTGTTACGGCCATCCGGGCAAAGTGTCCGATACCCAATACGGGTGTACCAGCGGCGACAACGGCGGCGTCCATAAGAATTCTGGCGTGCCCAACCACGCCTTTGCCTTGTTGGTGGATGGCGGAACCTACAATGGACAGACGATTTCTGGCATTGGCCTGACCAAAGCGTCCCACATCTACTGGCGGGCGCAAACCACCTACCAGACGCAAACGACTGACTTCGCTGATCATGCGGCGTCCCTCACCGCCTCTTGCTCCGATCTGGCGAATGCGGGGACGAATTTGTACGCCCTCAGCGCCGATTCCACCACCCCCACGCTCTCCGGGCAGGTTATCAGCAACGCCGATTGTGCGGAACTGGCGAAGGTGATCACGGCCGTCGAGTTCAACACCGAACCCACCCAGTGCGGCTTCACCCCCTTGCTGGACGCCAACGCTCCGGCTTTGTGCCAGGGGTTGGGCAGCGTCAACAGCGTCTCTCTCACCGATTGGGAAGCGGGACTGGGTTCCTGGACGGCAGGCACGCGCGATGTGGCCGACCCGGCCACGTTTGATACCCCGGATTGGGCAGCGGTAGGCAGCCTGCCGGACGGCCGTGCCGGGCAAGCCGCCTTCGTCATAGATGACCCAGCGCTGGGCAATTGCAGCGCCGACACCGAAGCTGGCGTCCTTTATCTGCAAAGCCCCATCATCCAACTGCCCACCTCCGCTTACATTCCCCGCCTCGCCATTGACCATTGGGTCGCCACCGAAGCAGATTGGGACGGCGGTAATTTCAAAATCAGCGTCAATGGCGGCCCCTGGACGCTCATTCCCTCCTCTGCTTTTGATTTTAACCCTTATAATTCCACCCTCAATACCAGCGACAACCCATTAGGAGGTGAATCAGCCTTCACCGGGACAAATGGGGGCGAAGTTAGCGGCAGTTGGGGACAATCCCAAATTGACTTGACCGGTATTGCCGCTGCCGGGGACTCCATCCAGCTTCGGGCGGAAATGGGCCTGGACGGCTGCAATGGCGTGATTGGCTGGTATGTGGATGAGGTACAGGTTTACTCTTGCTCGGCTGATGCGCCCGATTTCGCGCTGTCCGCCCTGCCTCTTTCTCAGGATGTTTGCGCGCCCAACGACGCCGGTTTTGACATCACCGTAGGCTCCAATTTTGGCTATGCCGATCCGGTGACGCTGTCGGCCAGCAACCTGCCTGCCAACGCCAACGCCAGTTTTACGACCAATCCGGTGACGCCGGCCGGAACCAGTGTGATGACGGTGACGACGGCCGCAGTCAGTGATGGTTCATACGACATTGGCATCGTAGGCGTGGCGCCGACCAGCACACACACGACTACAGTCACTTTGAACCTGTATTCTACCGGCCCTGCCATCGCCACCATGAACACGCCGGCCGATACCGCCGCCGACGTTTCCGTCAAACCAGCCTTTACCTGGACGGCCGTTACCGGAGCCACCAGCTACACGTTGGAAATTTCCAAAGACTCAAGTTTCAGCAGCATAGATTACACGGCGGCCGTTGCCGGAACCAGCCACACCGTCAATGGCAGTTTGCTTTCCAACCAGACCTATTACTGGCGGGTGCGGGCGACGAACGCCTGCGGCGGTTCCAATCCCACCCCCTTTAGCTTCACCACGAGAGAGGTGTTGCCCTTCCAGGATGATTTCAACAGCGGCGCGTCTGCCCTGGCCGCGTCCGAGTGGACGATCATCAATAACGGCGGTAACTGCGTTTGGGAAAGCACCGAAACCACCGGAAACAGTAACTTCACCGGCGGCGATGGCTATGCCCTGGAAGCTAACGCCGACTGGTGCGGCGATGGAACCAGCATGAACACCGAAATATGGTCGCCCAGCTTCAGTTTGGCGGGGGCCGTCATGCCCACAGTGCGCTATCGTTACGAGTTCAAAGATTTCGGCGGCCGCGCCGACAGCGGCAGCGTAGACGTTTCCACCAATGGCGGTCAGACCTGGACGTCGTTAGCCACTTACGGCAATGACGTGGACGAGTTTGGTCCATTAGATAACATAGTTGACCTGTCGCCATATATCGGCCAGCCGGACGTCCGTATCCGTATTGTCTACGTCGCCCCTGATTGGGATTGGTGGTTCCAGGTGGACGATTTCATGATTTTGGAATTGACGGAAAAAGTTTATCTGCCTGTGATTATCAAGTAGCTTTATGATTCAATGTTTCACGAGATTGGCCCCTGTCCAGTTTTGCCGGACAGGGGTTTTTTGAGGCTTACCAGTAGGTTTCTTACCGCGTTTCTGCCGGCGCGGCAGGGATACCGCGGCTACAAATTGTAAAGCCGGCGTGGTAGGGACAGTGTGGCTGCAAATTGTAAAGCTAGCGTAAGCCAAAATGTAACCTGAACCCGGCAAAAAGATAACATAACGAGAAACACGCATGGTATTCCAGCGGCAATTGTTTCAATTGAGAACCTGGCAGATTGATTGGCGCTCTCTCATCATCGGTGTGGTGGCGGGGGCGCTGCTGGTTGTCTTGTGGCGGCGGGCGTCCCCCCACGCGGCGCGTTGGCGGCGGCAGGTGGCCAGCCGTATCCGCCAAAGTTTAGCCTCGCTGCGGGCTGGCGTGGAAGTACGTTACCAAACGGAAGCGGCGGCATATGCCCAAAAGCAGTTCATCGGCAGCCAATGGGCAGATTTGACGCAGGTAGCCGTGCCGCCTCAACTACTGATTTTACCCCGCTTGTTTGACCCGGCAGCGCCGCCGGATTGGACGGCCGTCCATCTCCACTTTCTTTGGCCAGAGTTGGGCGGGCGCATCGCCGCCCCTTTGCCCGACACCATTGACCTGACCCGCCTGCTGCGCGACGGCCGGCGCACATTGGTTTCCGGCGCGGCCGGCAGCGGCAAAACCAGCCTGCTGGCGCTGTGCGCCCATCGCTGCGCGGCGGCCGTCCCCGGTGGCCCCGACGACTTCCTGGCTCCCTTCATCCCCGCGCTGCTGCACCTGGCCGAAATCAACCTGGCCCCAGGCGAGCAGTACGCCGACCCGGCCGCTCCTCTCATCACCGCCCTGCAAAAACAGACCAGCCCGCTGGCAAACCCTGGATTGAGCGGCCTCATCCGGCGTAAATTGGCCGACGGCCGCCTGCTGCTGCTGTTGGACGGTTTTGATGATCTGGCTTACCGGGGCCGGGACACGGCCGTCGCTTGGCTGCGAGATTTGTTAGCCGAATATCCCGACACCCGCCTCATCGCCGCCGCCCCTCTGACCGGATTCGCTTTTTTGATGGAATTAGATTTTGCTTGGGCCAGCCTGCTTCCCTGGCAGACGGGGCAAATTCGGCAGTTCGCCGCCCAATGGAGCAAAACCCTGTACCTCAGCCAGCCGCCGCGCCAGCGGACGTATTGGCGGCCGGGGCAGACGGCGTTGGAGACTCAGCTTCGTTTCTGGCAGCACGCCCTCAATCAGGCCGACGACGCCAAAAATGGCCGGCCGTTTCGCCTGTGCGATGTGATGACGGCCGCCCTCACCCATTTTCTGCCCGGCGGCGAGCAGGATGGGGCCATCCAGGCGTTTTGGGCGCGTCTGGCCTACACTTTGCTGGCCGAGGGTAAACTGGCGCTCATATCCGACGAAGCGGCCATGTTGGCCATGGATACGGCCGTAGCCGATAAAACCCTGGCCACCCAACTCAAACAAAGCGTGGCCGGAACCCCCCTGTTCGCCACCTGGCCTAACGGCGACATCAGCTTTCGCAGCGGCGTTTGGCGGGATTTTCTGGCCGCCAGCCACATGGCAAAAAACAATCTGCGCGACGAAGCCGCCGCCCAGGTGGGGCAGCCGGGGTGGGTAGGCGTACTCCGTTTCCTGGTGGCGCAGGTGGGCGGAGCCGAACTGGCCGACCGCTCTCTCAAGACCAAGGAACTCAGCCCTACCCGCGACGTTCTATTCCAGGTGGCCGACTGGCTGCCCATCGCCCCGGACAGCGGTGATTGGCGGCGGCAGACGATGATTTTGTTGGGGCAGATGGCGCGGCAGGCCACCTTTTCCCGTGTTCTGCGCCAACGGGCCATCGCCGCTCTGGCCCTCTCCGCCGAGCCAGGCATCCGCAAATTTTTGGTGCAGCTTTTGCAGCGGTCTGACCCGTTTTTGCGTCAGGCTGGCGCTGCCGCGCTGCCGGCGTTGGCTCCGGATAAGGTGATTGACAGTCTGGCGGGGCTGTTGGATGATGGGGATGCGCGGGTGCGGCAAACGGCCGTGTACGCTCTGGCCTGGATCCATCACCCCGGCGCCGAACCCCCTTTGCTGATGGCGCTGGTGCAGGGGGATGATGGCATGCGCCAGGTGGCGGTGGCCGGGCTGGCGCAGCAGGGGGCGGCCGGCGAGGAGATTTTGCGCGAGGCGTTGGAGGATGATGATTTGCGGGTGCGCCGGGCGGCCGTTTATGGCCTGACGCTGCTGGACGCGGAGTGGGTGGAACCGGCGTTGGCCGACCTGATCCGGAATGACCCGGAATGGCTGGTGCGCGCCGCCGCCACGGAAGCGTTGGAGCAGCTGCGCCAGCGGCATAAACCGGCCCCCTGGCAGCCCATCCCGGTGGGCCGGCAGGAGTGGCTGCTCGATTACGCCCGGCAGGAGGGGCGCAATGTGCCGGAAGGAGCGGCGATGCTGCCTTTCCTGGTGCAACTGCTCACGGAAGCTGAATCACCAAAAGACCGGCTGGCGGCGGCCGTCTGCCTGGGGCAGTTGTTGGATGACAGCGCGATTCCGGCATTGGAAACGGCCGTCCACGACGCCGATGGGCAGGTGCGGCAGGCGGCGTTTGCCACGTTGGTGCGGATTCGCCGGGGGGTGGGGTGAGGGAAGGCGGAAGGTAGAAACGGCCGTCCCGCACAAAGCGCTCCATTTTGGATTGCGGATTGACGGCCGTGTCCGCGCAAGGTGGCAGCGGTCGTCCCTCGTGTAAGAGATGGTCGTTTTTTGGGTTACATATTATCGTTGAAAAAGTCGAGAACCACCTGGGGATTGTCCACCACGTATTGATAGCCGCCAAAACGCTCTGTCGTTTCCACCAGGAGCGGCTCGACCGCGTTGGGGGTGACGGCCGTCATCTGCGCCACATCGGCCACGCTGCCCCATTGATCCCCTGTCCCCTGCACAAACAACAGCGGCGTTGACCCGGCGCTGGCGGCGGCAAAGGCGGGCTGGATCGCCTGGAAGCGCAAACCACCGGCCATCTGGTAGAACAATTCCGCCAATGGCGTCACCAACAGGCTCAAGGGGCCGAGCAAATCCTGCCCATACCGGCGGGCGAATACGTTGGCGCTGGTCGGCTGCACAGCCACTGCCGCTTTCACGCCATCCGTTTGCGGCAATGTGTAAAGCACGGTGTTAGCCCCCATGGAAAAGCCAACCACGCCAATACGAGTCGGGTCCACCTCTGGCCGGTCATGGAGATAAGCCAGCGCGCCCAACAAATCATTCGCTTCCTGCCAGCCAAATGTCACCGGCGGTGAGGCGGCGCTTTCGCCATGATTGCGCAAATCGAACATGAGGACGTGATAGCCGCCCCGATGCAGCGCCAGCGCCAGCCGCAGCATGTCCACTGGCGACGCCCCTTCCAGGCTGGAGATGGGGTCTTCGGCGGTGGTTCCCAGCCGGTTCCAGGGCCAGCCATGCACCAGCGCGGCCGTGGCCCCATCCCGATTCTTATCGCCGGCGGGGATGAACCAGCCAGAGAGACGGATGCCGTCCCGCGCCGGGAAGTGAACCGGCTCGAAATCCAGCCCCAAATCGCCGGGGGAAGCCCACAATCGTTCGCGGGGGGGCGATATGATGCGCCGGGCAAAGAAAACGGCCACGGCGGTGGCTAACCCCACCAGGAACCCAAACACAATAAAGAAAATCCTGAGAACACGTCGAAAAAGAGACATTTTGCTGCTCCTCATGGCTGGTATCAGTTTTCAGTAATCAGTTTTCAGTAATCAGTATACAGTCATTTGCTGGCAGAGAAAATGGATGCGGCTTATCAACTACTTTTTTGTTAAAATTGGGAGGAGGCGGTGGATAATTCACGGGGTTTTAACGGAGTGACGGCCGTTGTTCGTTGAACGTTTAAGCAAAACCCAATACTATCGCGGTTGCATATTAAAGGATAACCACGCATGAATCACCAAAACCTGACCCAACTGGCGCGCCAAGCCGCTATCGCCGCCAGCCAACACCAATATTGGCAGGCCATTCAACATTACACCGACGTTTTGGGCCAGGTTGGCCCCAACTCGACGGATCCGGCGGCCCGCGAAACCCGGTTAACCGCCCTGCGCGAGCGCGGCCGTTTGCTGGGGTTGGTGGGGGAACAGGAGGCGGCGCTGTTGGCCATGGAGCAGTATTTGCGGGAAGCCTATTCCGATGAGATGAAAATTGATGCGTTGGTGAATGTGGGCGGTCGGTCACGGGGGATTGGCCGCTTTCCCCAGGCTTTGACTGCCTACCGGCAGGCGTTGAAACTGGCAGAAGCGGTGCAGGATGAGAACGGCCGGGCGCGGGCGCTGGCGGGTATCGGCCTCACCAATCTGGCGTTAGGCCAGCACGAAGAGGCCGTCAAAACTCTGATACAGGCCAACAGCTTATTCGACAAAACGGGCAACGCCGCTCAACAAATCCGCACCCTCAACCGATTGGGCGTAGCGTATGCCTACAGCGGCCAGATGGACAAAGCGATTGCCGCCTTTTCTGATGCCTTGAATCTATCGCGCAAAATCGGCCAGCAAGATACGGCAGTAGCCGCGCTCAACAACCTGGGCGAATGTCACCAACACCTGTTTGATTACAAAACAGCCCTAACCTATCATCAAGAAGGGCTGCCCCTGGCTGAAGAAGCGCAGATGCGCGTCATCCAGTCCGACATTTATCGCAACATCGGCCTCGAACTAAGCTATTTGGGCCGCCTTTCCGAAGGGCTGGCCTATCTCGACCAGGCGCTGCAACTCAGCCAGGAAACAAAACACATGGAAAATGAGGCGTACACCCTGTATGCGCTGGCTCTGGTTGAGTTGGAACAGGGGATGGTGATGGAAGCTCAAAATCATGCCGAAGCGTTGAAGCAAAAAGCGGAGAAAAACGACTTACGCAATCTCATCGCTTTCGCCTATCATGCGTTGGGTTTGTGCGCCAAGAGGCGGGGGGAAACGGCCGTCGCCGAGCAAATGTGGCAGCAAGCGTTGTTTTTGGCGCACGAAGCCAACAACCGCACTTTGCTTTGGAAAACCCACGCCGCCCTGGCCCAAAACGCCGCTTTGCCGGAATTGGCGAGTGTCCACTTTCGCATCGCCGCCGAAGTCATCCAACAAATCGCCTATCCCATCGCCAACGAGCGGCTGCGGCAAAAGTTCCTGACTGCGCCGCCAGTACAAGCCGTGCTTTCCCAGGTAGCCATTTAGCAATATGAACATGGCAACAGCCATTCTTTAATCGCTAATCTCAGTAGATCAAGATTTTCGCCACGAATGCCACGAATTACACGAAAAACACGTTCTTAATTCGTGAAATTTGTGCAATTCGTGGCAGATTTTGGATCTACTGAATCTCCAATCTCAGTTATAATTGACGGCCGTTTCCGGTTGCGGCTTGTTGTCACCAGGATTACCCCCAAGATAACGATAAAACCACCGAGAAAACCCTGGGGGGACGGCCGTTCCCCAAACAAACTGAATGACCACAAAATCGTCACCACCGGGCTGAGGGTTAACAAAATCGTGTGAACACTCAGCTTAAAGCGGCGCAAAGCCAGGTAATACAAAGTCCGGCTGATCGTCACATTGACCGTGCCCGCCAG
Organism: Chloroflexota bacterium; assembly: GCA_024277135.1. GTDB lineage: Bacteria > Chloroflexota > Anaerolineae > Promineifilales > Promineifilaceae > JAJRVV01. Next base: position 18,560 of record JAJRVV010000150.1, on the reverse strand, counting down.
CAGTAAAATCCACCACACCTGCGGCCCACGCGGCCAGGTCATTTCTCCGCGCGCTGTGGCAAAAATCAACAAAAACAGGATAGCGGCCATCATGCGGAACAAGAAAAAGTTGGTGAACTCAATTTCTTCGCCGTACCGCTTCACAATAGCAGCGTGCAAAGCATAAGCGAAATTGGCTGTTAGCACCAACAGCGTCCCCAGCCACACAAAACTGCCCGGTTCACCCGGCTGAAAACTGATGATAAATACGCCGATGACCGCTACAATCGCGCCAATCTGTTCCCCGCGCACCAACTGTTCTTTCAGCCAGAAGATGCTAAACCCCAGGGCAAAAACCGTGCTCATTCGGGCGATCAACGACGCCGTGCCCGGATCAATGTAAGCGACGGCAGCGAAGCTCGACGCCGTAGCTGTGGCAATTAAAAATCCGATGATGAGGAAAAAACGGGCATTCTCCCGGAATATCCGCCACTTAATTCTGCCGCGGACGGCCGCAAACAACCCAATCTCAACCGTGGCCACCGTCATGTAATAAAAAGAGGATGTCGTGGGCGGCAGGTAAGGCAGCAACAGGCGGGCAAAGACGAAATGGAGGCTGTCCACCAACAGCAGGACAAACACGATGGCCGGAACATTGTTCATCAGCCCCTTTGGTTTGGCCGGATTCAGGGCTGTGTCATCCATCGGTTTTCTCCATGATGCTGTATTGGTCTGGGTTCCTGGGGCTTTTTTCTCAAGATTACCCGGCAAAAAAGCTGGTTTCACGACGGCCGTTTGGCATCGGCGGATAAGCCCGAATAAACGTTTCTTTGCCAAACACCTGCTTTTGCAGCCATTGCGGTAGCAGCCGGTTAAAACTGGTGCCGCCCCCCTGACTGGAATGCTGCGTTGCGGCTCGCCGCTTCACATCCCAATAAGCCCGGTAATCAATCACCGTCGTAATTTTATCCGGGTCTACCCCCACCTTCGTCATGTCAATATCCTGGTTCCGGCCCCATTTCGTCGGGTCTTTGCCGCGCAGGCGGTATAAGAAAATGGCGAATTTGACCCAACGGTTGGAAAATGCGGTGTTATAGAGCCGCTCCGGTTGAAAGGGAGCCGGGCCAATTTCAGGATATTGGTCAGCATCCCCGGCGGCGTGGAAAGCGGCCGTCGTGATCTTCCAGCACATGATATGATCCGGGTGAAAATAGCCGCCCATCTCATTGTGTGTCATCACTGCCTGCGGTCGATATTGGCGGATCAAGCGCACCACCCGTCCCACCGCTTCTTGCTCATCCGCCTGGATAAAAGCTGCCGGATGTTTATTAGCCGGGTCGTTGATGTACCCGGAATCTCGGTAGCCCAGCGTGTACAGCCTGCCGCCCAAAATGGCGACGGCCGCTTTCAGTTCCTCGCCGCGCACGGCCGCCAGTTCAGCCCGTTTATCTTCAAACGACGCCACCACAGACCCGGCCACCCCGTCAGTGGCGATGGCAATATGCACATCAACCCCCTCGGCGGCATACCGGGCCAACGTCCCCCCTGGACCAAAAGATTCATCATCGGGATGGGCCAATACGGCCAGGAGTGTTTTTTTCATAAGGTTGGTTTGTTTAATGGTTTCTCAAATTGTGGAAGCGCTGCATCATCGGCAGCAATGGGATGGGGCGGATGGTCTGGAATGTGTGACGGACGCCGGGCAAAACGATCAGTTCTCCCTGGGGCAAGATGTGGGCCAGCCGGTGGGCTTCGATCACCGGAACCAGCTCGTCACGATCCCCAACCGACACCAAGACCGGCGTAGATAAATTACTCAGATTGGGTTCTTTGATCCCTTTTTCCACCAATAGCGTGGTCAAGTCGCCTGCCTGCCGCAGCAGTTCCCGCCAATTTCGAGCGCCATGTTCCTTGACGAGTTGATCGGCATAGGCGGGCGCTTTTTCTGCCAGGTGGCTGGGGTTAAGCTGCGCGCGCACGATGGCGGCCGCTTCTTTCGTCCAATAGAATTTAGCGCCATGCACCAGCAGGGTTTCGACGCGGTGCGGCGCAGTCAGAGCCAGCAGCAACCCCAAGTATCCGCCAAAATCATACCCGGCGATGTGTAAAGATTGAATGCCCAGGTGATCGAGCAATCCCAGGATGTCTTGCACCATGAGGTCGGGCTGGAGGGCGTTGGCGGGGTTGGTGGAACGGCCGTGCCCGCGCAAGTCCATCAAAATAAGGCGAAAGTTGGGGGACAACGGCCGTACAAAATTGCGCCACTGGGCGCTGATGGAACCGAGTAATCCCGGCAGCATCAACAAAGTCGCCGGGCGGCTGGCGTCGCCAAACACCTCATAATTGATTTTGGCGCCGTCTGCGGCTTGCCATTCTGACATCATTTACCTCCTCATTCACCCACGGCCACGGCCAAACCGATGGCGTGGGTCTCGGTGTGGGAGAGGCTGATAGACCACGTTTTCAGCCCTAACTGGTCAGCTAATTGGCGGGCGCGGCCGCGCAAAACCAGGTTGGGCCGCCCCCGGCCGTCGCACACCACCTCAATTTCCACCCAACGCACGTCGCCGATGCCCGTGCCCAACGCCTTGCCCACCGCTTCCTTCACCGCAAACCGGCCCGCCAGACTGGCGACCCGCCCTTCACAGAAATCCTGCTCCTGCGGCGTAAAAAACCGGTCGAGAAACCGCTGTCCATGCCGGGCAACGCCACGCTCAATCCGATTCACTTCGATTAAATCAACCCCAGAAACTAGCATAACAAAAGCGGAAAGCAGAAGACTGATTCATCCTTCATCCTTCATCCTTCATCCTTCTCTTCCGGGCCGGCGATGGCGATGGCGATTTGGTCGGCGCTGAGATATTTTTGGGCGGCGGCCTGGATGCGCTGCGGCGTGATGCTGCGGATTTCTTCCGGGAAGCGCTGCAAATAGTCCAGGCCCAAATTATACAACTCCATGTCGGTGATGACGCCGGCCAATCCGCTGTTGGTTTCCAGACTGACGGGCAAGGAGCCGGTGCGGTACGCCTGGCAATCGGCCAATTCCTCGGCGGAGACGGGTTCGTTCTGGATGCGGCGGATTTCCTGGCGGATGCTGGCGATGGTTTGGGCCACGTTTTGGGGGGCCACACCAGCGGCGGCCGTCCACGGCGATGGCCCCAGGCCGCCGCGTAAGTTGCTGTAGGCGTAGTAAGCCAATCCCTGCTCCTCGCGCACGCTTTGGCCGATGCGCCCCATCATGCCGAACACGCCCAGGATGGTGTTCATCAGGCTGGCGTCAAGGTAATCGGGGGCGGCGCGGCGGGGGCCGGGCAGGCCGAGGACGATGTCGGCCTGGCTTTTGTCGGGCAGGGCGGCGTGGGCGCGGCGTAGCGCCGACGGCCGTTCCGCATCGGGCATGGCGGGCAGGGGTTGATAATCCCGGTTTTGCCAATCGCCCAGCGCGGCCGTCACCTTCTCTACCACCGCCTCAGCCCCAATGCCGCCGACGACGGTGATGATCATCCCTTCCGGGCCAAAGAAACGGCCGTGAAACGCAGCCAAATCATCCCGCGTCAACGGCGACACCGAATCGAGATAGCCGCTGGCGGAACGGCCGTAGGGATGCCCCGCATACAACAGTTCGTTAAACGTCAGCCGCGCCATGCGCTGGGTGTCGTCGGCGCGTAATTGCAGGCCGGTGAGAATCTGGCCGCGCAGTTGCGCCACCGCTTTTTCGGGGAAGAGGGGACGGCGGATGGCATCGGCCAAAATGTCCAGCGCCAGGTCAACGTCCTCCACCAGGCAGTTGGCGGCAAAACCGGTGGTGTGGAAGCCGCTGCTGAAGCCCAAATCGGCCCCCACCGATTCCAGGTCTTCGTAAATTTGCTCAAACGCTCGTTTGGATGAACCGCGCATGAGGGAGGCGGCCGTCAGGTTGGCCAGCCCGGCCGTGGCCCGGCTCTCGCCCAACGCGCCGGCCCGCACCACTCCTTCGATGACGATGGCTTGACTGGCGAAATTTTCATAGACCAGCAAGGTGATGCCGTTGGCAAGGCGATGCCGGTGGATCGTTTCGGGGCCAGGGTAACGGGAATCTACGCCAAAACTACTTATCCCAATCAAGATGTTCCTCTTTTTCAACGTGAAGGTTCCAGACCGACAAGCCAACGTGCGAAGCGCGAATCACCTTGCCCATACGCTTGGCTTTTGTTTTGAATACTCGTTGTCGAAGTACGCGACGGACAAAAACAGCAACTTCTTCCTTTCTGACATCAAGATAAACCAGACAATACCCGGAATGGCATAATCTACGCTCATAAAAGTCATCATCACGGGTAAAAAAAGTGGGTTGGCTCAGTTTATGCAAAAAAGGGATGATTGCACGATCTTTCATTCCTTTTTTGCCTGCTTCATAACCAATCTGGCGTACAGAAATGCGCCAGCTTTTTAATTGACGACGTTGGTTGTCAACAATGTTTTCGTCGAGAATGTTCACGCGGCCAATGGTTCCAAAACGTACCTGTCTATATTTTCAAGGAAAGCCTGCCTTGACAGTCTGACCGCTTCGGCTATTGCTTCATAGCTGATACTATCTCGCCATTCTTCAATAATCGTTTCCCAAGCCAACCCATCAGCAACTTGTTCTAAAACATCAGCTACTAGAATGCGCGTCCCACGAAAGGTTGGTTTACCATGACAAATCTCTGGATCAGTGACAATATAACGTCCCATAAATTTTGCTTTCATCTTGATTGTATCTCCATTTGAGCGTAACATCTCAATTTTATGGGGCTGTGGCCGGTCCACCGGTGGCTCGGTCAGGAGACCGGCCACAGCTACCCCAAGTTATTGAGAAGATACATTTGAGCAATGTAATAGACCCAGTCATCGCCTTTATTCTAGCACAGACGATGAGACAAAGGCAGAGGAGAAGGCGGAAGGATGAAAGATGAAGCCAGCATGTCTCCAATCCAAAATCAAAAATCGGAAATCCAAAATCAAAACCCTCACATCACCTTCCACCAGATGCCGGTGCATTCGGCCAGAATGGGGCTGTTCTCTATCAGGATTTGGTCGGCCAGTTCGTCGCCAAAGAAGAAACGGGCGCTGTCGGCGGCGTCTTGGGCGGAAGCAAAGCGGTAATCGGTGCGAATCCAGCGGTGTTGGCAGCCGTGTGTTTGCTCCAGCCAACGGTAATACGCCGCCAGATGGGGGGCTGGCGGCCGAGGTGTTTGGCGGCCAGTGCCCAATGTTTCGATGATGACGGCCGTCCCCCCCGGTTTCAAAATCCGCTCCATCTCGGCCAACGCCAACCCAATTTCTGCCTGCCAATCGGCGTACCAGCCGGGAAAATGCCCCAGTGTCCACCCGGCCAGCGCCACGTCAGCCACGTTGTCCGGGAGGGGCAGGCGGCGGTTATCGGCCACGGCCCGGTGGGCGGCGCAGTCGGCGGCGCGGGCCAGCATGTGGGCAGAAATGTCCAGGGCGATAAATTGATGGGCGTGGGGGGCGATCAGGCGGGTCAGCCGCCCGGTTCCCGCGCCTAATTCGACGACGGTTTGGCCGGAAAACGGCCGTATTTCCCGCAGCGCCGGCAGTAAATTCCCCTCATAATCCTCATGTGCCACCAGCCGCTCATACGCCTCGGCCTGGGCGCTGTAAATGCGCTTGAAATCAATCATGGGCCGGTTGGCTCTCGTCCGCCGGATTGTCGGCAATCGCCGCCGCCAGCGCCGCCAGCTTCTCGTCCGCGCCCAGCGCCACCAGGATGTCCCCGGCCGCCAGCGGTTTTGCGGGCGGCAGATCGAGCTGCACGGCCGTCATCCCCTGCGGATGATGCCGGTCTACCAGGCCGATCACGTTCAAGTCAAAACGGCGGCGAAAGTCCAGGTCAATCAACGATTGCTTGTCCCAGGCGGGCGGCACTGTCACCCGGCGCACGCTGACGCCGGGGACGATCTGACGGCCGTCATACTTTTCCCTTTGCGTCCGATAAATGGTGTTCTCATGGGCCAGAATGGAGGTGACCACCAGCGCCAGCAAAGCGGGAACCATGTAGGCGGCGCCGAACACTTCCACCGTGAACAAAATCGCGGCCAGGGGCACATTGACGATGGCGACCAGCACGGCCGTCATGGCCGGGATGATGAGCGCCATCGGTTGGTAGCCAAACCAGTCGGCAAAGGCGGCGGCGACCATGGCGCCGAAAAAGAGGGAGGGAACCAGCAGCCCGGCCGAGCCGCCGGAGCCAATGGTGGCTAACGTGGCCACCATCTTGGCCAGCAGGGCTACCAACGCCACCGTCATCGTCAATTCGCCGGCCAGCGCCATGTTGACGGCCGTCGTTCCCGGCCCCAACACCAACTCCAGCCCCCGATCCGTCAAATCCAGCGCCCCTAATCCCCAGGCCACCAACACCGCCATCCCACCGGTGACGGCCGCGCCCGTCAGATGCCGCCGCCACACATCTTGTTGCAGGCGATGAAACCCCTCTTCAAAAATGGCGCGGAGACGGCTGAAATAAATGCTCACCAGGGAGATGACGGCCGCCATCAACGACAACACGGCAAAATAACGCAGGCTGGAAGGAGGCAAAAAAAGCGCTTCCACCTCAAAAATAGCGGTGTGTCCGGCGCTGACGACATTGGTGAGAAAGTAAGCGGTCAACGCCGAGATGAGCGAATAAACCAATTTTTCGATGATGGGGCGGCGGCGGTACATGACCTCGGTGGCGAAGAAGGCGGCGGCGAAGGGCGCGCCCAACAAAACGGCTACGGCGGCGGCGATGCCGCTGAGTTGCGCCGTCTGCAAATCATCGGGGTCGTTGGCCCGCCACCAGCGCCACATCCGGCTGAGCAGGTTGACGCGCCGGTCGGCCATGTTGACCAGCGGATTGGGTTTGAACAGCCCGGCGGAAACGCTCTCGCCAATCAAGGTGACGCTGGCTTCCAGGCCGCCGCTGCCGCCGCTGCCCAACGTCACCAGCGTCGCCAAAAATTTGCGGGCGGCCAGGGTGAAGGTGGGCAACTGCCAGCGCGCGTCCACCCCTTCTTGCCCGGTGAGCGCCTGCTCAAAGGTTGGCTCGGAGGCGTAGTAGAGGGAGATGGCGCGCTCCAGGCCGTCTCCTTCCACGTCGTTGAGTTCGTGGATGCGCCCCGCGTCGTCCCGGTAATGGATGGTGGCGGCGCGGAAGCGGGTGATGGCGGCGACGATGAGGGCGCCGGCCAGCAGGGGCGCAAAGACGAGGAAAAGCGTGGGGCCATTTTCTAAAAAGTGGAGGGTGGTTTCAAAGGCCCATTCGACGGCCGTTTCCAATGAAAAGACCACCGCCCACACCGCCACGCCGATGATGATGGATTGGACGACCAGACGCCGCTCTTCCCGGTCAAAATAATCGGGCAGGTTGCGCGCCACGTTCAGGTGTTTGATAGCCTCGGTGAGGGTACGGAGGATGGATTTCATAACCGAAACGGAAAGATCAGGAGCCGGGTTTTTCTACTTCAAAATTGGGGCCGGAATCAACTGTTAAATCCACTGTCACTTCTTGTCCGCCAAAGCCATCCAGTAAATCATGGGCGCGGACGGTGACGGCCGTCACCTCCTCCGGGATGACGATCCGGCTCTGGCTGCGGGTGAAAGGTTGTTCATCCACATGGGGGTGTACCAGCAGGCGGGTGAATGGGTTGTCGGGATTGGGCAGGATGACGGCGCCATCCGGCAGCAGCACATCCCAACCATCGGCGTAATCCTCCCAGCCGGTGTCAGGGTGGGCTGCGGTGACGGAAAATGTCCAGGTCTCATCGCCGGTTTGCACCGCGCGCACAAAGAGAACGTCGGCATTGGCTTGATTCATGGAACTTGCCTCGCTTGCCGTTGTCGGCGCGGGTCTGGGTTCATCGGTTGGTTGGGCGATGGGTTGACTGGTGGGCTGATTGGTTGGTTCGCTGGTAGGCAGGGCGATTGGTTCGCTGGTGGCGGGCACGGCCGTTGCCGTCACCGCTGCTGTCGGCGCCGGCACAGTCACCACCGTCTCCACTCCCAAACATCCCGTCAACACCAGCGCCCATCCCAGCCAAAAAACAACCTTCATCCTTCCACCTTCATCCTTCATCCTTCATCCTTCTCATACCAGCCTACCGTTCGTTGATCCGGCCGCAAATAGGCGGCGCGGACGCGCTCGATGTCGGCCAGCGTCACTGTGTTCAGCTGCGCCAATACATTTTCAAACCAGCTATAATCGCCAACCACCGTTTCCGCCAATCCCAACAGTTGGGTCTGGCCGGTGATGCTTTCCCCGGCCATGACGAAGCCCGCTTTGGCTCGTTTCAGCGCTTTGTCCAAATCGGCCTGGGTGATGGGGTCGGTCGTCAACCGGGCGATCTCCTTTTCCAATGCTGATTCGATCTCGTCCAGGGCACGGCCGTTGCGCGCGGTCACGTTGATCATGTACAAAAACGGGTCGGCCGAGGGCGTCAGGCCGCCGCGGGCGGCAACGGCCAACTCGGTGGACACCAGCGCCCGGTACAGCCGCGAGCTTTTGTTGGAACCGCCGCCGCCGAACATGCCCAAACTGCTGCCACCGGTGAAAGCGGCGTTGAGCAGACTGAGGGGCAGATAGTCGGGATGGGCGGCGGGCGGCGCTTTGTAGGCGTAGATGAGATGGGGGGTGCTGTCCGGCCCGTTGACGACGACGCGCTGTTCTTCTGTTTGCGGCGGTTCGTCTGGGATGTCAGGCGCGGCCGTCTCCCCCGCCGGGATGGGGCCAAACAGTTCGGTGATACGGTTCAGCATGACGGCCGTGTCAAAATCCCCCACTGCCACCGCCACCGCGTTGTTGGGCGCGTAATGGCGCCGGTAATGGGCCAGTAAATCGTCGCGGGTCATCGTCCGCAAATCCGTCTCGTACCCGATGACCTCGTGGCGGTAGGGATGGACGCGAAAGGCGGCGGCGGTCAACGCCTCGTTCAGCCGGAATTGGGGGTCGTTCTGGTACATGCCCCGCTCCGACAAAATGACGGTGCGCTCCGCTTCCACATCGTCGGGCGACATGAGCGCGTGTACCATCCGATCCGCTTCCAGCCGCAGCGCCAGATCAATGCGGCGCGCCGGCATCGTTTCGTAATAAGCGGTGAAATCGAGCCAGGTGAAGGCGTTCCAATGGCCGCCCTCGCGGGAGACCAGCCGATCCAGCACGCCGCTGGGGAAGGTGGGCGTGCCGCGAAACATCATGTGTTCCACCCAATGGGAAACGCCGGTGATGCCCGGCCGTTCGTTGCGGCTGCCCACCCGGTACCAGAGCATGAAACTGGCGACGGGAGCGTGGCGCATTTCTTTGAGGATGATGGTGAGGCCGTTGGCCAGGGTGGTTTTGGTGACGGGTTGTGGTTTTGCCATATGGTTTCCTGGTATGAATTGCGTGCCGGAAATTATAGCGTGGGTCTGGGGAATGGGGTAACGATAAGACATCCGATTTCTTGTTGTCAAATAAACAACTGTTACTTTGAACAAGAAATCGGATGTCTGCGGGTTGGCGAAAGCGGCCGTCTCCACTACACTACCGCCGTCATGGAGATCGCCATCGAAACCCGCCAACTCACCAAAATATATGACAAGCCGCAAGGATGGCGGCGGATGGCGCGGACGCCGCCGGTGACGGCCGTCGCCGACATCACCCTGTCCGTGCCGGAGGGGACGCTGTTTGGACTGTTGGGGCCGAATGGGGCGGGCAAAACCACGCTGGTGAAGATGCTCTGCACCTTGATTTTGCCCACGCGGGGCGCGGCCGTCGTCGCCGGGTATGATTTGCGGCGGGCGGGCGCCATTCGGGCGGCGGTGGGGTTGGTGGTGTCTGACGAACGCAGTTTTTATTGGCGGCTTTCGGCGCGGCGCAACCTGCTCTTTTTCGCGGCGATGTATGGGCTGCACGGCCGTGCCGCCGACGAACGGGTGCGGGAGGTGTTGACGGCCGTTGACCTGCTGGATGTGGCCGACCGCCGCTTCAGCGCCTTCTCCAGCGGCATGAAACAGCGGTTGGCGATTGCCCGCAGTTTGCTGCACCGGCCCCGCCTGCTCTTTCTGGACGAACCGACCCGCAGCCTCGACCCTGCCGCCACCCAGCGGCTGCACCACCTCATCCGGCGGCTGATGGCGCAGCAGGGGGTGACGGTTTTTCTGATCACGCATGATTTGGCGGAGGCTGAAAAGTTATGTCAACAAGTGGCGTTGATGCACCGGGGGCGGATTCGGGCTGTGGGCGATCCGGCGGCGCTGAAACGGCAGCTTGGCCCCCGGCAGCGGTACACCCTTACGCTGGATGCGCCGGTGGATACGGCCGTCCTCTCCCACCTCCCCGTGCAACGCACAGCCCATCGCCTCAGCTTCACCGCCGCCGAAAATGATGGGTTGTTGACGGCCGTGCTCGACGCCCTGCGCGACCGCCACATCCCCATCCGCGCCATTGACAGCCACCCGCCCACCCTGGAAGAAGTGTTCGACCATTTTACGAAGGATGAGAGGTGAAGGATGAAGGATGAAAGCGTCATCGCCTTGTCACCTGGTCGTCGCGTCATCTGGTCGTTGACGGCCGTCACCCGTCTCCTACGCGCCTTCCTCGTCCGCGACTTTTTCACCGAAACCAGCTACCGGCTCTCCTTTCTGGTCAGCATCGGCGGCATCTTTTTCAGCGCCTTCATCTTCTTCTTTTTGTCGGAGTTAGTGGGGGATTCGGCCCAAGACGCGCTGGCGGCGTATGGCGGCGATTACTTTGCTTTTGTCCTCATCGGCGTCGCTTTTGGCAGCTACTTCGGCGTGGGGCTGACCGGCTTCGCCCGCGCCTTGCGCCAAGCGCAAACCACTGGCACGCTGGAGGCGATGTTGATGACGCCCACGCCAGTTTCGCTGATCATTGTGGGATCGGCCGTGTGGAGCTATCTCTTCACCACCTTTCGCGTATTGGTTTATTTATCGATTGGCACCTTGCTGTTGGGTGTGAGTTTGGGCGGGGCCAATTACGCTGCCGCCATCGTCACCCTATTGTTGTCCATCCTCTCCTTCGCCAGCATCGGCATCATCACCGCCGGCGTCATCATGGTCATCAAACGGGGCGACCCCATCACCGGCTTGCTGGGCAACCTGGCCAACCTGATCGGCGGCGTCTTTTATCCGATAGAAATCTTGCCCGGCTGGCTGCAAGCCATCGCCAAACTGCTGCCCATCACCTACGCCCTGCGCGCCATGCGCCTCTCCCTCATCGGCGGCGCTTCCTGGGCGGAATTGGCCCCCGATTTGCTGGCGCTGGTCATCTTTTGCCTGCTTCTCTTCCCCCTGTCGCTTATCATCTTCCGCTTCGCCGTCAACCGCGCCCGCGCCGACGGCAGTTTGACGCATTATTAAAGCGAAAAACGTAAAATAAAATGAGTGTTGATGTCACGCTTTTCGTTTTACGTTTTTCGTTTATCGTTTTGGTAACGTCATTTCGATTCAGCCCGGTTTCAGGTAGCCGCCGCCGACGGAGAGGTGTTGGTATCCTTTTTGCACCAGGGTGAGATAGTCGGGCATCATGCGACGGCCGTCAATGATCAAATAAGGGGGCTTTACCGTCGTCTCAATGGTGCGCGATAAGCCCCGAAACTCCTCCCAATCCGTGGAAATGTATACCGCATCGCTGCCAGTCAGGGCCGCTTTAGCCGAATCGTGGTAGCTGATCCGCTCAAACAAATGGTTCTTCTCCGGATTGAACCAATAATCCTGGGCAACGGCCGTCGCCAACGGATCATACGCCCGAATCTCCTGCACCCCCCGCGCCAGCAGCGCCTCCACCACCTTCAGCGCCGCCGAATCGCGCATATCGTTGGTGCGCTTTTTGAACGCCAGCCCCAACAAAGCCACCCTCTTGTGATTGAAATTAAACCCGGCTTCGTACACCGCCCGGTCAATCAGGTACGTCTTCTGATACTCGTTGATGTTATAGACCGCTTGCAGCAAGTCGGTCGGCCGTCCCGCCTGGTTGAGCTGGTAGATGAGCGACTGAATATCCTTGCCGAAGCAGGAGCCGCCGGCGCCGTTGCTCACATACGACCCCCAGGTGCTGATGCGGGAGTCGGCGGTGACGCCGATCTTCAAATCTTCCATGCGGATGTTGGGGTAGGTTTCCGCCAGCCGGGCGCCAACTCCGTTCCAGTAGGAGATGTAGGTCAGCAGCAGGGTGTTGCCCACGTATTTGATGGCTTCGGCCGTTTCCGGGGTCGTTTCCAGGTAGCGGATGCGGACGTGGTTGACGAATTGGGAGTAGATACGGCGCATGATGGCGAAATCCGCCTCTGTGTCGCAGCCCACCACCACTCGATCCGGCTTGCGCGATCCTTCCATGGCGCTGCCCTGCGCCAGAAATTCCGGGTTAGAGGCCACGCCGAAATTTTCGACGCCATGTTCCTGCATCACATTTTCCAGCAGCCGCGCCGTGCCGATGGGGACGGTACTTTTGTTTACCAAAACGACGCGGGATTTCTCTTTCCGCTGGGTCAGCAGTTGGGCCACGTGATGGGCGGCGTTGAGATAATAGCTCAGGTCAGATGAGCCATCCCGCTGCGGCGGCGTGTTGAGACAGAGGAAGAAAATGTCCGCGCCCTCCACCAAGTCGGTGATATTTGTCGTGAAAAAGAGGTAGCGGTCCAAGTTTTCGGCCACGGCCGCCGACAGCCCCGGTTCGTTCACATACTGCTCGATTTGGGTTCTTTCCCCCGTTTTGTAAGCGGCGATGCGTTTTTCGTCAATATCGTAGGCGTGTACTTCGTGACCATATTCGGCCAGCACGGCCGCGTGGGGCAGACCCACATATCCGGTGCCGACAACGATAATTTTCATGATTTGCTCCTGTTTTTAGCCGAGAGACCTGCGAGGTTTTCAAAACCTCGCAGGTCTTTGAAATTACGCTAACTGTAACAACTTACATCACCGCTTACCAGGACGGGAAGACTACGGGACAACTACAGAGCCAGAGGGGAGAGCTAGCAGTTTGTCGGAGAACCCCATTTTGTAGCCGAGGTATCCTTACCTCGCCTCTGGGAACGCGGTAAGAAACCGCGGCTACAGCTACTTTTCCGACAGCCTGCTAGAGCTAGAGTAGGTTCTATCCTCTAGCTCTAGCTCTTACCTCGAGCTTCCATCATCAATCGGGCTGCCCGTCGTCCAATCTCCACCGCAAAATTGGTGCCCCGATCCCAGGGGTAGACCTGGCTCATGCTGGCGAAGTAGAGGCCGGGGATGGGGGTCTGGATGGCGGGGATGGCCTGGGCGTGGTTGACAAGGGGTACGGGCTGGGCATAGTGTTCACGGAACAGCCAGCTTTGGCGCACCCAATCGAGTCGAAAATCGGGATTGATGCGGGTTAGCGCGTTGAGGAACAACGTCTCCATTTCTGGCTGGGGCATGGTCAGGTAGGGATGATCCGGCGTGACGTAATCGCCCAGATACAGCAGGTGGTCGCCGCCATAATGTTGGTGGTCAATGAAGTTGGTGTGTTCGACCAGGGCCAGGAAGGGCAAGTCGCTCTGGCTTTTATCGGGCGTGTGGGCGGGGATGTTGAGCCAGTAGGTGAGGCGGTCGGGCATGAACGGCCGCCTCAACGCCAACGTCATCACCACCGCCCCCATACTCTTCAGTTCCAGCAACTGCCCCAAATAATCGGCGGGCAGATCGGGCGTTAGTTTCGCTAACAGCCCCGGTGAGGTGGTGACGAGGCAGGCATTGACAGTATTCAGTAATCGGTGGGCAGTAATCAGTAAACGGCCGTCTGGTTCTAGCTCAATCTTCTCGACTGGCATGTTGAGATGAATGATGGCTCCTTTGTCGCGGACGACGGCCGTCAACCCATCCACAAACGTCTGAAAGCCGCCCTCAAAGTAGCCCAGCTTGGGCGTGCGCACATGCAGCCGCGCCCACATCCAGGCCATGTTCACCTGCTGGTAATGGGGGCCAAACTTGCCGATGAGCAGGGGCCGCCACACCAGTTCGTACACCTTGTCGCCGTACCAACGCCGCAGCCAGCGATCGGCCGTTTCCCGCTCCAACTGCCGCCAGGGGCGGGAAAAGCGCAGGTAGGCGCTGACCAACCCGAAGCGGGCTGCGTCCGCCAGGTTGAAGCCGGGGAAAGTGATCCAGCGTGGAGGGGAGTCGAAGGGAGTGATACGGCCGTCATACATCACCGAAGTCGTTGGCCGAGGGAAAAACAGCTTGTCCCCCATGCCGATTTCTTCCGTCAGCCGGATGATGGCCTTATCCGTGCCGAAAATGTGATGATAAAACCGCTCCAACGGCCACTCCCACGTCTCATCCTTAAAACCGGAAGCCAGCCCCCCCGTTTGACTGCCTGCCTCGTATAAAATCACCTCGTGCCCGGCGTTCAATAAATCATAAGCCGCTGACAGCCCGGCGATGCCGGCGCCGACAATGCCGATCTTCATGCGCCGATTTTTCATGCGCCCTCCCCTTCCACGGCCGTCACCGCCCGGCCAAAATCAGCCCAGCCTAACCCTTCGCGCACCATGTAATACCCGCCCATCAGGGTGATGGGCAGCCAGAGCGCGGCGTGCAAGACCAGCGTGTAGGCGGTGGCAACCGCTTCTTCCACGCTATACAGCGTCAAAACAGCGATCCCCGGCCCATCAAATGTGCCGATGTAACCGGGCGCGGAGGGCAGCGTGGTCGCCAGATTGACGATGCCGTTCATCAACATCAGGGCGAAGAAGTTGACCTGGAAATCGAAGGCGTGCATGATGAACCAGTATTTGACCGTTTCCAGCAGCCAAATCAGGATGGAGGTAAAAAAAATCATGAGGACGTTGCGAAAACTGCGCAACGATTCTAAACCGACCAGAAAACGAGCCATGAAATCGAGCAACGGCCGTGCCACCCGCTTTGGCAGCAAACGGCCGCTCACCCATTCAGCCAATCCCATCATCCGCGTTGGCGCCGCCGCCATGCCGAAGAAAACGACCATCGCCCCAAAAAAAGCGACGCTGGCCACGATGACGGTGGCGCGAATAGCGCTGCTGGGCAAGGGAGCGAGGGGTAGGGCGGCAAAGACAAACACCAGCATCACCAGCCCGTCAAACACCCGCTCCACGATGACGGTGGCCAGGCTGGCGCTCATGGGCACATTTTCCCGCTGGCGCAAGACATAAGAGCGCAGCACTTCCCCTGCGCGAAAAGGGTAAATATTGTTGCCCATGTAGCCGATGACGACGACAGGAAACAGCCGCTTGAGCGGAATCTGTTTGAGCGGGCGCAGCATGTAATCCCAGCGCCACGTGCGCACCCAAACGGCCAGGAAATAAACGGCCACGCTGGGAACCAGCCACCAGTAGTTGGCCGAGCGCATGTCGGCCCACACCTCATCCAGTTTCAGGCCGCCTAATGCCAGCCATAAAAAAATGGCGCTGATGATGACGCCAATCCAAAACTGCCAACGTCTCAATGTTTTGTCCTTTAAGTTAGAGCGAGAGCTAGAGGAAGAAAGACACTTTCTCTAGCTCTCGCTCCATCCTCTAGCTGTTATACACACGGCCGTACCCCGGGGCGCAATTGTACCATGCGGAGGCGGGGGTGGTAAGCTGGAGCCAAGATTTGTGGAATTGGGCGGCAGGAGGTTTTTATGAATGAGATGGTTTTGCGAGAAGGCCTTGACGACCTTTTTGTTGATTACGAACATGCCCAAGCAGCGGTTCGAGAAGCGGTCTGGTTGTACAATTACGAGCGGCCTCATATGTCGCTTGACTTATATAAACCAGCTGAAATTCATTGTAGAAGTTGATGTACAGTAGTCACTATTATGTGTCAACGTATTTCAGGACTTGACACCAGCTCTCATCCGCCGGACTCGATATCCTGAAGTAAGCTTTCGGCCCATTCGCGGATGCTGTCGTCCTCTCCACTGTGGTCGAGACAGGCCTGGGCATTCCCCAGAGCTGGTTCCACTTCGCCGATGGTCATGAAAACTTCGGCACGTTCGCAGAAGAGCCAGGGATCATCTGGCAGCAGGCTGATCGCTTCTTCGTAGGCAGCCAAGGCTTCGTCCCAGGCGCCGTTTTCGACGGCGACATGAGCCTCAACGTATTTCAGCCCGCCGTCAGCCTGCCGCCGGGCGTCGGCATCTTCGGCCAGATTGCGGCATTGCAGGAATGCGGCCATGGCCCCGTTGTAATCGCCCAATTCATCCAGGGCAAACGCCAGGTAACATTGGGGCCAGGGAGAATCATCCACCAGATTGGCCCATTGCTGGAAATGTGCGGCTGCTTCTTCGTATCTCTCGTTATCCAGCGCATTGACGCCGCGCACCCAAACTAAAATGGAGGTGGCTCGCCACGACCAATAGTCGTCATCGGCCATTGTTTGGGCACACGCTTCAAAATCAGGAATGACGGCTACATGTGGGCCAATAGCCGTGAGAATGAACTCCCCCCGCTCGCACCGGAGCCAATCAGGCGCTTGCCCGGTTTCCAAAGCTGCATCCAGAATGCCCAAAGCATCTTCCAGCCGATCTGTTTCCTCAAACTTGAGCCGGGCTTGGGTAGAAACGGCTTCGTCTAAAGCGGTGGATGCCTGATCAGGATTGTCTTACCCCTGGGCCAGTTCGCGGCATTTTTCAAAATCGGCAATCGCCTCATCGTACATTTCCAGTTCGCGCAGGACATATCCTCGTTCACAGTAGATGTCGGGATTATCGGGCGCCATTTCAACAGCCTGGGCAAAAGCCTCTTGCGCTTTCTCATAATCTCCCTCGCGGACGGCATCCAGGGCGATGGCGATGCGGGCCTGGGCCGCTTCCGGTAAATCGAGATCATTAAGGGTGTCCTGGATGGCTTCATCAACGGCTTCGTTTGTTGTAGCGCCGATGTTGCTGCCAATCTCCCCGTTGGCAGAATCGTTGCCGTCACCTTGGTTGTCGGCGCCGCTATCCTGGTTGTTGGCGGCAATGGCGAACAAGATGAAGCAAATGAAGATGAGGCCGGCGCCGGCCACAGCCCAGCGCCATTTGAAGCGGCGTTTTTTCTTTGGCGGGGTAGCGGGCGGGGCGCTGATGGGGGCGGCAGTTGGCGGCGTGGGGCTGGGTTCAGGCGCGGGAGTGGGGGCGGGCACGGCCGTAGCGGACGATTCCATCACCACCGTGGCCGGGATCGGGTTGGGGGCCGGTTCCGGGGTGGGTTCAGGCGGTTCGGCGACGACGGCCGTTTCCGCCGCCGGAGACGCATCAGCTACCGCCGTTGGCGTCGTCGTCGCCTCCTCCAAAGCCTGTACCAGATCACCAGCCGAGCCGTAGCGATCCTCCGGGTTCTTCGTCAACGCCTTGAGAATCACCAATTCCACCGCCTCGGTCAGGTTCGGCTCTCGCTGACGCGGCGGCGGCAGCGGGTCGTGAATGTGTTTGATGACCACCGCCATCGGCGTTTCCGCCTGGTAGGGCAGGTGGCCGACCGTCATCTGGTACAACACCACGCCCAGCGAATAAATGTCGCTGCGATGGTCAATCTTTTGGCCCAACCCCTGTTCGGGAGACATGTACGCCGGCGTGCCCAAAATGCCGCCTGTTTGCGTCAGATGGGAGGAGGTCGCCACCATTTTTGCCAGCCCAAAATCTGTCAGCAGGCTGTTATTCCATTGATCCACCAGGATGTTACTGGGCTTGATGTCCCGGTGGATGACGCCCTGGGCATGGGCATAATCCAGCGCTCCGCCCACCTGCGAAATCACCCGGCGGATTTTGTCCATGGGCAATGGCACGCGCTCCTTCAACCAGTCGGACAACGTACCGCCCTGGATGAAGCGCATGGTGAGGTAGGTGTAACCATCCGCTTCGCCAAAATCATGGACGGGCAGGATATGGGGATGCTGCAAATTGGCGATGACGCGAGCCTCCTGCTTGAACCGGCCCACGAATTCCGGGTCGTTGGCGAAGTGACGGGGCAAAATTTTGAGGGCGACATACCGCTCCATGCTGGGTTGGAACGCTTTGTAGACAGCCGCCATGCCGCCTTCGCCGAGCGGTGCGATGATTTGATACGGGCCGAGTTGTTTGCCGGCGAGGTCTTCCATTGCATATCTCCTGCCAGGATTGTACAAGATGGAACGGCGGCTTGTCTACTGTTGATCTACCGGGGAACGGCCGTTTTGTTACGCAGACGACCATCTTCTCAGGTGGAAAATCGCGCTTTCAGCTCCGCTTGAGGATTTTGCCCGCGCCGGAGATGGGCAGTTACTCCTGATGGGTTGAATTCAAAGGCACAGCGTAGCAATCGAAGGGTTGCGGAGGGGATACAGGCACGGCCGTATTCCGCTTGCAATCTTGTCAACTTGTTTTATAATTCAGCCCTGTTCGGGGCATGGCGCAGTTTGGCTAGCGCGCGCCGTTCGGGTCGGCGAGGTCGTGGAACCTCAAAACACAATACACCCATTGTGTTTTCCGCGATTTTTCTCTTGTAAATAAATAATTGTTGTAGTACTACGGGGTGTAGCTCAGCTTGGTAGAGCGCGCCGTTCGGGTCGGCGAGGCCATCGGTTCAAGTCCGGTCACCCCGACAAAAGGGTCATATCATTGTGATGTGACC
>JAJRVV010000149.1 GCA_024277135.1 Chloroflexota bacterium | reverse complement strand
GAGGCAGCAGAAATACAATCTTGCCAATCTGTCAGGTAAGCCTGACTGACCAGGAAACGGATTAACGCGATGCGGCCAGCAAGATTGGTATGTTTTTCCTCTTTCTATTCGATTGGAAAGGTGCGAAATTTAGGTTAAGAACGTGTTTTTCGTGTAATTCGTGGCATTCGTGGCGAAAATCTTGATCTACTGAATCTCAGTTCTTTGTTATGATCGGACAACAAATTAGCCATTACCGCATTGAAGCCGAGATGCTCATCGGCGAATCAGAATCCCTTTACCAGGCCGAAGACACCCGTTCCAACGAGGTGGTTTATTTGACTTTCGTGAACAGCCTGGATCGAGATTTGGCGGAACGGTTCCAACGCCGCACCGAAACCTTGCGCCAGATCAACCACCCCATCATCGCCCCCATTGAGGATTTTGGCGCGGCCAAGGATGGACGGCCGTATGCTGCCACCCCCTTTGTTTCCGTCACTTCGCTGTCCCAAATCAACCAATCGGGCAAACCCGCCGCTTCTGTGGTGGATGCCCTTACCCTCATTCGCCAGTTGGCCGATGCTTTTAACACGGCGCATGTGGTTGGTTTAACCCATCCTAACCTGACCCCGGAGAACATCTTTATCCGGGAGGACGGCTGTCCCCTACTGCTCGATTTGATGTGTCCCCCCGGCGGTACGGCCGTGCTGCCGCGCCAGATCGAATTCCTCGATTACGCCTCCCCCGAACAACGGCGGGGCAAAAGCGTCACCAGCCGCAGCAACATCTACACCCTGGGCGTCATTTTGTACGAGATGTTGGCCGGGCATCGTCCGCGTATCCCCCAATCTGAGTGGAGCGTTTTTGAAAAACCAGCCAGCCCGCCGCGTGAAGAGCCGCTGTCCGCCGCTCGCCCTGGCTTAACCCAGGCCACCTACCGGCTGGTACGGGACTGCCTCTGGCCGCAGGCGTGGAGCCGTTTTGAGACGATGGCCAAGATGACCGCCGCCCTTGACGCCGCCATTCAAGCTGAACAGGCACGGCCGTCTACCCCCGACCAACCGACCGCCAGCCGCCGACCACACTGGCTGGTTCCCGTCATCATCGTCGTCATCCTTTTGTTAATTGCCGCCGGCGTGTTTTTCTTGGGAGGGAGCTAGAACGAGAGCGAGAGCGGGAGGAAGAATTCTTCCTCCCGCTCTCGCTCTACCCTCTACACTCAAAGGTTCAAAATGTGTCGGGCGATCACCAGCCGCTGAATCTCGCTGGTTCCCTCGCCAATCGTCATCAAGCGGGTATCGCGGTACATGCGCTCCACTTCAAACTCGCTGCTGTAACCGAAGCCGCCATGCACCTGAATGGCGTTGCGGCACACCCGTTCGCTGACTTCGGTGGCAAACAGCTTGGCCATGGCCGCCGCTTGGGTGAAACGGCCGCCCTGCGCTTTCCGCCACGCCGACCAGTAGACCATCAACCGCGCCGCCTGGATTTCGGTGGCAGCGTCGGCCAGCATCCACTGCACCGCCTGGTGATGAGCAATCGGCTTGCCGAATGTCTCCCGCTCGTGGGCATATTTCAACGCCGCCTAATACGCTGCCTGGGCGATGCCCAAGGCCAATCCGCCAATACCGACACGGCCGTGATCCAGCGTTTCCAGCGTTTGCTGCAACCCGCGCCCCTCTTCCCCCAACAAGTTCGCCAACGGAACCCGCACCTCGTCAAAGGTGACGGCATGGGTGGGCGAGCCTTTCAGCCCCATTTTCTTCTCCGCCGGGGCAATGGTGATGCCCGGCGTGTCGGTGGGAATCAGGATATGGCTGAGGCTGTGGCTGCCGCCGCCGCGGTCGGTGCGGCACAACACCACCATCAAGTCGGACACCGAAGCGTTGGTCATCCACATTTTGCTGCCGTCAATGATCCAGGAATCCCCTTCTTTGACGGCCGTCGTGCGCACCCCGCCCTGCAAATCGGAACCGGCGCCCGGTTCGGTGAGCGAGAGACAGGCCAATTTACCCTGGCCGGTCGCCAATTTCGGCAGCCATTCCTGCTTAATCGCCTCCGAGCCATAGCGCACAATCGGCCCCAACGCCAGGCTGTTGTGGGCGCCGATGGCTAACGCGGTGGCGGCGCAGGCCCAGCCCAACTCCTCGGCGGCGATGGTGGCGCTGACCGGGTCCAGTTCCGCGCCGCCATATTTTTCCGGCACTTCCAGGCCCAACAAGCCCAACGGCCCCATCTTCTTCACCACCGGCCAGTTAAATTGGCCGGTTTCATCGGTGTGGCGCGCCGTCGGCTTCAGCTCTTTGGCCATAAACTCATGCACCACATGACGAAACTGGCGCTGTTCTTCAGTTAATTGAAAGTCCATGATCGCTCCTGTTGTGTAAATGTGGGAATTGTCGGCTCAATTATAGATGAAGTGGGAGTAATGCGAAAACGGCCGTACTGAAGGGGGCGCTAAAAAGTTGTGCGGCCTTAAGATTTCACAGGGTTGACATGAGTGGCGGGTGGCAAGTCGCGAGCATTACCGCTGGACGCGCCATCCATATACCCGATACCCGCCACTCACAACCCAAAACCCCACGAATTCCCAAAGAGCCGATTTCTATTGACATGCTTTCCCCCTGCTGGCTATACTGCACCTGGGATTGGGTCGCGTTTCAGGGTTAAACCAATCTGGGAAATGCCTTAATCCATAAGTGAAACAAGACCCGTTTTCCCCGGCTTAGTTCAACAACGTTTATGCGGCGGCTAACAAGCTGGTTTGTGTAGGCTGTTTTCGACGCGCCGCCTGAAACGCTTATTCGTTAGCCACCTAAACTTGATACTCGTTCAGATTCCATCTTGTCATGATGTTCCCCTTCGCCCTCAAATTCTACACTAAATTCTGAGTGTGAAGTGTTTCACCCTATATTGACACAGAGGGCCGTCTCCCCCACAATCCTCTCCCAACTAAACAACTCCGCCGCCGCTCCTCCGTTTTGAGGAGCGTGAACTTTCCCCATTGTGCGATATAATCCAAGAAGCAACTTGGGGCGCTGGAGCCGCCAAAGTGTCAAACACCTTAAATTAAGGAGAATATAATGATCATCAAGTCAAAAGTTGTTGACGCCATGAACGCCCAAATTCAGAGCGAATTCACCGCTTCCGCCCAATACGTGGCCATCGCCATCTACTTCGACGAAGAATCTCTGCCGCAATTGGCCCAGTTTTTCTATAGTCAGGCCGAGGAAGAGCGGGAGCATGCAATGAAATTCGTGCATTTTATGCTGGAAGCCGGGGCCAAGCCCATTATTCCCAGCACGCCTAAATTGAAAAATGAGTTTGGCTCAGCCTCTGAAGCTGTGCAATATGCGCTGGATCAGGAAATGAAAGTCACCGATGAAATTAACAACCTGGTGACGCTGGCTGTTGCCGAACAAGACCATATCAGCAACCAATTCTTGCAATGGTTCGTGACGGAGCAAGTAGAAGAAATTTCCACGATGACGGATTTATTGCAGACCATCAAACACGCCAACAAAAACATGTTGCTGGTCGAAGATTACGTCCGCCGCAATCCCCAACACGCCAATGTAGCTGGCGGCGCGGAAGGTGGCGGAGCGGCTTAATTATATTTTCGGCGCAAAGCGCGCTCGACCTGCCGCTCGGCGTCTCGCTTGGCGATGGCGTGCCGTTTATCTTGTTTTTGTTTACCCTTGGCTAAAGCAATTTCGACTTTGGCACGGCCGTCTTTCAGATACAACCGGGTCGGCACTACCGTCAAACTTTTTTGCGTCATCTGCTCAATGATCTTGTCAATTTCGCGCCGGTTTAATAAAAGTTTTCGCGGACGGGTCGGCTCGTGGTTTTCCCGGTTGCCATGTTCGTATGGGGCGATATTGGCCTCGGCTAAAAACAACTCGTCCCCCCGCCGCTGCACATAACTGCGGCGCAGGCTGACCTGATGGGCGCGAATGGATTTTATCTCCGTGCCGGTCAAAACCAGCCCGGCTTCAAACCGATCCAACAAGATGTAATCGAAGGCAGCCCGCTTGTTTTTGGCAATCACTTTGATGCCGCTCTGTTTCATGACGCCATTCCCCCTAACGGCCGTCCCGCAGATATTCCACCGCCCGATCCAACTGGGGATCATCCTCGCTGTCCCTATCCGCCGCCGGCAGCGCTTCAATATCCGGCGTGATCCCAAGCGAATCAATCGTGTTGTTATCCGGCGTGTACCAACGGGCAATCGTCACCCGCAGTTCGGCCCCGTTGGACAACGTGTGCAGCGTCTGCACCGACCCTTTGCCAAAAGTCGTCGTGCCAATCAGAATAGCGCGGCCGTTATCCTGCAACGCCCCCGCCACAATTTCCGAAGCGCTGGCGCTGCCGCCATTCACCAGCGCCACCATCGGAATCGCTTCACCGGCGTCCCCATTATCCGCCCGGAAAGTTTGGTCCAATCCCTGCCGGTTTCGCTCAAACAAAACCGTGCTTTCGCCCAGGAAAACATCAGAAACGGCAATCGCCTGATCCAAAAAACCGCCAGGATTGTTCCGCAAATCCAAAATCAGCCCTTGCGGATTCTGAGCCAGCAGCGCCTCCAGCTCCTGGGTTAAAAGTGTCACCGCATTTCGATTAAACTCCGTCAGTTGCAGATAGGCGATGTCATCATCCAGCATTTCTGCCTGGACGATAGGCACTTCAAATCGCGCCCGCACAATGGTAAAAGACAACGGCTCCGGCTCCCCTTCGCGTAAAATGGTCAGGGAAACGGCCGTACCTTCCGGGCCGCGCACCATCAAAATCACCTCATCAAAAGTGAGGCCGATGATTGACTCGCCATCCACTTCCACCACGATGTCGCCGGGGAGCAGTCCCGCCAGCTCGGCCGGCTGTCCTGCAATCGGGCTGATAATTTCAAAAAAGCCATCCTCATCCTCGCGCACATAGGCGCCGATGCCCGACACCGAGCCGCCCAGGTCTTCGCGCATCCGGGCAGCCAGTTCCGGCGAGGAGAAACGGGTGTACGGATCGTTCAGCGATTCCAGAGAACCGGCAATCAGCGCGTACAACATCTCTTCATCACTGGGCATGTCCCCATCAAACCGCTCCCTGACCAATTCCCACGTTTCGTAAAACAGGGCCAGATCGGGATCGTCAGAAGCTACGGCCCCGGCGGCAGTTGGGGCCGATGTGGACGGCATGGTGGGCACGGCCGTCGGCTGACTCGGCGGTTCAGGCATGGGTGTCGCGGGCACATCTTCATCGCTATGCGAATCATCGCCAACCGCCTGTACCTGAGCGATGCGGGTGACTTCGCGCGTCACTTCTACCGCAGAAACCGTCGAATCCTCACTGAATTGACCGCCCAGCGCGAACCCGGCCAACCCCACGCACAAACACAAGGCGACTATCGCGCCGCCGCCCAACACCAGCCACAGCCGTCGCTGTGAATTTTCATTTTTCGTTTCGTTCATTATCAATTTCCAACCTGTAAATACTCTATGGCTCGTTGCAACAGTTCGTCACGGCCGTCATCAATCGCTTCCTGGCTGATCTCCACTAAAATATCCGGCTGCAGTCCCATCTGATCAATCTGGTTCCGATCCGGCGTAAACCAGCGCGCCGAAGTCACATGCACCGACGAGCCATCGCTCAAATCAAAAACAAGCTGCACCGACCCTTTGCCAAACGTCTGCTGCGAGCCGATTAAAACCGCCCGATCCCGGTCTTGGAAAGCGCCGGACAAAATTTCGGAGGCGCTGGCTGTGCCCCCATCCACCAGCAGTACCAGCGGGATGTCAGGGGCCAACGTCTCGACGCTGGCTTCCAGAGTTTGTTCGCCGCTGGCATTTACCTGGCGCACTATCGGCCCGCCTTCCAAAAATAAATCGGCGATGTTGACGGCCGCATCTAACAAACCGCCCCCATTGCCCCGCAAATCGAGGATGAGGCGCTCAGCCCCCTGCGCCATCAAATCGGTGACGGCCGCGCCGACCTCGTTACTGCTCTCGCCGCTAAACCGGGTGAGTTGAATGTAACCAATCGTTTCGTCCTCATCCAACAAGCGGGAACTGACAGATGGGATGAGGATATCGCCCCGCGTAATGATGACCTCGACCGCTGATTCAGTGTTGAGATGGATGATTGTCAAGGTGACGGCCGTATCCTTCAGCCCCTTGATCATATCCGCCACCTCAGCCACCGTCATCTCGGCCGTCACCGGCACGCCATCTACCGCCACCAACACATCCCCTTCCAAAATGCCGGCGATTTCAGCCGGATTGCCCGGAATGGGAGACAAAACAATATCGCCGCCTTCTTCCGGCCGACGCAAGAACGCGCCAATCCCGCCAAACGTCCCTTGCAGTGATTCTCGCTCTTGCTGCCGCGCCACCGGCTCCACAAAAATGGTGTAAGGGTCATTCAACGTGGCAAATGCGCCGCGAATGGCGCCATACATCAACTCCTGTTGGGTCGGTTTCTCGCCTATAAAGCTGGTTTCCACTCGATCCCACGCTTCCCAAAACAGGTCGAACTCCTGGGAGGGATCGGCGGCGCTAAACAGTGACGGCAACACCCCGTTGCGGCGCAGTTCCACAAAATCATTGGTAAAATAGCCGGCCACAAAGGCGCTGGCAGCCAACACCACTAACAAAAGATAAGCTAACAAATTCCGCATACGGTTAGACATACTCATTTCCCAGAAAAAAACGTGAAACCAGGCCCGTATTCAAAGGCCGTACGTTTCACGTTTTTGTCCAAAAATCAATTTCGAATGGCCTGGAGAAATTTTAACACAGGTGTTCGGTAAGGCAATCTACGTTATAATTCGTTCAGGTTCGTCAGGACACCGATCTGCAAAAACGCCGCTTTGCCTCTTTGTCCCGGCAGCCCGCATATTTAGTCGTTTTAAGTTCACGAAGTGGTGGCAGTGTTCAGTATTCAGTACTCAGTGTTCAGTTGCGGTACTGATTACTGATTACTGGTTACCGATTACTGATAACGAGTATGATACGTCACTGGCGATTTTGGCTGGCAGTTTTATGCTTGGCTGTCCTGTGGGCGCCAGGTAGAGTGCCGACGGCCGTACACGCCAATGAGTCCCAGCAAGCCCAATCCCTCCTGGAGGCGATGAGTCTCGAAGATCGGATCGGCCAACTGTTTCTCATCACCTTCCAGGGCGACGATCTCCTGGAAAACAGCGACCTGGTTGACCTCATCGTCAACTACCGGGTGGGCGGCGTCATGCTGCTGGCCGAAAACGACAACATCACCGGATACGGCGATCCGGCCAACGTCCCCGGCCAACTGGCGGCGCTGACCAACGATTTGCAACGGCTGGTTTTGATGGGACAGGCGATAGCCGCGCCCCCCAACGACGAAAACGACGACAGCCTCCCCACCGAAACAGACGCCCTGACGGCCACAGCCACGCCCGAATCCGTCAGTCAGCCCATCCCCCTCTTCATCAGCGTCAGCCAGGAAGGGGCTGGCTACCCTTACGACAACATTCTGTCCGGCGTGACCCAACTGCCCAGCAACATGGCTCTGGGCGCTGCCTGGCAGCCTGAGTTTGCCCGAAACAGCGGCGCCATCATGGGGCGAGAATTGGCCGCCATGGGCGTCAATCTACTCATCGGCCCTTCGCTGGATGTGCTGGAAAACCCGGCCCCATTCAGCCCCAGCAATCTGGGCATCCGCACTTTCGGCGGCGATCCCTATTGGGTGGGCTTGATGGGGCAGGCGTACACCACCGGCGTCCACAACGGCAGCAACAATCGGGTGGCTGTCATCGCCAAACATTTCCCCGGCAACGGTAGCAGCGACCGGCCCGTGGCCGAAGAAGTGCCCACGGTGCGTAAATCGCTGGAACAACTGAAGCAAATTGAACTGGCTCCATTTTTTGTGGCGACCGGCGATTCGCCCACGGCGGTGACGGCCGTTGACGGCCTGCTCACCACCCACATTCGGTACCAAGGCTTCCAGGGCAATATCCGCGCCACCACCGCCCCCGTCAGTTTTGACAGCCAGGCATTGGGGTCGCTGATGCAGTTGGCCGAATTCGCCGGTTGGCGGCAAAACGGCGGCGTCATCATGTCCGATGCGTTGGGCGTCCGCGCCGTCAAACGCTTTTACGATGACACCGGCCAGGAATTCCCCCATCGCCGCATCGCCCGCGACGCGCTGCAAGCGGGCAACGACCTGCTCTACCTTTCCGATTTCGCCCTGGACGAAACTGACGTCGAAGCCCAGGTAGCCAACATGCGCGACACCATTCTCTGGTTTCGGGAGCGGTACCTGACCGACCAGTTGTTCCAGCAGCGGGTGGATGAAGCGGCGCTGCGCATCCTCCAGCTCAAACTGCGGCTGTACAGCGGTGATTTTTCGCCGGAAAATGTGTTGGTGGAATCGGAAAGAGTCACGGCCGTCCTCAATCAACCCCATCCCGAACTGTTTGAACTGGCGCGGATGGCCGTCACCCTCATCGCCCCCAGCCCGGCCGAATTGGCGGAACGGATGGCCAGCCCGCCCGGTTCCGGGGAACAAATTATCATTTTCACCGATGTGTTGTCCGCCCCCCAATGCAGTTTTTGTCCGCCGACCCCCTTGCTCACGGAGACGGCCGTATCCGACCGCATTCTGGCGCTCTACGGACCCAACGGCACCGGGCAAGTCGCCGCCGCCCAGGTCGCCAGTTTTTCTTTTGCCGATTTAGGGGAATTTCTGGACGCCAACGGCGAAACCATCGAATTTCCCCCGGTTCCATTAGAAGAGGCCACCGTCACCCCGGCAGACGGCGAGACGCCAACGCCGGCGCCAACCTCCACCCCCTCGGCCGCCTTTCTGGTGCAAGAAGCGATGAACGAACCGGATTGGATCATCTTCGCCATGCGCGGCTTCACCGAAAACTCAGAAGCGCTCAACCGTTTTCTGGCGGAACGGCCGGACATCGTGCGTAATTCGCGCATCATCGTCCTGTCTTACGACGCTCCCTATTTCCTGGACACCACCGAAATCAGCAAACTGACCGCCTATTTCGGGATTTACAGCTACTCCGAGCCATTTCTCGACGCTTCAGTGCGGGCGTTGTTTCTGGAATCGCCGCTGATCGGCGCGGCCCCGGTTGATATTGAAGGGGCCAGCTACGACCTGTTCACCCAAACCCAACCAGACCCGGCACAGGTGATCCCGATGAACTTCATCACGCTGTCCGGGTCGTTAGCGGCGCCCACCAGCGAGGAACCGCGCGAGGTGTCCGTCGGCGATACGCTGCGGTTGCAGGCCGGGCCAATTCTGGATCGAAATGGCAACCCGGTGCCAGATGGCACCACCGTGCGCTTCATTCAACAGGATCGCATTCAAGGGTTGGTCAACATTTTGGCCGAAGTAACCACCCTTTCCGGCTTGGCCCAGCTTGATTATGTGTTGGAAGCCCGCACCGGTCAGTTCCGCATCACGGCCGAATCGGGGGAAGCCAAACGCTCGGAAGAAGCGGACATCTTGATTGAATACGCGGCGCAGGTGTCCATTTTGGTGCCGACGCCAGAACCCACCATCACCCCTACCATCACCCCATCGCCCACGCCCACGCCTACCGCCACCGCCACCGCTTCCCCCACCCCGACGTTAACGCCCACGCCGCCGCCGCCGCCGGAACCGGTTGAGCCGGGCGTTCAAATCGATCTGTCAGAATTCCAAATGCTGCTGTCGCTTGTCTTCGGTTTGGCAACCGTCGCCGTGATGGGCGTGACGGCCGCTAACCGATTCTCCATCAGCCTGCGCCGCCAGTTTGGCTGGCCGTTATGGGGGCTGTTTGGCAGCCTGCTCGTCTACCTCTACTTCATTCTGGAACTGCCGGGCACGGCCGTGCTGACGCCGCTGGGCAGTTGGGCCGGGTTACTAACCACCCTCGTCGGCGGGTTGATCGGTTTGGGGATTTACGGGCTGGCCGCTTCCCTGGAATAACTCAATTCTCCCGATACAAATCAATATCCTCCCAGGAGACCGGGTCTTCAATCGGTTCCAGATGGGTGAACACAGATACAGGGGGTATCGTCTGGCGTAAATCTTTATCGATCTGCTCCAGAAGGGTATGCCCTTCCAGCACCGACCAAGCGCCAGGAACCTGAATATGCACCGAAACGAAGCGGTGCGCGCCCGATTGACGGGTACGCAAAGCGTGGTATTGGATTTCCGGGGTACGGTACTTCTCCAAAACAGCCATCACTTTTGCCAACTCATCGGCCGGCAGCGCCGTATCCATCAACCCCAACACCGCCTGACGCACCAGCTTGACCCCCGAATACACGATTTGCCCGGCAACGGCTAAGGCGATGATGGGATCGAAGATTTCCCAGCCGGTCAACGCCACCAGTCCCACGCCAACCACCACGCCGCCCGAAGTCCAAACATCTGTCATCAGATGTTGGGCGTTGGCTGTCAAAGTCACCGAACGTTGTCTGCGGCCCGCTTGAAGCAAGACGCGGGCCGTGGCCCAATTGCTCAAAGCGGCTACGACAGAGACGGCCAGGCCAATGCCGACTTGTTCGATGGGTTCCGGGAAAATCATGCGGCGCACGGCCGTATACGCAATCGTCAACGCCGCAATCAAAATGAGCGCCCCCTCAGCCCCGCTGGAAAAATACTCCGCCTTGGCGTGGCCGTAGGCGTGCCCTTCGTCTGGCGGCAGCGCCGCAATCGTCAGGGTGATCAGAGCCAGAACAGCCGCCACCAGATTGACGCCGGACTCCAACGCATCGGACAACAAGCCCACCGATCCGGTCAGCCAGTAAGCCGCCGCTTTTAAGCCGATGGTGAACACGGCCGTACCGATGGACAACCACGCATACCGGGTTAGATAGCGCCGCTCGGCCATCATTTCTGATACCGCCGGGTGATATTGGGCAGCAGGTATTCGTCAAAAGCGCGGTCAACATCATACGCCGGACGCCAGCCCCAATCCCGCCGCGCCGCCTTGTCGTTCAAACCCGCCGGCCAACTGTCCACAATCCCCTGCCGCTTCACATCGGGGGCAAAGCTGATTTGGGCGTCAGGAAAGGCGGAAAGGACACGGTCACGAAAGGCCGCGGCCGTCAAACTAAACGAGGTGACATTGTACACGCGGCGGCTCAACGATTCGGCTGGCGCAGCCGCCAGCTTCAGCAGCGAATCAATCGCATCCGGCATCGCCATAAAGGGCAGCGTCGAATCGGGGCGCACAAAGCAAGCGTAGGGTCGCCCCTGCGCCGCCGCGTGCAGCATTTCCGGGCCGTAATCCGTGGTGCCGCCGCTGGGCACGGTAAAAGCGCTGATCAAGCCGGGGAAACGGACGCTGCGAAAGTCCAGCATGGCAGGGCGGCTGGCGGCCAACTG
Organism: Chloroflexota bacterium; assembly: GCA_024277135.1. Taxonomy (GTDB): domain Bacteria; phylum Chloroflexota; class Anaerolineae; order Promineifilales; family Promineifilaceae; genus JAJRVV01. Next base: position 11,109 of record JAJRVV010000149.1, on the reverse strand, counting down.
CTGGTAATACTGACTGTAGTAAATGCCCAACAATTCGCAATACAACTTGTTGCAGCCGTACATCGTAGTCGGGTAATTCCAATCCCACTCCCGCACCAACGCATCCCGCCCCTTCGTTTCCAGGTCGGGCATCCCGTAAGCGGCGATGGAGCTAGGGAAGATAAATTTCAGCGAACGGTCGCTGCGCTGCGATTGTTCCGCCGCCAACTGAAGCAGCATCAAGGTGCCGTCCACATTCACCTTATGCGCCAGTTCCGGGGCAAACTCGCCCCTGGTTGACAACAGCGCCGCCAGATGAAAAATCGTATCCACCTCAAATTCCGTCACCAGCCGGGTGAGCAGCGTTTGATCCAGGATGTCCCCTTCCACATGAGTAGACTGCCCCGCCAACCCGGCCGGCATTCGGTGTAAATCGAGCGTCAATAACTCATTCGTGCCTTCATCAAACAGTTGACGCACCAGGGCCTGGCCGATTTCGCCCACAGCCCCCGTGATCAACACAACTTTTTTGCGCATACTTTCCTCTCCTTCGCTTGTGTAGGTCTGCAAGTTTGCAAGTATGCAGGTTTGCAGGTGATGGGTAGACCCGCTCCCCGTCCAATTTTATCCGATTGCCCCCGACGTGCTATACTTCCGCCTCATGATTCGTCAACGTCAAATTTTCTGGTTCTGGCTGCCGCTTTTCGCCAGTTGGCTGTTGATGACGGCCGAAGGCCCCACCATCAGCGCCGCCATCAACCGCCTGCCCAACGAAGTGATTATGCTGGCGGCCCAGGGCATCGTTATCAGCCTTTCCGTCACCATCGAAAGCCCCATCATCAACCTGCTGGCGACCTCCACCGCGTTGGTAAAGGATCGCCATTCGTACCTGCTGGTGCGCAAATTCACCCTTCATTGGGCGGTTTTGTTGACGGCCGTCACCATCCTCATCGCCTTCACCCCCCTGTTTGATTTGGTGGTGGCACAAGGGCTGGACGCGCCGCCGGAAGTAGCCCAGTGGGTACGGCCGGGGATGCAAATCATGACGTTGTGGAGCGCGGCCATCGCCTGGCGCCGCTTTTTGCAGGGCGTACTCATCCATTTCAACCAGACGCGGCAGGTGGGGTACGGCACGGCCGTCCGTCTGCTGGCGTCGGGCGGCACGGTGATCGGGCTGGCGTTGTGGAGCGGCTGGCCCGGCGTCATCAGCGGCGCTACGGCGCTCATGGTCGGGGTGGTCGCCGAAGCCGCTTATGCTACCCTGGCAGTACGGCCGTTGCTCAGAACGGAACTGGCGAAAACGGCCGTCGCTGACGACGACGAACCACTCACCTATCAAGAGCTTTTCTGGTTCCATCTGCCGCTGGCCGCCACCTCGCTGCTGATCCTGCTGGCGCAGCCCCTCGTCACCTCCAGCCTGGCCCGGCTGGACAACCCCACCGAATCGCTGGCCGCCTGGCCGGTGTTGTTCCAAATTATGTTGATGGGACGCGCCGCCGCCTTTGCCCTGCCGGAAGCGATCATCGCCCTCAGCCAGGGGAAAGCGAATTTTGAGCCGCTGCGCCGCTTCTCGCTGCGGATGGCGGTGGTGTTGACGGTTTTGGTGACGCTGTTCATCTTCACCCCGGCCGCCCGCTTCTACATTTTCACCGTGCAGGATATGACGGCCGTGGTCGGCGAATTGGCTCTGTCGGCGTTGGCTCTGTTTGCCTTTTTCCCGGCGCTGGCGGTCATCAACTCCTGGCTGAAGGGGCTGCTCATCAACGGCCGCGCCACCACCGAAATCAACATCGGCATGGGCATCAATTTGGTGGTGACGGCCGTCGTCCTCGGCGTCGGTTTGCGGCAGCGCTGGGCCGGACTGCCCACGGCGGCCGTCGCCCTCAACCTGGCCTCCATTTTTGAAAACATCTACCTGGCCTGGCGCGCGCAGCACATCTTGCCGCTGGGTATGCCCTTGTTTGGGCGGCGCATGGCGGCGGAAATCTCATGAAACTAAAACGTAAAACGAAATGTCACGCTCTCCCAATTTATCTGGTTCTAACGGATTTTGTGGTTTTATGTTTTGGGGTAGGGGCGGGATGACCGGGGTTGATTTTTGCCAGACAAATGGCTTTATCTCCCGGTCATCTCGCCCCGCGCGCGCCATGAACCGGGCGAGATGGCGTGGAGATAAGGCCATTTGTTTCCGCCAAAACCATCCCGCGCCATCCCACCCCTACAAACCACAAAATTTATTAGAACCAGCAATTGATTACGCTTTTCGCTTTAAGCTGGAGTTGGCTTGTAACATTTGATGTTTGTGTGTGTATTGTTCTTGACAGGAATAAAGCATTGTTGTAGCGTTTTGTTATGACGCAAAGAGTGTACGTGGAAACAACAATTATCAGTTATCTTACTTCTCGCCCCAATTATGAACCGCCCGTCATCTGCTCTCCCCAAGAGTTGCTGGAGGATTAAACTTATGTGGCAGGATACCATTGTGGCTGAAATACGAGAAATTCGACAAGCACATGCCGAAAAGTTCAATTTTGATGTGAAAGCGATCTATCAAGACTTAAAGCGACAAGAAAAGAAAAGCAAGCGTAAAATTGTGTCTTTCTCGCCCAAGTTAGCCGTCCCTGTTAAAGTGTCGTAACAATTCCAATTTCGCCTGACGAATGGATTCAACACAAGCTTATGGCTCAAATTCTGCAACTCCCCATCGGCCCCCTACAAACCAACTGCTACATTCTGGCCTGCGAAGAGACGATGCAAGCGGCCGTCATTGATCCGGGCTGGAACGGCCGTGCCATTGCCGCCACCGCCGATGAACAAGGGGTGCAAATCAGCCACATCCTGCTCACGCACGCCCATTTCGACCATGTGGGCGGACTGGCTGAATTGAAACAAGAGACGGCCGCCCCCATTTTCATTCACCCCGAAGCAGTTGAGATGCTGGAAACGGCCGTGATGTCCGCCGCCTTCTTCCAACTCAAAATCCCCGCGCCGCCGCCGCCCGACCAAATGCTGGCGCCCGGCCAAACCCTCCAGGTGGGCAATCTCAAACTGGACGTGCTGTGTACCCCCGGCCATGCGCCGGGCCACGTCTGCTTTTACCTGCCCGATCAGGCGGTTCTGTTTGATGGGGACGTGTTGTTTCAGGGCAGCATCGGCCGTACCGACTTGCCCGGCGGCGACTACCCCTTGCTCATGGCCTCCATCCGTGACCAGCTCATGCCGCTGCCGGACGAGACCCATGTTTTCTCCGGGCACGGGCCGCAAACCACCATCGGTGACGAAAAAGCGCGCAATCCATTCCGCCGCGATTTTTTGCCGCCGGAATGAGAATTGCTCATCATGTCTGATTATTTTGTTTGTCCCGTTTGCGGCACGGATGTGGATATTGACGCCATCGTTTGCCCGGAGTGCGGCTCGGATGATGAAACGGGCTGGTCGGCCGATGCCGATTACGACGGCCTGTTTCTCCTCTCCGACGAGCCGGTAAGCGAATCCAGCCTGTTTTCGCCATATACCCAGAAAATCATTGGCGGCGTGGCATTGGCTGTCGTCGCCATTTTCCTCATTTCGTTCCCCGGCGGTCTGTATGCGGCAGCGGCGCTTTATTTGGCGTTGGCGGCCGTCTACTACTTCACCCAAATCCGCCCCCAATCCCATTCCAAACAAGAAAAACGACTCTACCAAAACTTACTGCTAAAAGCGCGGGGCGATGCCCAATTGGTGGAACGCTGGTTGGATTATGAACAGGCTCGGAACCCCCATCTGGACCGCCTGGAATTGATGCAAACGGCCGTTGACCGCTGGGAACGGGACGATCGGTAAGAATCCACGCATGCCACCGAAACCGGGCAATTTTGCCCAATCGCCCTACAACGTACTCACCGGGTCAATGTCCACCAACCAGGGGCGGGGGATGGGGAAATCGGCCAGCGCGCGGATGGGGTCTGGGGTGCGCATAATGATCTGCCAACGGTAACGGCCGTCAATCCGATTGAAAAACGGCGGAGTAGGGCCTAAAATTTCCGTCGCCGCCAACGCCTTCTCCCGAATACGCAGGCGCAGCCCTTTCGCCAATTTTTCCGCCTGCCGCCGCCCCCGCTCATTCACCGGATCAATCAGCAGCAGCCGCGCCATCCTTCTGAATGGCGGCAAACTGTGCTGGGTGCGGAAGCGGATTTCATCCACATAAAACCCGGCGTAATCATGCGCGGCGGCAGCCGCAATGGCGTAATGCTCTGGCTGGTAGGTTTGGATGATGACCCGGCCGCCCAACAGCCCCCGCCCAGCCCGGCCCGCCACCTGCGCCAACACCTGAAAGGCGCGCTCCCCGGTGCGGTAATCGGGCAGCCCCAACGACACATCCGCCGAAATCACCCCCACCAGCGTCACCAGCGGCAAATCCAGCCCTTTGGCGATCATCTGCGTCCCCACCAAGATGTCCGCCTCCTGGTTGATGAAAGCGGCCAACAACTGCTCGTGCGCCTGCCGCCCGGCCGTCGTGTCCCGATCCCAACGGGTGATGCGGGCCTCCGGCCAGCGCTGCTGCACCCGGGTTTCCACCTCTTCCGTGCCCAGGCCAAAATAACGAATCCGCTTGGAACCGCACGCCGGACATTCTTGAACCGGCCGTTCCCGCCGCCCACAATGATGGCACACCAACGCCATGCGCGGCCGGTGATAAGTCAAGGGCATATCGCAGCGGGGACAAGACAGCACATGGCCGCAGTCGCGGCAGATGATGAAGGTGGCCGTCCCCCGCCGGTTGAGGAAGAGAATGGCCTGCTCGCCCCGCGCCAACGTTTCATCCACGGCGCGGGCCAGCGCCCGGCTGAAAATAGAACGATTGCCGGCCCGCAATTCCTGGCGCAAATCCACCACCTGAATCGGCGGCAAGGGGATGGTCAGCGCTTCGTCGGGATCGTCGCCGCTCTGCTGGTAGCGGGTTTGGATGCGCAGCCGGTCGGCCTGGCTCTCGATGCGGCGGCGATGCCCCATGACGCGGCGGGGCAGTTCCAGCAGCGTGTATTGATCGCTGCGGGCGCGATGGTAGGAGACGACATCGGGGGTGGCGCTGCCCAAAATCACCGTGGCGCCGGTTAATTGGCCCAGCTTAACGGCCGTCTCCCGCGCATGGTAGTACGGCGGCGGAACCGGCGGCGTCTGCTTGTAGCTGCCGTCATGCTCCTCATCCACCACAATCACGCCCAGATTGGGCAAGGGGGTGAACAAGGCGCTGCGCGGGCCGACTACGATGTCGAACAACCCCTGCCGCGCCCGCCGCCAGGTATCGTATCGTTCGCCATCGGTCAGACGGCTGTGCAAAACAGCCACCCGGCCGGGAAAGCGGGCGGCAAAGCGGCGCACCGTCTGCGGCGTCAGGGCGATTTCAGGAACGAGGACGACGGCCGTCTGCCCCCGTTCCAACGCCAAATCAATCGCCCGCATGTAAATCTCCGTCTTACCGGAACCGGTGACGCCGTGCAACAAGAAGGCGGAAGGATGAAGGATGAAGGATGAAAATTCATCCTTCCATCCCGCCGTTTCCAACATCGCCACCTTCACCCGCCCCCACGCCCGCGCCTGGTCTTTGGTGAGACGGGGCGGATCGGCGGGGACGAAATCCCGGTCGGCCAGCGGATCGCGCCACACCTCTTCCGCGCCCAGGCGGATGAGGTCGAGTTTGACCAGTTTTTTTAGGTGGGACAAGGAGGCGCCGGTGAGGGCGTAAATGTCGCTGACGGAAACGGGGCGGGCTTCTTGTTTAAGGAGTTGGAGGACACGGTGATATTTTTCGGCGTTGCGCAGGCGGAAGATGTGGGCGAGGGCTTCGTCGGGGGGAAGGGCGAGGGAAATAATGAATTGTGAATTGTGAATTGTGAATTGTGAATTGTGGTCGCGGCGGATGAGGTCAGCTTCGGCCAGAGATTGGAGATGTTTTTGGGTGGCGGCGGTGGCGGCGAGGACGGCCGTTTCCGGGGGCAAGGGGTCGTCGGATTCCAGCAAGTAGCGCAGGATGTCGGCCTGTTTGTTTTTGCGTCCCAACTGGACGGCCGCCTGCCAGATGCGCTCTGGCCCGGCGGTGAGTTCGGCGGTGCGGACTTGTTTGGGGCGGGCGCGCGGCGGATCAAGGACGGAGGCTTTGCGTAGAATCCCTCGTTTGGCTAACTGGGTGACGGCTGTCTTCCATTTCGTCTTGGGGAAAGCGCGCGCCAGTTGGCGGCCCCGCCGATCCCCTTTTTCACGCAAATGGGCGATGATCTGCCGCTGCAAATCGGTTAAACGGCCCCGGCCGTCCCAACGCGGGTTGACGTCCACCGTGATGTCCGACCAGCGCGTCAAACCGGGCGGCAGCATCAGCCGCAGGCAGGCATTGAGCGGCGCCAGATAGGTCTGGCTGAGCCACGCCGCCAGTTCGATGTGATGGGACAGCGCCACCGGTTCCGGATCGATGATACTGATGATCGGCTTGGTCTCCTCAACCTGGGCTGATTCATCGAGAGCGACGACGATGCCCTGCGCCAACTGCCGCCCAAACTCCACCTCCACCAGATGTCCCACCGCCAGCGAATCGCGCAAATCGCGGGGAATATGATAATGGAACGTGCCTTCTAACGGGGCCTGGGAATTGATGACCAGTTCAGCGAACATGGCGCGATTGTAGCACAGGCATGAAAAAGAGGGATGCTCGAATAAGCATCCCTCGTCATCTCAGGTTTTTCCTAAACGCCATTGACAGTCAGAGCGCTATTTTTGGATGCTGATCGCAAGACGGCGACGCCAGATAACGGCCGTTACCGCCAGAAGCAAGGCGAACAAGGCTGCGGCGATGAAGGGGAGCGGCGTCGTTGTTGTCTGGGCAGCCACGCTTTGCAGGGAGACGGCCGTTGGCCCAAAGTTCCACTTATAATCCTCCACCTCGCCATCAGGCGCATAGCCCGTCGCCAACAGACCGCCAGCGCTGCTCAAGCGGACGCGGGCCGCAATCGGCTGCACCGCCGCGCCAAACGGGCCGGACGGGCTGGTGGGAATGTCAAAGTACACCTGATACGTTCCCACAGCCAGCGGCATGGACAGTGGATTGCCAGACGCATCGCGCAGCGTGACTTCAGTCAGCGTACCGCTGGGGCCGCCGCTGCCGTCGCCGAAGTCCATGAAGACCTGGGGCACGCCGCTGCCGCCTACAATCTGAATCTGGAGACTGCCCCCTTCTCCGGCCGCCACCGTACCCGCCGTCCAGCCGCCATTATTGGAAGCGCCGTTGAGGCCAGGCATACGGGCAACGCCATTATCATTGGTGTCGCCGGAGAAGGTGGCCGATTCTTGACCATTTCCTTCCGCATCCACGCCGGCGCCGAGAGTCAGCCCGCTGCCAGTCAGGCGGCGGGCGCCATCGTCTACCAACAAGGTATTGCCGTAAGCGGCCGGCATGTCCCCATAGTCGAGGGTGGAATTTGCCAGCCCGGCGTCTACATCCACGTTAATTTGCCCGGCGCCGATGGAAAAGACGGCCGTATCCCCAGTCGTAGCATTGGCGTCGCTATCCAGATTATCTGCGGTGTTGTCCGGCGTAGTGAAACTGTACCCGGAGGGCAGAGTGAAGTCAACGAAGTAATCGCCCGGTTTCATGCCGGTGAAGACATAGTTACCGTTAGCGTCAGTCGTTGCCGTTAGAACCGGATCGCCATCCGCGCCGCCCGGTTCAGCGATACCGTTGCCATTTTTGTCTTCATACAGACTGACAACCACGCTGCTGATGCCTGATTCGCCGCCATCCTGAATGCCATCGCCGTTGTCGTCATACCAGACGTAGTCGCTGATCTCGCCGGGGGCGTAGAAACCGAAATCCTTATCTAGCTGGTCAGCGCCGCTGATAACGACCGGCTCAACCGCTGGCTGCGGATTGCCGGTTTGCGTCGTCTGCGTCATGCTGGTGAGCAGCGTGGTGGGGCCATCGGTGGCAACGATGTAACTGCCATCGGGCAGGTCGGCAAAGCTGTAATTACCGCTGCTGTCCGAGGTCGTCGCGCCAATCAGGGGGTCGCCGGGGCCAATGACGCCATCTCCATCCAGATCGCGGTAGAGGTAAACGGGGATGCCGGTGAAGAATGGCTCAACCGGAACCGGGTTTGTGTCGTCGTAAACCGCATTCTGGTTGAGATCGTTGAAGATTGACCCGCTCAGAGTGTGCGGGGTGGCCGCCTGGTAGCCGAAGTCGGCGGTGACGCTGCGCGGGCTGCCGCTGGTCAACGAAACGGCGTAGGGATCGGCCTGACTGTTGTCGTCGGTGTCGGCCGTGCCGCTGGTTTTGTTGAATCCGGCAAGAACGCCGTTTGTGTCCGTCACGTCCACCAGGTAATCGCCAACGGGTAGGCCGGTAAAGGCGTACTCGCCGTTTTCATCGGTGGTGGTGGTGCGCAGGAAGTTGTCCACACCCGCGTCAATGACGCCATTGCCGTTCACGTCCAGCCACAGATCAAGGGTAACGCCTTGCACGCCCGATTCGCCCGCGCCAACCACGCCGCTGCCATCCGCATCGTGCCAGACAAAGCTGCCAATGCTGCCGCCGTTGGGCACGTAGGGGAAGTCAGCGTCGGCGTAATTTTGTCCGGCCGTCAGGGTGATGGTCGTGGTCGGGCTGCTGCTGCCGCTGTGCAGGCTGAGGCCGGTCAAAATCCCGTCAATGTCGCTGACCTGGACTTTGTAATCGCCGGCGGGGAGGCCGGTGAAGCTGTAATTGCCGCTCGCGTCGCTGGTCGTCGTCGCCAGCACGCTGCCGGTGGCGGCGTCGAGCAGGTTAATGGTGACGCCGGCGATGCCCGGTTCGCTGCCGCCTTGCAAGCCGTTCCCGTCTTCATCCAGGAAGATGGTGTCGCCGATGCTGCCGGTGGTGCCGCCGTTGAAGCCGAAGTCGGCGTACAACACGTCGGTATTGGCGGGGACGATGTAGGTGCGTTGCGCTGAGCCGTTAGTGGGGGTGGTGTTGTAACCGGCCGGCAGGGTGGCCGTCGTCACCTCTACGGTGTAATTGCCGGCCGTCAAGCCAGGAACCAGCCAGAAACCATCCGCGTCTGTGGTTACATTAAACGTGCCCGACGGCCCGGAAACGACCACATCCACGCTGCCAATGCCGGTTTCGCCGGGGTCTTGCGCGCCATTGCCGTTGGCGTCGTACCAGACGTGGTCGCCGATGGCGCTGCCGCTGCTGGATGCGTAGCCGAAGTCGGCTTGGTTGTAATCTTGGCCGATGCTGAGGGGAATGACGGCCGTCGGGTCACTGGTGCCGGTAGTGGCAGCCAAACCGCTGGGCAGCGTCGTTTCATCCAAATCAACGAAGTAGTTTCCGGCCGCCAACCCGGCGAAGTTGTAGCCGCCATTTGCGTCTGTGGTGACGGTGGCGACGGCCGCGCCGTCATCTACGCCCGGTTCGGCGACGCCATCGCCATCCACATCCCGGTACAGCTTGATAGTGACGCCAGGGATGCCGGTTTCGGCCGCGTCCTGCACCCCGTCGCGGTCGGCGTCAAACCAGACAAAATCGCCGATGCTGCCAGTTTCCGGGCTGCGGGTATAACCAAAATCAACCCCGGTTACGCTGCCGCCGCTGAGCGTCACCGGATACTCATCCAGGCCGGTGGTCAGATGGTAGCCAATCAAAACGCCGTCGTCATCCGTGACCTTGACGGTGTAGCTGCCATCAGGCAGGTCGGTGAAGCTGTAATTGCCGCTGGCGTCGCTGGTGGTAGCAGTGACGACATTGCCGCTGCTGTCCAGCAGGGCGATGGTGACGCCGGCGATGGGCGGCTCGCCCGCGCCGTCGTCCACCGCATCCTCATCCAGGTCATCCCAGACGGAGCCGGAGATGTCGGCCAATCCCGTGTTTTGATAACCAAAGTCGGCGTCCAGGTTGCTGTCGCCGGCCGCCAATATGACTTTGATTTGGGTACCGGAAGCATTGGCGCCCGTCTCATCGTCGGTGGTGGTGGCGGTGTAGCCGGCAAGGGTTGATTGGCTGTCGTCTACGCTGACGAAGTAGGTGGCGGCGGAGAGATCGCCGAATAGATAGACGCCGCCGCTGTCTGTGGTCACGTCCTTTAAGAAGGTGTCTACCGCCGAGTCAAAGATGCCATCGCCGTCATCCTGCCATAGTTGCACGATGACGCCAGCGACGCCTGGCTCGCCCGGGTCTTGCACGCTGTCGCCATCGTTGTCGCTGAAAACGGTGTCGCCGATAGAACCTGCTTGTTTGTAGCCAAAGTGGGCGCCAGTGTGCCCGGTGGAGACTGATTCACTACCGGCCGTGGCCGCCGTTGTGGTGCCGCTGTAATCTACCAATTCACCGCTGGTATCGGCAATCTCGATGGTGTATGTGCCCGCGAGGAGACCGGTGAAGGAGAAATCGCCGTTGCTATCGGTGATACCGGTGGCGATCACATCGCCGCTGGCATCCAGCAGGTTGACGGTAACGTCAGGGATAGCGCCCTCGCTGCCATTTTGGGCGCCATCTCCATCAGCGTCGTACCAGACGCGGTCGCTGATGCTGGACACGCTGCCATTTTGGTAGCCGAAGTCGGCGTTGAGATTGACCTCGCCGGCGATGACGGTGATCGGTGCGGTGGGGTCGGCGCTGCCGCTGGTCAGGCTGTAGCCGGTGAGTGCGGGGTCCGTCTCGAAGACATCTACGATGTAGTCACCGGGGGTAACGTTGGTGAAGAGATAAGTACCATCATCGGCGGTGGTAGCTGTATCCTCAACAACATCATCGGCTGTGCCAAAGATGCCGTCTGGACCGGCGCTGATCAGGTCAACGGTGACGCCGCCAATGCCGGGTTCGCCGGCGTCGCGGACGCCGTCGCCGTCGGCGTCGCTCCAGACCAGGTCGCCGATGATGGCGTTGGCGCTGCTGCTGTTTTTGTAACCGAAGTCGGCGTCGAGTTTGTTTTCCCCGGAGGCGAGGGTAAAGGTGCTGGTGGGGTCGCTGATACCGGGGGAGGTGGTCAACCCGGTGGGAACGCCGCTGATGACGTCAACATAGTAGTCGCCGGGGTTAACATTGGTGAACAGGTAGTTGCCGTTGGCGTCGGTAAGCAGCGTATCCATCAGCGTTGCGCCGCTATCGCGCAGTTCCACGGT
>JAJRVV010000148.1 GCA_024277135.1 Chloroflexota bacterium | reverse complement strand
TGGGGAGCGTCTTCCAGGGGAAACGCCTCTAACTGCTCGCTGGTGTAGCTGGTCAATAACGCCTTGTGCCTTTTCTTGGTACAGCGCAAGCCGGCCAGATAACGCAAGCCGTGTTGGTCATAGGCGTGGGCGATTTCGTCGTCGAGCATGGCCCGGTCGCCGACGACCAGGGTTTCCGACAGCCGGCAGCCGCGCCGTTCCAGCCAGGCGGCCAAATTGTTCATGTTGGCCGCTGCCGTTGCCTGGTCGGCTGTCCGCCCCGACCAGAGGCGGTACAGCCAGGGGATGTTGCCATCGGCGGCGGCGTTGAGGGCTAACTTGAACTTGCGCTTGTTCATCGGCGTGTTATGGGCAAAGCCAAAATCTATCTGTTCGCTGTCCGCATACCGGCCGTGGGCGATGAAGGCAGTCAGGTCATAGAAGATGACAGAGAGGTCCACATCCGCTCTGCTGATGGCCGCCTCGACCACCTCCAGCCAGATAGCTTCCAGATGCGGGTAGAGGGCATCCAGGGTGCGACCCAACCGGTCATCGTTGAACTTGGCCGCCGGGACGCCCAACATATCGACCAAAACGGTTCGCCCCACCCAATCGGCGACTTGATACAGCGGCAAAGGAGACATGAGCCGGTTAAGGACGAGGGTCAGGGCGACGTGGCTATGCGCCACCTTCCCTTTGGTAGGGCAATGGCGATTGATGATGTGCCGTACCTGGAGCGTTTCCAGCAACGCATACAGCACCGGCAAGGCGCCGACCTGATACTGCTGTTGGCGGCTGGTGACCCAATTGACTAATTGCGCCAGGGTCACAGCGCCGCGCAAGGCAAGGCATGCCCGACAAGCAGCCCATTTAGCGCGACGGCAAGCGCGACGCCAGGCGCGATACTTTTGTAAAGCGCGATATTTCCATCGGTAACGAGGCTGCCAGGGAAAGAGCGGTCCATTCTGCGGGTTGTGGCTGACCACCCCCAACAGCGGGGCGGTGTTGATATCATTGGCGACCGCATCTGCCGGCTGGCTAAAAACCAGCAAGGCAATGAACCAGATGAACCAGACGAAAATTCGTGTGTAGTTGTTTTTTGTGGCAAAATTCATAAGAAGATGTCTCTGGTGAAGTGGGTTATCACCATAAACTTTGCCACGAAGGAGGCATCTTCGCCACCTTTTTATCTCTCTATTTGGTTTTTAATGCGCGAAATATAGGCTAAGGGATTTTAATTTGTAGAATAATTTTTAACAAATAAAAAAGCCACCCAAATGGATGGCTTTTGAGGCTGAGGGACCTGGATTCGAACCAGGAACGACGGAGTCAGAGTCCGCTGTTTTACCGTTAAACTATCCCTCAAAATAACGGCGAAATTCTATCATGCGCCGCAGCTTTGGGCAACCAGAAATAACTACCCAAGTATCGCCAAAACTTGATCCAGGCGGGCCAACGCCCGCTCCCGCCCCATCGCTGCCAGCGACTCAAACAAAGGCGGCGACACCTTCTGTCCCGTCATCGCCAGCCGCATCGTGCCTAAAAACGGCCCGGCTTTGCCGTTGACCGTCACCTGCTCACCCAGTTTCAGCAGCGCTTCACCCAAATTATCCACCGAGAAAGGATCAATCGTGTCCACGATCTCCTGCGCTTGCTCAAAGGCTGTTTTGGCGGCTTCAGGGTGGAGGTGTTTGTGTTGGAGTTGTTCGGCCGTCACCGTATACGGCGCATCATCAAACAAAAAGCGCAAAAATTCAACCGCCTCCGGCAGCCGCTTCAATCGCTTGCTCATCGGCGGCATCACCAACAGCAGCGCCTCCGGATTCGCCTCAAACCCGGCCGCAGCCAAAAATGGCTTCACTGCCTGCGCCAGCGCCAACGGTTCCATGGCCTGGATGTATTGCCCGTTCAGCCAATCCAGTTTGGTGTAATTCAGGCGGGAAGGCGCCGGGTTGATGTTTTCCAATTCAAAGCGGGGGATCGCCTCCTCAAGCGTGAACTTTTCCACGTCATCCCCAAACGACCAGCCCACATTCGCCAGGAAGTTGACCACCGTCTCCGGCAGCAGTCCCGCTTCCTGGAACTCCTCCACCTTCACCAACACCTCCTGGCCGCTGTCGGTAAACCGCTGGCTGCGCTTGCTTAACTTGCCCTTGCCCGATGGGTTGAGCACCAGCGGCAGGTGAGCGAACACCGGCGGCTGCCAACCAAACGCCTGATACAAATTCAGGTGCAGCGGCGCGGTGCTGATCCACTCGTCTGCCCGCAAAATGTGGCTGATCGCCATGGAATGGTCATCAATCACATTAGCCAGATGGTAGGTGGGCAGCCCATCCGATTTGAGCAAAATGTTGTCGGTAATCTGGGTATTCTCAAAGACAATGGAACCGCGAATGAGGTCGTGGATGACGGTGGACCCATCTAGCGGCATTTTGAAGCGGATGGTGTGGCTTAGTCCGGCAGTCTCTTTAGCCGCGATTTGTGCCGGGGTTAAATAACGGCAGCGCCGGTCATAACCGATGGATTGCTTGGCCGCTTTTTGCTGTTCCCGCATCTCCGTTAATTCATCAGCGGTGCAGAAACATTTGTAGGCGTGGTCATGTGCCAGCAGCCAATCTGACCATTTTCGGTATAGATCGGCCCGCTCGGTCTGGGTGTAAGGACCATACTCGCCGCCGACATCCGGCCCTTCGTCCCAATCCAGCCCCAACCAGCGCAGCCCGGCCATGATGGCCTCTACGGCGCCGGGGACAGTGCGGCTTTGGTCGGTGTCTTCAATGCGCAGGATGAATTGGCCGCCATGTTTGCGGGCGAACATCCAGTTGAACAGGGCAGTGCGCGCGCCGCCAATGTGCAGGTACCCCGTCGGGCTGGGGGCAAAACGAACTCGTACAGTCATGGTGTTAAGCGTCCTTTTGGGAAGATGCTGGAAGTATATCGTAACCAGTGGTCAGTAACCAGTGGTCGGTCATCGAACTGAATACTGAATACCGGATACTGAATACCGGGCGCTAAACACCGTTCGTTAGCCGAATTCCTGTTTGCGGTGGCGCATGAGGACGGATTGGACGATGCCGATGGCCATGTACAGCGTGACCAACGAGGAGCCGCCGTAGCTGACGAAGGGGAGGGTGAGGCCGGTGACGGGCAGGACGCGCACGTTCATGCCCACGCTGACCATTGTCTGGAAAAAGAGGATGGCGGCGATGCCGGCGCACATGTATTTTCCGGCCGGGTCGGGGGTGATCAGGGCCACGCGGATGATGCGCCAGAGGATGAAGGCCATGGCGCTGAGGACGATCAGGGAGCCAAAGAGCAGCCCCATTTCTTCTGTGACAACAGAGAAGATGAAGTCGGTATGCTGGACGCGGAGAAAACCAAGCTGGCTCTGAGTGCCTTGCCCATATCCTTTACCCCATAGCCCACCGGAACCAATGCTGATTTCAGCCTGGTCTATGTTGAAGACGGATTCAGGATCGGCAGCGGCCGGATCGAGGAAGGTGGTGATGCGATCTCGTTGGTAATCTTGCAGGCTGGGAAAAACGGCCGTGATGCCGATGATAGCCACGGCCGTCAGCGCGATGAAGTGGGACAACGGCAATCCGGCCAACCAGATCATGACAAACCACATGATCATGTACAACACCGACATCCCCAGGTCAGGCTCAATGAAAATGAGGGCAACCGGCGCGCCCATGTACACCAACGTGGTTAAGGTGTTGGTAAAACGGCCGATGCGCTCTTGCCGGCCGGCCAGAAATTGGCCGAAGATGACGGCCATGAACACCCGGCCGAATTCGGAAGGCTGGATTTGTATGGTAGATGTGACTTGAATCCAGCGGCGGGCGTCGTTGTTGATTTGGCCGCCCAGGGCGACGAAGCCAAGCAGAGCCACCAGTCCGATGTAGATGTACCAGTGGGAGGAAGTGAGGTAGCGATAATCAACGGCGGCGAAGGAGATCATGACTACCGCGCCGATGATCGTCCAGCGAATCTGATCGCCGGCCAGCGGTTCCAGGGCGGGCGCGCCGGTGACGGCGCTGCGGATCATGAGGATGCCGTAGGTGGTGAGTAGCAGCGCGGCCGCCGTCAGCCACAGGTCAAAATACCGCCAAACAGAGGTGGGTGATAACATGGGCAGATTTTAATCAATTTGGGGGAATTGAAAAGCCCCTTCATGTGGGGCTTAGGGAAGGGGGAAGGGGGAAGGATGAAGGATGAAGGATTTACACTTGAGTCACTTCTTACTAGGGGAGCGACGGCCGTTTTTCATGGCCAGGGGGATTTCCGCTACCAGACGGCTTTCATGGCTGTTATTGGAAAGATTGATCACCACATTATCCGGGTCAATCGTCAGCCGCCGGGCGATCACTTCAATGATGTCATCCTTGATTTCTTCCAGCAGGCCGGGCGAAATATCGCTCCGATCATGCACCAACACCATTTGCAGCCGCTGCTTGGCGACGTTGCTGCTCGTTTCCTGTTTTCCGAATAACCGGCCAATCCAACTCATCATCCGCTCCTTTGAAATACACGGCGGTTAAAACCGCAGCCACAGGCGGCAAAGTCGGCCTTCGCCGACTGGTATTTAACCGACGAAGGTCGGTTTTTCAGCCGTAGCCGCGAATTCATTCGCTACCGACGGCCGTTACCGGCTGCCCACCAGCCCGCGCAGCTTGTTCATCAGGCCGCCCTTCGGCTGCAAATTGAGGAAATCCACCTGATGCCCTTGCAGTCGCAAAGCCACGTTGGCAAACGCCTGACTGGCGCTGTCGCCATTTTTACTGGTCATTACCACCGGCAGTCCTTGATTGGTGGAGATTAAAATGGACTCATCTTCCGGGATAACGCCGATGAGTTCCACCGCCAGAATGTCCAGCACATCATCTACCGACAGCATGTCTCCTCGCGCCACCATTGCCGGCTTTAATCGGTTGACGATGAGTTTGGCCGGCCCTTTTTCTTCCGCTTCCACCAGGCCGATGATGCGGTCGGCGTCGCGCACGGCTGACACTTCCGGGTTGGTGATGATGAGCACTTGGTCGGCAGGGGCGATGGCGTTGCGGAAACCCCGTTCAATCCCGGCCGGCGAATCAATGAGGATGTAGTCCATCTCTTTGCGTAGCTGGTTGCATACCAATACCATGTCGGTGGGACTGACGGCCGTTTTATCCCGCGTTTGCGCCGCCGGAATCAGATATAGTTCCGGTTGGCGTTTGTCCCTGATCATCGCCTGGCGCAAGCGGCAGCGTCCTTCGACGATGTCCACCAGGTCGTAGACGATGCGGTTTTCCAGTCCCATGACCACGTCCAGATTGCGTAAGCCGATGTCCGCATCCATGGCCGCCACTTTGTGTCCTTGCATCGCCAGGGCGGAGGCCAGATTGGCGGTCAGGGTGGTTTTACCCACGCCACCTTTACCAGATGTGATGGTGATGACTTTTCCGCTCATCGTAATCTCCTTACTATACTATTTGGGCTTAAAGCGATAGGATTGAAGATTAAGGATTGATGATCGAGAAAAATTACATGAACCCTTCATCCCTCATCCTTCCGCCTTCATCCTTCTTTTCATCCCCACGGTTCGGCGATGATTTGTCCATCGCGGATGACGGCCATTTCTGGCACCGGCTTTTGCTGTTTGCTGTCGGGCGGGATGGCGATTTTGCTGGCGATGCGGAGTTGGGTGGGGGTGAGTTCCAGGGCGCAGATGACGGCCGTTTCCGTCCCCGTCGCCCCGGCATGAACCAGACCGCGCAGTCGGCCCCAAACCAGCACATCCCCGGTGGCTACGATTTCCGCGCCGGGATTGACATCGCCAATGATGACCACGTGCCCTTCGTGATACACCGAACGGCCGGATCGCAGCGTTTCTTTTAACAACAGGCCATCCGGTAAGGTTTGGTCAACCATTTTGGCGGAGATGGCCGGGTTGACGGGCAGCGCATTGCCTTCCAGGTCGGTGTGGCTGCCAGGCAGACGAATCGCCAGCCCCAATTCACGGGCGGCGGCGCGGGCGCTGGCGGTATCGGCCAGCACCGTCCACAGCGTCAGCGCGTGGTCTTCAAAGATGGTTTGCAAATCGGCTAACTCGGCGGGGAGCAACGGCCGTGTCCCCACTTGCAACGTCACTTGACTTCCCTGCAAAAAATCCTGCTTGGCGTTTAGCTCCGCCTGCAATTCCTGCCGAATTTCGGCTAACGGCCCATCGCCCAGTAAGACCAGGAGGCCGTCGGGAATGCCTTTGATGCGAATGTGGTTGTGATTATTTGTGGTCATGCGCTCAAACCAGAATCGCGGCGTTGGCATGCAGCGGGCAATGCCATGCGGGATAATACAACAAAACTAATTGTTGAAATAATACAACAAAAGGGGTGGAATTGCAAGGGAGGGGACGGAATTGTGAATTGCGAATTGTGAACGGTGAATTGTGAATTATTGGTAACTACTAAGGCTCTCTGGGATTTCACCACAAAGGCGCGAAGACACAAAGAGAAACCAGAGAAACTTCGTGTTTTTGTGCCTTTGTGGTTAGTAGTTACAATTATTGGGTTGATAGGCGAATGGGTTGGCGTTTGGCGCCCCAGGTTCCGGGAGGGCCGTCGAAGATGCCGGCGCAGGGGGTGTGGCAGGTTTGGCAACGGCCGTCATCCGTCAGACCCCACTCCGACAACAGATACCAATCCCGGCCAATGAGCGCAGCGCCGCATTGGTGGCAGAAGGTAGAGCCGCCCTGTTTATCGTGGACGTTGCCGGTATAAGCGTAGCGCACCCCGTTTTTGCTGGCAATTTGCCGGGCGCGGCTGAGGGCAGCGGGCGGCGTGGGCGGGATGTGCCGCATCTTGTAATCCGGGTGGAAGGCGGTGAAGTGCATGGGCACATCCGGCCCCAGATGTGCCACCACCCACTGCGTCATCGCTTCCAGTTCAGCGTCGCTGTCGTTTTGGCCGGGGATGAGCAGGTTAGTGATCTCAAACCAGACGTCGGTTTCATGCTTGAGATATTGCAGCGTCTCCAACACCGGCTGCAACTGCCCGGCGCATAATTTCGCGTAGAACGATTCAGTAAACCCTTTCAAATCCACGTTGGCGGCGTCCATGTGGGCGTAAAATTGGGCGCGGGGTTCGGCGCAGATGTACCCGGCGGTGACGGCGACGGTTTTGATGCCCCGCTGGTGACAGGCTTGGGCCACATCAATGGCATATTCCATGAAGATGACGGGGTCGTTGTAGGTGAAGGCGACGCTGCGGCAGCCCAGGTCGGCGGCGTCGCGGGCCAGGGTTTCCGGCGAGGCGGCGTCGGCCAGGGTGTCAATCTGGCGGGATTTGCTGATGTCCCAGTTCTGGCAAAATTTACAGGCCAGATTGCAGCCGGCGGTGCCAAAGGAGAGCACGGCCGTCCCCGGCAAAAAGTGATTGAGCGGCTTTTTCTCGATGGGGTCAATACAGAATCCGGAGGAACGGCCGTAGGTAGTCAACACAATCCGGTCATCCGCCGCCATGCGCACGAAACACAACCCCCGCTGCCCGTTCTGCAATTTGCAGGCGCGGGGGCAGAGGTCGCATTGGATACGGCCGTCGGCCAGGGCGTGCCAGTGGCGGGTGGGGTGTCGGTTCATGATGAAATTTATTATACTACAAGGGGGGGACGAGGTGATAGGGTGATAGGGTGACAAGGTGACATGGTGACTGGGTGAGATGGAGGTGTTGAGATGAACGTGCGACAACCGGCGGTGGCCGGGGCTTTTTATCCGGGAGATAAGGAAAAATTGCGGGGGATGATTGCGGGGTTTTTGGCGGAAACGGCCGTCTCCGACCCCATCCTGCCCAAAGCGATCATCGCGCCCCATGCCGGTTACATCTATTCTGGCTCCATTGCGGCGGCGGCATACGCCCATTTGCGCGGACAGGCCGGGGTGATCCGGCGGGTGGTTTTGCTTGGCCCGGCGCACCGGGTGTTTGTACGCGGGCTGACGGCCAGCAGCGCCGATGCTTTTGTCACGCCGTTGGGGGAGGTGTTGGTGGATAGGACGGCCGTGCAATCCATTCTCGACTTGCCCCAGGTGCAGCTGCGAGACGACGCCCACGCCCTGGAACACAGCCTGGAAGTCCACCTCCCCTTTCTGCAAACGCTGCTCGACGATTTTGCCATCGTGCCGTTGGCGGTGGGAGATGTTGCCCCGGCCGAGGTGAGCCAGGTATTGGAGCGGTTGTGGGGCGGGCCGGAAACCCTCATCCTCATCAGCTCCGATTTGAGCCACTTTCTCGACTATGAAACTGCCCGCCAACTGGATCGGCAAACGGCGCAGGCCATCAACCAGTTTCGCCCAGAGAAAATCGGCCGGGATCAGGCGTGCGGCCGGATTCCCATCCAGGGCTTGCTGAACGCCGCCAAGTCCCGCCATTTGCGAGTAGATTTGGTGGATTTACGCAGTTCGGGGGATACGGCCGGATCGCGGGATCGGGTAGTGGGGTATGGCGCGTGGGTGTTTCATCCTCCAGGAGGTTCAGAACCTCCGGGAGGATACGCCAACTAACTAACTAACTCGCGCCGGTAAATTATCATCCACCAGCAAGCTGATTTGCGGCGGCCCGGCCAGAACCGCCAGCGAATCTCCCGGTGACAAACAGCGGTCGCCGGC
>JAJRVV010000147.1 GCA_024277135.1 Chloroflexota bacterium | reverse complement strand
ATCAAATTCTGAAACGTGATGTTCGCTTTTTGTTTTATGTTCTTTGTGTAACATCTCAATTTTATGGGGCTGTGGCCGGCCTCCCGACCGAGCGTCGGGAGGCCGGCCACAGCTACGTTATTGAGAAGATACTTCTTCGTCGTGAATTAGATGCTTTGCTGGCAAAGAGTCTCGTGTTCGCAAATCAGGCTGGCATTTTGTTAGACGGGGTTGGCGAAAGCGAGTCTTTCTACCTTGAATTCTTGCTGTTTGTTCCGAGCCAGCCATAAATCGAATTGTGATTGTTGATTCAGCCAACTTTCAGGAGTGGTGTCGAAAGCTATTGACAAGCGAATAGCCATCTCTGGACTGATACCTGCTCGTCCATTCACAATAGCTGAAAGTGTCTTACGGCTCACACCGAGAGCCTTCGCAGCTCTGGTTACACTGATTCCAAGCGGCTCTAAGCATAATTCTCTCAAAATTTCACCTGGATGAGGAGGATTGTGCATTTGCATCATAAAAGCGCCCTCAATGGTAATCTTCATAATTGACATCTGTTACATCTGGACCATCAAACTTAAATGTAACCCGCCAATTGCCGCTAACACGAACTGACCATGTTCCTTGTCGGTCTCCTTTTAACTCATGTAAATAAAGACCAGGCAAATTCATGTCGCGCGGGCTGGTCGAGGCATGTAACCGACCCAAAATAAGTCGTAGTTTCCGCATATGTGCTGCTTGTATGCCAACCTTTGAGCCAGTTAAGAAGAATTTTCTTAACCCCTTATGTTTGAAGTCCTTAATCACAAGATACAGTGTAACCTATCCCGTTGCGAGTTACAAGCAACCCTGCAGCCCCCTCTTGTTTATCCGTCATACCTGCCTTAACCTATCGCATCAATGTGAATGTTTGATTTTCCCGTTGACCTTTGGTTCCTGATACGGCCGCACGATGGGGGTGGAGACGGGGATGCCTTGAGCGTCAACGGCCGTCGTCATTTCCGCCAATGGTTTCCGCAGGTGGTGGACGGTGTGCTTCACCATCACCGCCTGACTGCCCCACAACGAGAAACCGGCCTGTTCCATGGCGCTTTGCAGCCAGCTTTGGTAACGGCGCACACAGCAGTAAACGGGGCCATTGGTGTGCCGGGCCGCCACCGCTGCCGCCGCGTTCAAAATCGCATTGGCCCGCGTCTCGGCGTTGGGATGGATGTAGAGCCGCATCCAGGCGCCGGCGTCGCCCAACAGCAGATGGACGAAGGCGGTTAGCTCGCCATCCTGACGCAAAATCCAGCCCGCTTTGGCGGGCAGCGATGGCGCCGGTTCCACCAACTGCACCAGCCGGGGCACAGTGTTGGCATAGAGCAGTTGGATTTCCCAATCGTCGCTCTCTTGGCGCTCGGTGAGGGTGACGGCCGTATCCGGCAGCGCCGCCCCATTCGCCATCACCCACACATCCTGCCGGGTGTAAATGGCAAATCCGGCCCGGCGCAGGATGGGCAGTTCATCCCCCAATTCATCCACTTCCGCCACCAGGCTGTGAATGCCGCGCCGTCCCACCTCCGCCACCGCCTGATCCAGCAGCGGCAGCCACACGGATTCCAGGGCAGAACGGCCGTCCCCCCCACCACCTACCGGGTCAGACACCCCCAGGCTCAAAATGTGGGCGTGTTGGCGGTCTTCTTCCAGTTGCAGTTGGATGAACCCAGTAGTCTGGCCTTCTGACGCTTTCCAAACGTAAGTGGGGAAATCGCCGCCAACCAGATTGAACAACGCCGCCCGCAGCGGGTGGACGTTTTTGGTCAACGCAGATTCGGTGTGAAGGGAGACTCCCCGGGCGCTCAACCGACGCAGCAGGGGCAAGTCGCGCAAATCAAAGGCTCTGATCATGGTTCAAAGTGTAGCAACGGCCGTTTGCCCACGCAAGCGGCAGCGGCTGTTTTATGCGGAATGTTAACAAAGCAGTGTTCAGTGATCAGTATTCAGTTGTCAGTCGGTGATTTACACTGAATACTGCTTACTACTCACTGACCACCGTCACCGCCGTCAGTTCCAGCGCCTCGTCCACCACTATCTGCCCCGGCGCATTGATGGGCAAACGGGTCAGTTCCGGCCAGGTGTACATGCCTATGCGAATCGTGTAGCGGCCGGGCGGCAAATCGGGCGGCAGGCGGATGGCGTAATGGTCCTCAATGGCCGCGCCCACGCCCCAACTGTTGGTCGGCCGCGCCCCGCCGCCGGGCTGGCCGTCCGTCTGCGCCGCCAACTGCCCGTCGGGGCCGATGAGATGGGTGAACACGGTGTACGGCCGTTCCATCTCCACCAACCCTTCCCAGGCCAACGTTAACAACAACGTTTCCCCCGCTCTGGCGGCCGTCGGCGTCACCCGGTAGCCGTTGAGCCGGATTTCATCGTTGAGTACGGCCGCTGCCGGCGTCAACTCCCCGGCGGCGGCCGTCATCACAAACAAATACAATTCGCCCCCGGCCGGATGGTTATAAAAGTAAGCCCGGCTGCCCCGTTGGCTGAGCCAGCCGCGCACTTTTTGCTCCGGGTCATAGCTCGCCCGATTGCCCGTTTCAATCACCCACACCCGGCTGGCCCCCCCGGTGATGGCGGATAGATGCGCCTCCATGCCGGCCGGATCGAGCAGCAGCCCCCGATCCACCACAAAGGCGGGCAAGCTATCCCTGCCGTAATAATCGTACAAAGCGCCTTGCAGCGGGTTGTTGAGCAAAATCACGTCGCCAGGCTGCGCCTGGTTTTCAATGTCGGCAATGACACGGCCGTACCCCCCCTTCAAATACGCCGCGTCATAAAACTGGTTCTGCAACGAAACGATGGACACAAACCCCACCGCCGCCGCCGACAGCGCCGCCGTCCAACGCCACCGCCGCGCCAGCTGCCATGCCCCCGCCGCCGACAGCAGCGCAAATGCGGGCATCCCCACCAATAAATACCGCTCCCAGAAGAAGGGCATGATAGGATTCACCCCCCAGGCAAACAGCAAACCGGCCAGGATGACGGCGGACAGCACGGCCGTCTCCCGCCGTTTCCCCATCCGCCACAAGCCAAACGCGCCGATAGCCGCCAATCCAACCGCCAGCCACGCCAGCCATTGATCGGCAGCGGGCAGGGTGACGCCGCCGCCATACGCCGTCAACGTCCGCCGCGCGATTTCGGCCAATTTCGCCAACGTCCACTCCTCAAACCGGCTGCTCGCCTTTCGGTCTAGAAAGCTGAGATGGATGAACAGCCAGGGCAGGAAAAGCGCCGCCATGGCCGCCCACGCCGCCAGCCATTTCCGAAGCCGCGGCCAATCCCGCCGGTACGCCCACACCACGCGCGCCGCCTGGGCCAGCAGCACGGAGAAGGCGTAGTAATGGCTGTACACGGCCGTCAACGACATGGCTCCATACCACAGCCAAAGCGAACGGGGCGCCTCCCGATCATCTCGCTGCCACAACAGCACAAACGCCGTCAACGACCCGGCGGCTCCAGCCAAAGCGGGGCCGTACATGCGGGCGTCCTGAGCGTAGTACAGTAAAAAAGGGGAGATGGCGGCCAGGGCGAGGACGGCCGTACACAGCCGCCATCCGCCCACCGCCTGCCCCAACCGCCCCATAAACGCCAGCGCCAGCAGCCCAAACCAGACGGAAGGCAGCCGCAGCCCAAACTCAGAATCTCCGGCCAGCCGCATCTGGACGAAGAGCAAAATGTGGTACAGAGGGGGATTGGTTTCGGCGTCGCTGCTGACGATTTCCGGCAG
Source organism: Chloroflexota bacterium (assembly GCA_024277135.1). Lineage (GTDB taxonomy): Bacteria > Chloroflexota > Anaerolineae > Promineifilales > Promineifilaceae > JAJRVV01. Next base: position 7,880 of record JAJRVV010000147.1, on the reverse strand, counting down.
CGACCAACCGGCCACCGCCCAGCTCCACGCCTCGTCGCCGGAGATGGACGGGATTTCCAACCGGTACAGCCGCAGGGCAAAGGCCAGCCACAAGATGAGCAGAAGCAGCAACCAGCGTGGCTTCGTCACCGCCCGTCGGCCGCCAGAAAATCGCGGAGCAAGCCGGTGTAAACGTCCGGCTCATTCAGGTACGAGAAATGCCCCACGCCGGACAGCGTCTCCACCCGCGCCGTCGGATACGTCGCTTTCAGCATCTCGCGCAGCGCCGGTTCCACCAACGGGTCGTTGTCGGCTTCGATGATCATGACCGGCATGGTCAGGTTCGGGGCGGTGAAGGGGTCAATGACGGCGTGATACCGGCCCATGAACTGGGCTTTGGACATACGGCCGTAGGATTGTTCCAGCATGTACGCCCGCACCAGTTCCGAATGGTCGGCCGCCGGGTAAATGCCTTTCTCCGTGCTGGAACGGAGGAAGGCCATCACCCCCCATTCCGGGATGATGGGCAGCAGCCCGCCCAGCGCCTTGTTTTTTTCGGCGATGATGTCGTTGGGCGGGAAGGTGTTGGCAAATACCGCCTTCTCGATGCGCTCCGGCATGGCCGCCGCCAGATATTGCGCCAGATAGCCGCCCAACGAGCTGCCCACCACGCTGAATTGGTCAACCCCCTCCGCCGCCAACACCGCCAGCGCGCCATCGCTCATCGCCGCCAGCGACTCCACCGGCGGATAGGTGACGGCTATCACTGTGTAATCGGCCGCCAAATCGGTCAACTGCTGCCACCAGATGTCATAGGCGCCGGTCATGCCGTGCAAAAAGAGGATGGCCGGCCCGCCCTCTCCCAGCCGCGCGTATTCCCAGGCACGGCCGTCCACCATCACCTGAGATGGTGGATGCGCTTCGCGGAAGCGTGCCAAAGAAACGGCCGTCTCCCCATCCACGTCGGCAAACAATTCATCAAAACCTTTTTTCGGAGAGGGATACAGGAAAAAAACAACTAAACCAGCCAGCAACAAGGTTGGTATCCACACACGTTTTCTTTTCATGATGCTCCCAGTTGTACTTGTGGTTTGCGCCAACAAATGAACTCGGCGTTTTCGGTACACAGCATAGCCTGGATGACGACCTCGTTGTCAAAACCGTCCAGCTTTTGCAGTCGATCCAGCATCTCTTTCTCGCCCGTCGCCCCCATCGGGTATTGGCATTCACCGGACGCACCGGTGAGCGCCCACCACACATCACTGCCCCATGGGCCGGAATCGTTGGTGTGGATGGCGACGGTTTCCAGGTCAGCCCAGGTCACTTGCTCAATAGATTGGTCCGGGTACACGGCCGTCACCCGTTCCTCATCAAACAAAACCAACACCTGACTTTCCATCATGCGCATTTGCGCTTTTTCCTCATCGCACCGGACACAATCCAACGTTCGCCCCAAACGGGAGATACGGCCGTCCGCCGTCAGCACCCACGGCCGTGAAACCAGCGGCGGGTCATGGCGCACATGCTGCCCATGTCCGCACGCCAGCCGCGCTGCCCAATGCCCTTCTTCGTCCTGGTAAAACCCGGTGATAATTTGATTCATTCTCTCTCTGACTGCATTTCCAATCCTGTCAGCACCCGTTTCCCAACCGATCAAGACCCGTTCACAAAAATCACAAATGATCTTCAACAAAATCACTTGTGATTTTCATAATCCTGTTCCGATCAGTTTATCACTTGATCAAGACCCGACACTCAAATTCACTAATTCCCACAACCGGCTGGGGCTGAGCGGCGCTTCCAGTATCTCCAGCCCGGTCTCGCTCAACGCATCCTCCACCGCCTGTACAAACAGCGGCGCGGTGGGGATGGCTCCCGCTTCGCCCGCCCCCTTGATCCCCATCGGGTTCAGCGGCGACGGCGTCGTCTCATGCCCGATTTCGATGGGCGGCATGTCCAGCGAGGTGGGCAGCAGGTAATCCATGAACGAGCCGGTCAGCAACTGCCCCTGGTCGTCGTAGACGATTTTTTCGTAGAAGGCGTTGCCGATGCCCTGGGCCACCCCGCCATGAATCTGGCCGTCCAGAATCAGCGGGTTGATCACTTCGCCGCAGTCGTGGACGACGACGTACTTCTTAATTTCCACCAGCATCGTCTCCGGGTCAATCTCCACGATCATAGCATGGACGCCGGCGGCGGTGGCTCCATATTCTGGGCCGAAATAGTTGGTCGCTTCCAGCCCCGGCTCCGCGCCCGGCTTAACCGCGCCCCGCATCGGGTTGGCGCTCAAAGCCAGTTCACCCAGCGGGATGGCCCGGTCGGGCACGCCTTTGACGTACACCTGCCCGTCGGCCAGTTCCAAATCTTCTTCGGCCGCTTCCAGCATGTCGGACGCCAGCTTGAGGATTTTACGGCGCACGTCTTTGGCGGCTTCGTTGATGGCGTTGCCCGCCACCACCGCCCCCCGGCTGGCGAATGTGCCCGCGCCCCAATGGAACTGGTCGGTGTCGCCAGTGACTAAATCCACGTCGGCCGGCGTCACCCCCAACTGGTCGGCCACAATTTGGGCGAAGCTGGTGAAATGCCCCTGCCCCTGCGTGCCGATGCCGGTGGCCACGCTGACACGGCCGCTGGCCGTCACCTGCACCCGCGCCCCTTCATACGGGCCAATGCCGGTTCCTTCCACGTAGGCCACAATGCCCAATCCCAAATGCCGCCCTTCCGCCCGCGCTTTGGGCTGGATTTCGTTGTAGAACTGGTCGTAGCCGATCATCGCTTTGGCTTTGTCCAGGATCGGTTCGTAATTGCCGCTGTCGTAGGTCAATGGCATAAAGTCCTGGTAGATGATCTCGTTCTGGTAAGGGAAGGCGTCGGGCGGGATGAAGTTGCGCCGCCGGATTTCCACGCGGTCAATGCCCAACGCTTTGGCGGCGATGTCCAGCAACCGCTCAGAGACGAAGACGCCGTGCTGCCGTCCCGCGCCGCGATAGGGGGTGACGATGGTTTTGTTGGTGAATACGGCCGTAAATTCGCTGTAATAATTCCGAATGTCATACGGCCCCAGCAAAGTGCATTGGCTGTTGAGGGGAACTGTCAACCCATACGGCGCATAGGCGCCGGTGTCGTGGATGAATTTGTCGCGGATGGCTAAGAAACGGCCGTCCGCATCAAACGCCGCCTCCGCATAATGCACCTGGTCCCGCTCATGCGTCGTCGCCACAAAATTCTCCGCCCGGTCTTCAATCCATTTCACCGGCCGGTTGAGCTGCATGGACGCCCAGGGAACCAGCGCCTCCTCCGGGTAAAACATCATGATTTTAGGGCCGAAGCCGCCGCCGATAAAGGGCGCCACCACCCGCACCTGGTTTTCCGACAAGCCCAGCATCGCCGCCAGCCCGTTACGCACAAACACCGGCGCTTGCGTCGTATCCCAAATCGTCATCCGCCCCGCCCGCCGGTCCCAGTCGGCCGCCACGCCCCGATTTTCCATCGCCGCCGCCACGCCGTGGTCGTAGTAAAAACGGCGTTTGATGACCAGCGCCGCCTCTTTGGCGATCTCGTCGAACCTGGCCCCGTCCCCTTTGACCTGAACCACGCGCGCCGCTACATTGCTGCCGATTTCTTCATGAATCACGGCCGATTCGGCCGTCAACGCCTGCTCCATGTCCACCACCGGCGGCAGGGGTTCGTAATCCACCCACACTTCTTCGGCGGCGTCTTCGGCGATGTACCGGCTCTCGGCGATGACGAGCGCCACCGGTTCGCCCACATGCACCACTTTGTCTTTGGCCAGCGGCACCTGTGTCCGCTGGTTGAAGATGATGTCTTTGACCGGCGGCGGGGATACGAGGAGTGGGCCTTGCTGCCAATAGTCGCCCAGGGATGCGGCCGTGTACACCGCCAGAACCCCCTCTCGCGCCAACGCCATCGAGGTATCAATGCTCACAATCCGGGCGTGAGCGTGCGGGCTGCGCACAAACGCCGCCTGCGCCATCCCCGGCAAATGCACATCATCCGTAAACAACGCCTGCCCCGTCAACAAGCGCGGGTCTTCATTCCGTTTGATCCGTTCCCCAAAAAACTGCGTCGCTGCCATCTCTTTTTCCTTTTTTGCATCGAATTCGCACGAATTAACGCGAATTATTTGTATCGCTTTCGGATAACTCGTTGCGATTTGAGGGATTTCTCACCAAAGTTTATGAGGAGAGCCAGTTTGAAACCAGTTGTAGTCAAGTAGTTGATAGCTTGTGCTTTGTGTTGAGGAAGCAGTTGTGTTACTGCTTTCAATTCCAGAATAATTTTGTCCTCAACAACAAAATCAGCTACATAATAACCAACATCAATACCTTTGTAACTGACGGGCAAATGTTGTTCACGTCTAGCTACAATTCCACGTAATTTCAACTCATGAGCTAATGCTGCCTGATAAACTGCTTCCAGGTAACCCGGTCCCAAGATTTTATGAACTTCCATTGCAGCGCCTACAACAGCATAAGAAAGTTCCTTGTAAAGTATTTCACTCATGATATTCGCTGTGTTTCCTTAAAATTCGCGCTAATTCGCGTCAATTCGCTGCCATTTCCTTAAACGCAACGAATCGCCCCCAACAACTCGCCAGTTCCATCCCCTTCTGTACAAAGCAGCCAATAAAGTAACGGCCGCTCGCCGCCCCCGCCATATCCGTCCCCAAATTCTCCGCATGGACAATCCCCTTCGGAAACAAATTCAGGTGCATATCCTGGTAATACTTATCCAACGGATAAATCTCGTCCCAACCTGCGCCATACTGCTCAATCAGCTTCCGGTTCGCTTCCTCAAACGTCTTTGGATGCCACAGCCGCTGAATCGTATTCATCGGATGCTCCATGGCTACGCAGTCCACCCCCAACCACTTGATCTTCTTCTCCAGACACCAATCGGCAAAGTCCGGCGACGGGCCAGGATGCTTAATCATGTAACGGAACTCATCCGAATCCGGGCTGTTCCAACCATATTTGTAATACCCCGTTTTGATGATGAGAATGTCCCCTTCATGCACCTCCACCTTGCTCTCGATCATCGCCGGCGTGTAGACGCTGGTATCACTCACCTGGTCGCTGATGTCCACGATCACGCCGGGGCCAAACCAGTAATCAAACGGCATTTCGCCGATGGTGCGCCCGGCCGACCAGAAATGCTTCTCGCCGTCCATGTGGGAAGCTAAGTGAAAACTGGCGCGGCAGTGCCCATTGTTCCGCCCCAGGCCGAAGTATTGGCCGCCGACCCGCTTGGTGTATTTCACCGTCAACGGCTCGTAATTGGCCCACTGCGGCGTTTGCACACTAAACGGCAGCGTCAAATCCAGCATATTCGCCGAACGCATGAACGCAAAAAAGTCGTCGTCGCTCATCCCATCCGGCGCAGTCAGTGCCGCCACCCGGCTCCAGGCCGATTCTACCTCCATGAACGGGATGGGCATCACCATGATCCAGGCGCGTCGGTTCGCCAGCTCCTTGATTTGCCCGCCCAACGATTCCGCCAGCAGCATCCCTGATTTGGGCATTTTGATGTGCGTCAGTTGGTGATACCAATCTTGCGGGAACATTTCGTCCCACGATTTGCCGTACTCCGCCTGCAGTTTCGCCTCCGCCTTCTCGAATTCCCGCGCATGCATAGTCCGCAAATTCGTATTCATCGGATGCTCGGCGCAGCCACAGTCCACGCCGACGAGCTTCAGCTTCATCCCCATCGCCCACTCAAAAAATTCCGGCGACGGCCCCGGATGGCGCAAATAATAGCCAAATTCCTTGTTCTCAATGCCGCCCTGGGCGTCAGGATTGGGCACATCCGGCTGGTCCCAGCCATGTTTGTGATAGCCGGTGTTGATGATGAGGATATCCCCCTCCTTCACCGTCACCCGCTCGGTGATCATCTCCGGCGTGTACAGGCTGTAATCCGACACCGCATCGGAGATGTCCACGACGACGCCTTCGCCGCTCAGCCGGGAAAGCGGAATGTCGGCAATCGCCTCCGCGCCGGAGTGAAACGCCCGCGGCCCCACCAGGTGCGTGCCAGTGTTGTTGCTCCACTCGATCAACTGCCCATTGGCCCCCTGCCCGCCGATATACGAGCCGGTCAGCCGCTTGAAAAACTGGATTTGCAACGGCATTTCCCCCGGCCACGGCGGGGTGAAAATGCTCAAGCCTTGCGTCAAATCGTACCACTTCGCTTTTTGCAACAAATCAATCATGCTTTTCATCATAATCCCCCTTAGCTCAAGTATTTTTCGGCATATGCCACCAACGCATCCTCAAACACATTCATCGGCGGCAAAACCAGCCCGGCGCCCACCTGACCTACCCCGGCGTCTTTGTGGGCAATGCCGGTGTTGATCTGCGGCCGCACCCCCAACTCCACCACCTTGCGAATATCCACCCCCACCGGCGTTCCCCGAAAACCCAGCGCCGGAATCGTGAACGCTTTGTGTTCCGCCGTGGTGATTTCGTACATGGACATCGTGGTGTTGATCGCCAATTCCGGCGTGCCGCTGACGAAAGTGACGATCGCCGGAGCCGAAGCCATGGCAAATGCGCCAATCCCGGCCGTTTCCGTGATGGTGCTGTCGCCGATGTCGCCGCTGGCGTCTGCGGCCGTAAAGCCGGAGAAGTAGAGGCCGTCCGGCGTGCCCACCGGGCCGGTGAACCAGCGATCCCCCAGGCCGCTGACGCGGATGCCTAAATCAGTGCCGTTGCGGGCCATGATACTCATCACCGTGCTGCCTTCGACGCCATGCCCGGCGTCGGCCATCGCTTTGCAGGCGGCCATCACCGGATTCAAGACGCTGAGGGCGTTGTCGCCCAAAAATTTGAGTATGGTCGAGGCCACAAATCGGTTGTTGGTCGCTTTGGCGATCAGCGGCGCCAGTTTGGTGGTGAACAAAATCGATCCGGCTTTGTTTCGATTGTGCCCTTCGTCGCCCATGTGCAGCGATTCGGCAAGCAAGGCGCGAATATCCAGCCCATCCTTGCTTTGCGCCAGAGCGTCAGCCAGGATCGGCGCCATAACATCGTTCATCCAGCGCAATTTGGCGATGACTTCCTCGCTGTACGCGCCGTAACGCAGCACTTTGCCGTACCCTTCATTGAGGTTGGAGTACGCTTTGTTGCCGTGGGTGACGTTTTCCAGCACGTACACCTTCATGGAAGCGGTGGTGACGCCGGCCATCGGCCCTACCGATTCATGTTCGTGGCACGGTTCCAGGTCAATCTCGCCCGCTGCCACCATGCCGATGGCTTCTTTTTCATCTTTAGCCAACCCTTCAAAAATGAGGCCGCCGATGATGGCGCCGCGCATAGGGCCGGAGGCGCGTTCCCAGGTGATGGGCGGCCCGGCGTGCAGCAGCAGGATGTCGCGCATCCCCGGAATCACGTCGCGGGCGGCGGCTACGTCTTTCAAAATAGGCCGGGCTTCCATCATGCGGGTCACGGCCGTTTCGTTTGCTTTTTCTATGTCAATCATCTCTCCTCAATCTCCTATCGTTCAATAAATTGTGGCAGCGACACGGCCGTCTCCGGGAAATCGCGCAATATCCGTTTATCGGCCGTCACCAGCCTGACGCCTAGTTGCTGCGCCAGCGCCACAAATTCACAATCATAAGCCGAACAACTGCTGGCGTGAACCAGGTTCAGCACATCCCCAGAACGAACGCGCCGTTCAGAGCGATTGAGCAGCCGCTCGGCCCGGTTCATTACCGCCCGCGCCTGATTTAGCGAGATTTGTCCCCGGCGCAAATACAGCGCCAACACATTACGAAATTCACTTCGCCAAATCGGTGGAACCAGCCAACGGTTATCCGCTGCCGCTACCTGTTCCGCAAGATGAGTTTGTTCCCCCGGCAGCATGAGATACGCGATCACGTTGGT
>JAJRVV010000146.1 GCA_024277135.1 Chloroflexota bacterium | reverse complement strand
TTGACCGACTTTGGCGTGGCGGCGTTGGCGGCGTTTGGCTTAGACGCTTTAGCCACAGAGGACACAGAGAGCGCAGAGGGTAAGTGGTTTTTAGTGAGCAGTGGATTGTTCGTTGGGTTGATAGGCTGGGGGTTATGGCGGCAGCGGGCGGTTTGGGTTGAGATTCGGCCGGATAGGGCGGCGCAGATGGGGACGGCCGTCCGCATCTTCCTGATTTTGGCGGCGGGCAGTTGGGGGCTGGTTTGGCTGCGGATGAAGGGGTGGTTGGGCGCGGCCGTCTTCGCGGCTCTGGCCGTTCTCTGGCTGGGGCTGGACGTGATCGGGCTGGGTTGGCAGGTGGAGTTGGAGCCGAACGATCCGGCCGTCGGCTACCCGCTCGACTCGCCGGCGCTACAATTTCTGCAAAACGACCCTGGCCTGCACCGGGTAGACATCGCCGTTGGCGCCTGGCAGGCCAGCCTACCGCAAATGGCGGGGCTGTATGGGCTGGGCGGCGTCTTCAACCCGCTGCAACTGGCGAACTACACCGCCTATCTGGGCGCGATTGGGCCGCGCGGCGGGCCGTTGTACAACTTACTCGGCGTCAAATACGTGGTGGGCGGCAAAGGGGAACCGCCGGGCGATACCAATTTCATCGTCCCGGTTTTTGACGAAGACCCGGATGTAACCATTTACCTGAACACCCGCGCCCTGCCCCGCGCGCAGGTAATTTACAATGCCCAATCCGCAGCCAACGCCGACGCCGCGTTCGCCGCCATCCACGCGCCTGATTTTGATCCGGCGCAAGAGGCAGTGGTGATGAACGGCCGTCCCCTCGCCCAATCCCCCGGCCAATACACGCTGCAAATTTTGCGCTACGACCTGAACCAGGCCGCCTTCGCCGTCGCCACCGACAAGCCCGCCTACCTGTTGCTGTCAGACGTGGCTCACCCCGACTGGCAAGCGACGGACAACGGCCGCCTCACGCCCATTTTAACCGCCGATTACGCTTTGCGCGCCGTTTATTTGGAGCCGGGTGAGCATAAGGTTCTGTTTCGATATCGGCCGGCGGGCTGGAGGCTGGGACTGGCGGTGAGTGGGTTGACCTGGGGGGTGATCGGCTGGTTTGCGGTCTGCTTTTGGCGGCGATGGCCGTTACAGATACGTCAGCAAATCACGCACACGCAACAAAAATTCCCCCGGCCGTAAAATAGTGACGTCAGGATGTCCGGGCTGAAAATGGCGGATGTTGAACGTCGCCAGGTATGGACAATTTGCCTGCAAAGCCGCCACCAAAATAGGTAAATCTTTCCTGTCTGCCAAACCGGTGAACGGCCGTATCGCTTCGGCCGTTGGCGCAGGAATCACAGTCAAACATCGCTGCACAATCAGTTGAAACGCAGGCAAAGCGGTCGGCAATTTTTCCGCCAGATTCCGCTCCGCTTCCGTCACCGTCTGGTGTGAAGCGACCGCATCCAGCAGCGTGATTTCCGCCAGGCGTAAGATGACCACACTGGCGCCGCGCTCCTGGGGCGACGCCGCCCCGGCAAATAAGACATCCGCATCCACAAACAGGCGCGGCTTAGTCGGGATCGCCATAATTTTCGGTATAGTACCGCTCTCGCTGTTCGCGCAAAGTTCGCAGCAATTCCTGGCTGCTGATGCCCGCCTCTTCGCGCAACCTTTCAATCTCCCGCGCCAACTCCGGCACCAGCGGCGACATCGTGGTCAACACAAAAATGCCATCCAAATCAATCAGACGGAAAGTATCCCCTTGTTGAATGTCATATTTTTGCCGCAAATCTGCCGGAAGCGTTAAATTTCCTCGTTGTCTCACCTGAACTGTAATCATTTTTCATCCTTATCGGAATTTCAGTCATTACTGATTCCCTGCCTGAATGTTACAAAATGGCTCATGAGTTGTCAATCAGATTTTGTAGCCCCCGCCGCCATCCTCCTCTATAATCCCGGTATTCTTTTATCCAGGTTTCCTATTGGGAGGATGACATGGTTCCCACCATCAAAGTTGATCAAATGGTTGAGTTCCTCGTGGGGCTGCTGAACACGCCCAGCCCCACCGGCGACACGGATCGGGCGATGGCGTATGTTCAAGAGCAGTTCGCCCCGTTCCCTTTTGCCATGCAGATGACGCCCAAAGGGGCGCTAACAGGCACGTGGGGCGGCGAGCAAGCGGACAAGCCCCGCGCCTTAACCGCCCACGTGGACACGTTGGGCGCGATGGTGCAGGAGATCAAGAAGAACGGCCGTCTCCGCATCACCCAACTCGGCGGCTGGGTGTGGACATCGGTCGAAGGCGAAGGCGTGACGATTTACGCCAGCAATGGGCAAACGTATCGCGGCACGATTTTGCCCACCACCGCCTCCATCCACGCCCACACCCGGCAGGCAAGCAACGCTGCCCGCGACGGCGCCAACATGGAAGTGCGCATTGACGCCCATACCACATCGGAAAAAAAGACGCGCAACCTGGGCATTCGGGTGGGGGACGTCATCGCTTTTGATCCGCGGGTAGAGACGAGTGAACACGGCTTCATCCGCTCCCGCCATCTGGATGACAAGGCGTGTGTGGCCGCTATTTTTGGCGTGGTGGATGCGTTGCTGACGGCCGGGTTAACCCCCAAACAGCGCGTCACCTTCCACATCAGCAATTACGAAGAGGTGGGGCACGGCGCATCTACCGGTTTCCCCGACGATTTGCACGACCTGCTCTCTCTGGACATGGCTGTAGTCGCGCCCAAGCAGGAGTCGGACGAGTACAGCGTCACGATTTGCGCCAAAGACGCCGGCGGCCCGTACCATCTTGGCTTTCGCCGCGAGTTGGAACGGCTGGCCCAGGTTCACGGCCTGAAGTATAAGAGTGACATTTATCCCTATTACGGCTCAGATGGGGAAGCGTATTGGCGGGCGGGGGGCAACGTCCGGGTCGGTCTCATCGGCCCCGGCGTGGACGCTTCCCACCATTATGAACGCACCCACCGCGACGCTCTGGAGAACACGGCGAAACTCATCGCTGCCTATTTGTTGAGCTAATTGAAAACCAAATGGTCTGCAAGATTTTGCGGAGTTGACGTGAGTGGCGAGTAGCGGGTATGACCTCTGGACGCGCTACTCGCTACTCGCAACCCGAAACCTCATGAATTCCCAAAGACCTGTGTAGTTTGTAAAGGAAGGATAAGATGAAAAAGAATCGTATTGGGTTGATTGTTTTATTGATTTTTATGTTTACGGCCGTCGCCTGCGGCAGCGCTGATCCCACCCCGACGCCCGTCTCCGCCACCGACCCACCGCCCACCCCCACCACACCGGCCGAGCCGGTGCCAGGCATAGCCACCGTAGAAAGCCTGCAAGTCGTCATCCTGGAATCATTCCCGGTGCAGGTGCAGGCGGCCGTGCGCGGCGTGCTGCCAGATGGCTGCACCGAACTCGACCAAATCACCACCGCCCGCGAGGGCAACACCTTCACCATCAGCCTGACCACCTTGCGCGACAATCAGGCCATCTGCACCGAAGCGGAAGTACCGTTTGCAGAAAATGTGGCGTTGGATGCGCTCGATCTGGATGCCGGACAGTATACGGTGACGGCCAACGGCATCAACGGCTCGTTTACGTTGGACATGGACAACCGCATCCCCGACCAGCTGGAAGTCACCCCTGCCCCGGAACCGACGCCGATGCCGGCCGCCAACGCCGCCATCAACGGCCGTGTCTGGCATGATCTATGCGCCGTCGCCGGCGACGAAGAGGAAGCGCCCGATGGCTGTGTCCCGGCCGATGACGGCGGCTTCCAAGCTGATGGCATCCTGGACGCCGGCGAGCCAGGCATCGAAGGGGTACTGGTGCAGTTGGGCGCGGGCGCTTGCCCTGCTGTCGGCCTGGGCGAAACGCTCACGGATGGCAACGGCCGTTTCGCCTTCACCGATTTAGCGGCCGGAAACTACTGCGTCAGCGTAGACGCCCTGACCGCGCCTAACGATGCCACCCTGCTGCCCGGCGGCTGGAGCGGCGAGGCAGACGCGGCCGTCACCCTGGCGGCCGGCGAAACGCGAGATGACCTCAAATTCGGCTGGGATTTCCAATTCCTGCCCATCCCCAACGTGGATCAAGCCGCCTGTACCCGCAGTTTCGACTTTGTAGCCGACGTGACTGTCCCCGACGACACCCCCTTTGCCCCCGGCGAGCGCTTCGTCAAAACGTGGCAGCTGCGCAACACGGGAACCTGCCCCTGGATTGGTGGGTACAGCCTCGTCTTTGTCGGCGGCGACCAGATGGGCGGGCCAGATACGCAGCCATTAACGGCCGTCGTCGCTCCTGGCCAGACGGTGGAACTGTCGCTCAGTTTGACGGCTCCAGAGACGCCGGGGAGCTATCGCGGCAATTGGCAGTTGGCCGACGCCGAGGGCGCGCCCTTTGGCGTGGGCGGTTTCGTCGAGGAGGCGATTTTCGTCCAAATCATCAGCGCCATCGCCGAACCGACGCCAGAACCGGGCACGGCCGTGCTGGGCGGGCTGGTCTGGGCCGATTTCTGCTCATTAAACGATGACGGCAGTACCGCCGGAGCCTGCGTGGAAACGGGAGAAGGCAGCGGCCTCTTCATCGCCGACGGCAGCTTCCAGGCCAGTGAAGAACGGCTGGACGGGATTGAAGTGACGTTGAGCCAGGGGGTTTGTCCCACTGAAGGCGCCATCGAGGAAAGCAGCGTGCTGGCCCGCACTGCCACCGACGCCGACGGCCTGTACCGCTTCCCCGGCATGGACGCCGGCACCTACTGCATCTCCATCAACGCCTTCAGCGCCAACAATGTGAATGAGTTGATTCCTGGCGATTGGACGTGGCCGGCGCGGGGGGTGCCCTGGTTTACGGCCGTGCTCGACCCCGGCGAGCAGTTCCTGGACATTGATTTCGGCTGGGATTACCAGTTTGATTAAGATGGCAATTGGGTAATTGATCGACCTATCCAGAACAATCACATAAACGTCGCATTGAAATATGCCGCTAAAACCAGAAAGCGCGTTTCCAACGCGCTTTCTGGTTTTCGGTTTCCAACCAAAAGCAGCATTTCGCGCAAGTCCCTTGTTGACGACCTTGACAATTAACTAGACAGGAGTATCCTCTTAAATACCTAAGTTTCGCCCAAAGTAACGGCAACTTGCTCATGGGCGAGTAGGGCAGCAAAACCGGACTGCAACTCTTCAGCCAAAGGGTCAGCCTGGTTGAAAACGATTTGCACAACATGAGAGGCCTGGTGAAAAACAACCAAACCATTCATATGAAAAGCATCCCGCACCAAACGGAGCATGCCAAATTGGGACACCT
>JAJRVV010000145.1 GCA_024277135.1 Chloroflexota bacterium | reverse complement strand
CCGCGGCTTGCGGGCGATAATCACCGCCGGTTTCTTCGATTGTTTTTTCTTGGCTGGTTCCGGCTTGCGCTCAATCAGCGATTTCGACAAGTCATCCAGCGTGGGAATCGGTTCTTCTTCCACTGCCACTTCTTCTTCAACCGCTTCCGGTTCCGATTCAACCTCAATTTCTGTCTCGACCACTGCTTCAGCCGCAGGTTCGACCGCTTCCGGTTCCTGGGCGACCGTTTCCACCTCGGTCTCGGCTTCAACAGCTTCAACGCCCGTTGCCGCCGCTTCTGCCTGGGCTTCCGCTTCCAGCGCAGCCTGGTATGCCAACTGGTACTTAGCTGCATATTGGGCTAATTCTTCCAACGCTTTGTCGCCAAATCCGCGGAAATTGAGGAAGATGGACTCGTCTAACTCAAAAGTGAACAACACCGCCCCCACCGTTTCCAGTTCATTGTCCAGCAATAAGTTGTGAATCCGGCCGGGCAAATCGAGTACATCCAACGGCTCTTTCCAGGCTTGAGCGGGCACTTTCTTGCGTGCTTCGGCACGCTTACGCCGAATTTCTTCGTGGCTGGCAGCGCGTTCCGCCATAATGCTGCCTTCCACGCCGCTGATCAAGCGATTCAATGTCAGATAATCTTCGGATGTGATCGGCCGTCCGGCCGCTTTCTTGGCCAGGATTTGCTCAACTTGGGCGACGAGTTCCTTGTTCTTAGAAACGGTCGCGTCTACCGCCGGGTGTCCCAGATTTTGCAGCGCCTCGCCAGCCGCTTCCGTCAGGCTCTTGATATCGATGCGCCAACCCGTCAGCTTCGCCGCTAACCGCGCATTTTGCCCCTCGCGGCCAATCGCCAGCGAGAGTTGATCATCCGGCACAATGACAACGGCCGTCTTGCCATTATCGGGGTGCTCTTCCAGGAAAACATGAGACACCCGTGCCGGGCTGAGCGCTTTGGCGATAAACGATTGTTGATCCGGATTCCACTCGATGACATCAATTTTCTCGTCGTTCAGTTCCCGCACAATGCTTTGAATGCGGACGCCGCGCATACCGACGCAAGCGCCCACCGGGTCAACGCCAGGTTGCAGCGCCTGCACCGCCACCTTGGAGCGCTGCCCCGCTTCGCGGGCGATGCTTTTGATCTCCACCTGGCCATTGTAAATTTCCGGCACTTCCAGCTCTAGCAGGCGGCGCAGCAGATTTCGATGATTCCGGCTGACGAAAATTTGCGGCCCGCGATTGGTGCGCCGCACCTCCAATACATACACGCGCACCTTATCGTGAGCGCGATACCGTTCGCCGCGCACTTGCTGGCTTTTGGGCAAAATCGCTTCCGTGCGGCCCAAGCCAATGGTGATGTGTTGGCCGCTGATACTTTGCACAGTGCCATTGACTAACTCGCCCTCACGACCAGAAAAACTTTCGTAAAGCTGTTCCCGTTCATCTTCGCGCAGCCGTTGCAACAGCACTTGTTTGGCTGTTTGGGCGGCGATGCGGCCAAAGCTGGCGGTGGTGCTGTCAATCATCACCAAATCGCCATACTCAGCGTCAGGATACCCTTCGCGCCGGGCGCGCTCCCGCGTAACCTCCGTGCGGTTGTCAATGGTGGAATCCACCACCTCTTTTTCAGCGTAAATGGTGGGGTCGCCGGTGTGCGGATCAATGTCCACGCGCACATCTTGCGAATTGCTGATGTTGGTGTCGCGCCGATATGCGGAAACGAGGGCTGCCTTTAACGCTTCAAAAACGTCATCTTTAGGCAGTCCGCGCGCTTCACAAATTTCGTTGAAGGCTAAAAGAAATTCGCTTTTCATCCCTGACCTGAACCTTATGTGTAAGTTGAAATAAAAAAAGTGGGGGTTGCCCACTTTCCCTCGAACATATCCAATAATGTAGCGGGTGGATTATAGCACGGCCGTTTCCAGCGCGCAAAACTACCTGTGCTAATTTTCTCTTTTCTTTTACAATGAGCGCATGTTTGATTTTGAGGAGAAACGGCCGTCAGAAATCCCTATCGTGGCGCTGGACACTGAAACCACCGGATTGTTCCCCGGCCTGGGGCACCGCATCGTGGAAATCGGGGCGGTGCGGCTGGAAAATTGGCAGGCGCAGACGGAGATGAGCCAACTCATCCAACCAGACCGGCCGATGGACGCCAAAGCCAGCGCCGTCAACGGTATTTACGACGAAGATTTGATCGGCCAGCCTACGTTCGCCCAAATTCATGATGAGTTGATGGCGCTGCTGGATGGGGCGCTGCTGGTGGCGCACAACGCTTCGTTTGACGCCGGTTTTATGGGGATGGAGATGTTCATCATGGCGGGGAAAACGGCCGTGTTGCCCAATCCCTGGCTGTGTACGCTGCAACTGGCGCGGCGGCACTTCTACTTTGGCCGGAACAATCTGGGCCACATCGCCCGGCGGTTAGGCGTACGCATGGGGCAGGCCCACCGCGCCCTCAGCGACGGGTACATGACCGCCGAAATCCTGAAGCGGATGGCGCGCCAGTTGCAGAAACAAAACATGCTGACGGTGGGCGATTTGCTCCACGCTCAGGGCGGCTCCATTTTCACGCCGCCGCCGCCCGACCCGTTTTTGCCGCCGCCGCTGGACGAAGCGCTGACCCACAGCCGCGATTTGCATATCCTGTATCTGGGCAAACGCGGGGAGACGGTACGTTCCGTCTCCCCGCGTTATGTGAGCGAACACAATGGCGTGGGCTACCTCATCGCTTACTGTCATTTGCGAAAGTCGCTGCGCACCTTCCGCCTGGACAGCATCCTCAGCGCCGAATTGGTGTAGAACAGTCAACAATTAACAGTCAACAATCAACGAATAACAGTCAACGAAAAACGATCAGCGGCGTATGTACGGCTGTTGATCGTTTCCTGTTAGCTGTTGATTGTTGACTGTTTTTAGCCTCGTTTTGCCACACGCGCAGCGATAAAGTTGTTTTCTACATCGGTGGCACGGCCGGTAACGGCAATCCGGTCGCCGGGGGCGAAATCGGCCAGCGCCGCCGCGCCGTTTGCCCCCACCCGGAATTGGGTTTCTTCGTTGGTGATAAGGGTGATGGCACGGCCGTTGCGCGTGGTCATCTCGATGTTGTTTTCGTTGATGGCGGTGATTTCTCCGATAGCGGCGCGGCCGTTCAGCCGGTCGGCGGGCACGTAGGCCACCAACCGCGCCAACACCCCGGCATCCGTCACCTGCCCCACCACCACCACCCGATCCCCGGCAACGAAATCGGCCAGCGTGGGCGCGTCTACATCGGAATGGCGGAAGCGGGTGTTCTCGTCCGTCAACACGGTCACTTCGTCACCGCCCAGCGTCGTCATGGTGAAGCTGCTGTCATCCAGGCTGTTGATTTCGCCGACCATTTCCCGGCGCGGCGGCCGGGGGGCGCGGGCGGAAATGAGGGTGTGGGCGTCCATCTCGTCATCGCTGCCCCATTCGCCAAAAGCGGCGATACGCATCCCTTCACGCAGCATCGTTTGCCCGGCGGGGTCGCCGCCCCAGGCGAAGGTTTGGCCGCGCATGGCGACCAGGGTGTCGCCGGTGACGTGAAGGGTGATTGGTTGGCCGTCACGGCCGTTCAGCGTCACAAACGCATCGCCAATGGCCGCGATCCGGCCCAACGCCATCTCCCCATCCGGCAGGCGGACGATGAGTGTCGCCAAAAACGCGCCGTCATCCTGTCGCTGTCCCCGGCCGGCGATGGCGTCGCCCACCTGGAAGTCGGCCAGCGCGGCCCCATCCTGGCCGATAATGTGGAATTGGGTGTCATCGTTGGTTTGGACGCTGATTTCCCGGTCACGAACGGCGACGGTGAGGGCGCTGCCGCTGATGGCTGTGATTTCGCCGCGCATCCCCCGCCGGGCGTGGAGCGGCCGGGCGGACTCCGGTTCCTGGGCGACGGCCGTGCCCATCACCCGCAACAGCATTGCCAGAGTCAACAGAATCACCAAAGGAATTTGTGCTTTTTTCAACATGCTTTTTCTCCGATTTAGAGCCAGGACTTTCTGCCCGGCATAGCTTGTTACATTTGATGCTGTTATTATCGGCGGCTGTTATTTCCCAGGTATTAGGCAGTTGTAAAAGGTTTGTAAACCAGATGAGGCTGATTTTTTGAAGCAGACGATCACACGCACGCGGAACGGCCGTTTCTTTCTCTTCGGTCTGCTCTACTTTGTCCAGGGGGCGATGCTGGCGTATGTGCTGGTATTCAACAATTTGTACTTACGTCATTTTGGAGCCAGCGCCGGGCAGTTGTCTTTGCTCAACGGGCTGCTGGTGGCGCCGTTCATCCTCAAAGTCGGCATCGGCCTTCTCAGCGACAAGGCGCGCTGGCGGCTGCCGGGGCTGGGCCGGGGACATCGCCTGCCGTACATCGGCCTGGGATTGATCTTGATCGCTTTGGGCGGCGCGGCCGCCTCCTTTGTGCCGCCGGTGGCCATGTTCCCTCTCTTTTTGGCGCTGGCGTTGTTCATCGCCCTGGGATTGGCGCTGTATGACACGGCCACGGACGGGCTGGCGATTGACGTGACGCCGCCGAACCAGCAGGAGGCGGTGCAGGGGGTGATGGTGATCGGCCGGGCCTTGGGCTTGGTGATGATGGCGGCGGTGTACGGCCGTCTCATCGAAGCGGCGGGCTGGCCGGTACTGTTTTGGGCGGTGGCCTTCTTCGCCCTGCTGCCTTTGCCCCCGCTGGCGCGGGCGCAGGAACCGGCGGAACGGCCGTCCACGCACAGGTTCAATTGGGCGGCGCTGCGCGGTTTGTGGCGGCCCGAAATCGGCTGGTTCAGCCTCTACGCCATCCTCTACTCCGTGGCTGTGTATGGCGCCAACGCCATCATCACCCTGTTCGCCAACGAAGGGCTGGGCGGCACGCTGGCACAGGTGGGGGATGTGGCGGCTTTGGGCGGCGTCGGCATGCTGCTGGGCGGGGCGGCGGGGCTGGTTTCCGGGCGTTGGCTTTCGATCTGGCGGCAGGGGGCGGCGCCGGCCGTACTGGTGTCGGCGGCGTTGGCGCTGCTGGCCCGATTTGCCACGCTGGATAACATGCCGCTGCTGACGCTGGTGTGGGGCTTTTGTCTGGCGGCGGCCGAACTCGTCTTCATCACCCTGGCCATGGCCAAATCCGACCCGCGCATGGGCGCCGGGCATTTTGCTATTTTCATGGCGATTTCTAACGTTGGAACCGGGGCCGGGCAGGCGTTGAGCACCGGCTTGATTGACACTGTTGATTTCCGTCTGATTTTCCTGGGGCTGGCGGCCGTCAATCTGCTGGCCTTGCCGGTTTTGACCGTGATGCAACGGGAGACGAGCCAGGTGAAGGGGTTACTCGGCCAGGAGTTGGTCTAGTTGGGCGGCGACGTGGTGGAGGGAGGGGTAAATGGCGTGGACGAAGCTGAAATCGGCCGTTTGCGTTTGCCCGTTGGGGATGGCGATGACGCGCATCCCGGCGGCGGCGGCGGCGCGGCAGCCTGGGAGTGAATCTTCCAATGCCAGGCATTGCGCCGGGGGAATGTCCAATCGCGCCGCCGCCAGCAGGTAGATGTCGGGCGCCGGTTTGCCCTGCGCCGCTTCATCCCCGCCAGCGATGGCATGGCAGCTGGCGCGCAGCCCCAATCGGGCCAGAATGGTTTCGGCGTGGGCGCGGGGGCTGGAGGTGGCTACCCCCCAGGGCAGGCCCCGTTTGCCGATTTCGGCGTGCAGCGGCATGAGGCCGGGCATGATGGGCAGCTTTTGGGCCAGCAGGGAGGCCAGTTTTTTGCTTTTGCGGGCGATCAGGCGGGCGGGTGAGAGGGGCAGGGGGTAGGCGGCCAGCAGGATTTGGGCGGTTTCGTCGGCGCGACGGCCGATGACGCGGCCGTACACCCCATCATCCAACGCCTGCCCAAACTCGGCCAACAAATCAGTCCACGCTCGCCGGGCCAGCGGCTCGGTGTCCACCATCAACCCGTCCATGTCGAAAATAATGCCTTTCATTTGCATACCTGCCCACCTGCATGCCTGCATTTATGTTTACTTTGTAACAACGGTTTGCTATTATACGGTAACGTAGTAAAAGGGGCAGCGCGACAGGAATTGGCAAAAGGGAAACGGTATGCGAGGCAGGATTAAATTCATTCCGCTCATCATGATTATTGGCTGGCTGGCAACGGCCGTTCAGGCGCAGGAGCCGCCGTCCGGCCGTTTGATCATCACCGGCAGCGAAGTCGGCAGCCCGCCGCAGATCGAACTGCGCGCGTATGGCATGGATGGGGAGGGACGGCCGCTTGATTTGACGCAAACGCCGCTGTCGCTGATGCACAATGGCGCGGCCGTCACCCCCCTGGAACATTTTGGAACCCATCCCGCCGGAACCTTCACCCTCTTTCTTATCGATATTCCCATCGGCGTATCCGGCCAATTTGACGCCATTCAGGAAGCGATCCGCCAATATGCCGCCCCGCCCACCATGGAGGAGCAGGTTGACGCCGTCGCCATTTACCAGGTGGGCGAAACCGCCGCCAACCAACTGCTGCCCCCCGACCGTTTTCACAACAGCGTGCGCAACCTGCTGTCCGTGCCCTTCGTCCCCTCATCGGGGGCAACGGCATTGGTGGACAGCGCCATGAGCCTGCTCAACCAGATTGAAGACCTGAAACCGGTTTCGGATATGTTCGCCAGCATCGTCATCATCAGCGATGGCACCGATGTGGTCAGCGCCCGCTTCCAGCCCGATGATGTGCCGGCGCGAGCCGCCGAGTTGGGCGTGCCCATTTATGCCATCTGGCTCAACAACGAGAACCTGTCTCCGGCGGGAAAAGGGGAAGGGCAAAGTTATCTGGAAGAAATCGCGGCCGAATCGAGGGGGCTGTTCGCTCAGATGGCGGATGGCGGAGGCGTGTCAGCCATTTGGAGCCGGATCGCCGCTTTTCGAGAGCAGTACCGGCTGGTTTATACGGTGGATGATTTGAGCGGCGGCGCATTTCCGGTGACGTTAAGCCTGGTTAATGAGCCGGATGTGACGGCCGAAACCATCATCAATGTCCCGGCCAACTCGCCCAGCATCGTCATCAATTTACCGGCAGCCAGCCGCCTGCTGACGCTGCCCAGCGTGGATGAGCCGGTGAAGCTGCAATTTTCTACGACGGCGCGTTGGCTGGATGGGGTGGAGCGTCAGTTCACGGCCGTGCAGCTTGTCGTCAATGAAATCCCCACCGAAATCCCGGCAGATTCAGTGGCAGAATTTGAGGTAGAACTATCTAACCTGGTGATGGGAAACAACGCCATCCAAATTGCGGCGCTGGATGAGCAAGGGATGCGCGTGACCAGCCCGTTGCTGGTGATTACCGTCCAGGAAGGGCGGCGATCCTTGCCAGACGAGTTGAATCCGCGCGCCGGCATCGGCCGCGCCATTGGAACGGCCTTCTTGCTGCTCTTGGCATTGGGTGGATTGGGCGGCTTTGGCTTTTATGCGTGGCGGCAAGGCTGGTTGGGGCAAATTCCGGCTATGATTCCACGCGGTCCCCGCCGCCGTCCTGGATTGGTGGAACTGCCGGATACGGTGAGCGATTTGGCGCCGGATTTGGCGCCGGGCGGGTATGCCCAGGCGCAATCGGGGCCGGTGCGGGCGTATCTGGAGGTGCTGGATGCGGTGTCGCCCATGGGCGGGGACATTCCGGTGCGAGGGACGCAGGTGCGTATCGGCCGTTCGCCGGCGCAAAGCGATGTGGTGTTCGAGAAGGATGTAACCGTCTCCCGCCTGCACGCCAGCTTGATGCTGGAAGGGAGCCATTACCGCATTTTTGATGAACGCAGCACCAGCGGCACCTGGGTGAATGACCAGCAAGTGCCAGAGTATGGCATTCAACTGCTGGATGGGGACGAGATTTATCTGGGGGCGGTGCATCTGCGCTTTCGCCAGCCGTAACGTGGTAGAATGTAAGGCAGAACCCCGATGGAGTCAGATGAAAAAATTGTGGAAAATAGAGACCAATGAGTGGAATTGAAAAACAATCAGACAAGGCCGGTTTTGATCTTGAAAGACTCTCGCCTGAGTTACAGGCGCAGCTCAGACCCTTGTATCAGAGGGAAGAATCCACCGAAAGTTATCTGGAAATCAATAAAATCCATCAGGGAGACGCCAGGGATTTGCTCCTGCGGATCAAACCGAATACGGTAGCCCTCAGCATCTGGTCCCCTCCTTATTTTGTGGGAAAAGAGTACGAAGCTAATTTGTCGTTTCAAGATTGGCAAATGTTATTAGCCACAGTTGTTCAACGTCATTTCTCGATCCTCAAGCCGGGCGGGTTTTTAGTTATCAACATCGCTGACATTCTGGTTTTTAAGGACTCGGCTATGCCCCGTATTCAAGCAGAGGTGATAAGCCAGCGACGTTCGCCCGTTACCAGAGAAGATGTCCTAAATGCAAAGGAAAGACACCCTCATTACAATCGTTACCAGTTAGCGGAATTATTGGGGGTTAGCGAGCAGATAATAGATCGGCGTCTTCACGGCAACAATATCCGAGGCGGAAAGTCAGAAGTGCAAACGCGGGTTAAAATTGTGGGGGGATTGGTTGAAGAATGGGCGCTAAATGCCGGATTTTACCCTTATGATCGGCGAATTTGGGTAAAAGATGCTGCCTGGGAAAACTCCCGGTGGGCCAGCCTGTCATATAGGTCGGTTGATGAATTTGAATATCTGTATATTTTTTGGAAACCAGGCGTTACCAAAGTAGACCGCCAACGCTTAACTCGAACGGAGTGGCGCGAGTGGGGATCGCGGGGCGTGTGGCATATCCCTTCTGTTCGCGCGAATGACGATCACGAAGCCAAGTTTCCCATCAAGCTGCCACGACGGGTGATTCGATTGCTTACTGATCCATGGGATGTAGTGTTGGATTGTTTTATGGGGAGTGGGACAACGGCCGTAGCTGCCATCAAGGAGAGCCGACAATTTACCGGCGTTGAATTAAGTTTCCAATATGTTGAACTGGCCCGCAAAAACGTGGAACAAGAAATGTTGCAGCCGACCCTTCCCTTCAATCGTTAAACAATGTTCATCGAACCAGAAGAATTACGTACTGAGTTAGCTAGGCTGGAAGAGATTGAAAAAGCATCTTTAAGGCTCGTGGTTCAAGCGATTTATGATTATCGGGAAACGGCCGTTGACATATTCCAAGAAGAAAACGATTTAGTCGCAGACATAGGCGAAGACATTACCCGTGAAGCCTTAGATAAGCTGGGTATGTCAAGGATAGACCAGAGACTTTTTGGCAAAGTAGATTACAAACGTGCCAGATGCATTTTCCACCCAGAATATACAGTCAAGCAAGCCTCGTTTGTTGACTCAAAAGCCGAAAAGATCAGCGACCAGGGTGCAGCCACGTTACAAACCTCCCAATTTTCCATGAAAGTGCGTCAAGTGCGTGGCGGACAAGCAATAGAAGTCCCCGGTGAGATGCCGCCAATTCTGCGCGTTAGGGATGAAAACTATATCATCACCACCCTTTTTGTAAAGTACAACTACGACGAAGAAAACGACGCCAACGTTCTTAAATCCATCACGGCAACGGCCGTCCCCAATGGCTTTTTGCAAGCCAAGTACAATCCAACAGCCCAGGATACGATCTGGTTAGCCGGGCGCAATTCTCCCCTTCGTGGAGAGATGTTTCGGGTGCGGTTATCTTTTCGTTGCCTGAAAAACAAAGCTGGTTGGCGTGTGCAAAAACTTTTTCCGCCGCCGCAAGAATTCTTGTGGGGCGAGTAAGTTTTCAGATGCTCGATCAGGATGGGACTCGTTTAGCTTTTCCTACAGGACTTTTTCTTGTCCTTTGAAATCAGTTTTACACTTACATGCCGCGCCAATTCATCAACATCAGCCCGAAGCGTAAAAAAGGATGTGTTTGTGGCGTCAATAGCTTTCTGGGTATTAACCAGGTTCTGAATAATGTGACCGAGCGCCATCTCAATGGTTAACTTTTTAAGTCGCCATAATTTCAGCAGTTCTTTTGGAGGTATTGTGCCTATATCTATCTTCACGCCCGTTCGTTATTAACGAACACATGATACCGAATTAAAGCAGCGATGTCAAGGGTTTTGGGATAATAAGCAGCAGGAAACCAGATGCAACGGCTTGGCGAGAAGTTACGTACCTTGCGTGGGCAGCGTGGGCTGAGTTTAAGAAAACTGGCTTCGTTGCTGGAAGTTAGCTCTTACAGCCACCTGGCTGAAATCGAGAGCGGTAAAAGCAAACCCTCTGTGGATTTACTCGTGAAAATAGCGGATTTCTTTGGCGTTTCCACTGATCAATTATTGAGAGACGAATTGGAGATTGACTAACATCATGGAACTTCGGTTTTCTGAGAATCGAGCATACCATCCAAAGATTTTTGTAATCTTCTTTCGATTATGCTTGAATTAACGCTAGTCCAGCAAGAAGTCGTTGACGCTGGCAATAGATGTTTTGTCACAGGAACGGCCGGAACAGGCAAGACAACGGCCGTCCAACGCCGCCTTCTCCATCTACTGCAATCGGGGGAACCGGCCTACACGCTGTTGGTTCTGGTAGCGGAGCCAGAACACGCCGACCGGTATCTGGAGATGATTCACCAGTCTGGCCTGGGGCCATACGCCGATCTCAAAATCATCACCTACGCCCGGCTGGCGCAGGAGATGGTCTTCCTCTTTTGGCCGCTGATCGCCCGTGACGCTGGGTTTGAGAAGCCGTTTCAGCCGCCGACGCTGCTCAGCTACGATCTGGCGCAGCTGCTGATGTGGCGAATGGTGACGCCGATGCTGACCCAGGGCGCGTTCGCCGATTTGCGCCTACGGCCGCAGCAAATCATCAGCCAGCTATTGGACACGTTGAACCGCTCGGCGTTGAATGGGTTGAGTCTGGCTGAAGCCATTCGGCGGCAAATCGTTACCTGGACGGGCGAGCCGGAGCGGATTCGCCATTTGCAGGATGCGGAAACGGCCGTCCTCGCCTTCCGCCAATTTTGCCGGGCCAACAGTTTGGTGGATTTGTCGCTGGTGGCGCGCCTGTTTGACACCCAGGTGGTACAACATTCCGATTTCCACCGCTATTTCAGCGAGCGTTACCGCCATCTCATCGTGGATAACCTGGAGGAGCAGACCCCGGCCGGACAAAATTTTATCCATTGGCTGATGCAGGAAACGGAAACGGCCGTCCTCGTCTACGATGAAGGCGGCGGTTACAAACGGTTTATGGCCGCCGACCCCCAGGCGGCCGTCGCTTTCCGCAACCAAAGTGACCGGGCGTTGGCGCTGGATCACAGCTTTCTCTCGTCAGAGCCGCTGACCCACCTAGCGAATCTGGTGGAGAACCATTTGCAGCATACCAGTTTGCCCACCATCGCCGCGCCGGAAACGATTTTAGGCCGGGCCGACGGCCGTTACCGCCGTGAAATGATCCATGCCCTCATCCCCCAACTCCACGCGCTGATTGACGAACAAGGCATCCCCCCGGCCGACATCGCCCTCATCGCCCCTTATCTGGACGGCGCGCTGCGCTACACGCTCACCCAATCGCTACAAGAAGCGGGGCTGCCCTACACCCTGTTGCGCCGCCGTTCCAACCCGCGCGAGGAGCCTCGGGTGCGCGCCTGGCTCACCTGGCTGGCGCTGGCCCATCCCGATTGGGAGGCAGCTCCCGCCGGCTATGACGTGGCCGAGGCGTTGACGCTGAGCATCGCCGGATTGGACCCGGTCCGGGCCGCCTTGCTGGCGCAGCGGTTGTATGTGGACGGCCTGCTGCTACCCGTCACGGAATTGACGGAGGCGTTGGCGGCGCGGGTGGGCGAACAGGCCGTCGGTTTGTACGAGGATTTGCGGGAGTGGTTGGCGCAGCAGAACGGCCGTCAACCCCTCGACGCCTTTCTCTACGCCTTGTTCAACGAGTTGCTGTCCCAACCCCGCTTCCAGCACGAACCTGACCTGGCGGGCGCGGCCGTGTGCGATTGGTTGGTGCAGGCGGCCACCCGGCTGCGGCAAGCGGCTCCGGCCATGGGGTTGACCACCCCGGACGCGGTGGGGCGCGCCTTTATCGAAGGCATCAATCAAGGGTTGGTGACGGCCAGACCGCCAGAGATGGGGGAACCGCCTGATCCGGACGGCATCCTCATTTCCACCACGTATGGTTATTTGCTGGCGGGACGGCCGACGGCGGTGCAAGTGTGGCTGGAAACGGCCGCCACCGGCTGGTGGGACATCCCCAACCAACCGTTGAGCAACGCCTTTGTGCTGGCGCAAAGCTGGCCAGAAGATTTACCCTGGACGGCGCCGGAGGATGGGTTGATACGCAACCAACTGCTCAGCCGCGTCATTCGCGGTCTGACAGCCCGGTGCAGCCAGGGCGTCATCCTGGCAAACAGCGACCTGGATAGGCGCGGCCTGCGGCAAGAAGGCCCGCTCTGGCGGGCGCTGGCGCTGGTGCGGAATTTACCACAGTAAAAAACCAATGCCATTAGTATGATTAAACAAACACGAAAGGTCGATTGTCATTTGGTTCAAGAAACCGTGCGGGAGATGAGACCCATCGTGTTGTGATAAAGATTAGCAACCAAATAAAGTCACTTCGGTTATGATATAGCATATCTGGTAGGCCGTTGTCATGGGCGAAAAGCCGCGCAGGAGCATAGACCGCCAGATGAGAAAAATCAAGAAGAACCCGAACAGTTGTAAGGACAGAGAAGTCCGTATTGTTGCTAGTGCGGGTCAAAACGGAGTGAATCATGACACAGCAAATAGAAGAAAGATTTATTGGTATTGATGTTGCCAAAACGGCGTTAGATGTTGCCCAATGGGAACAGGAAACAGTCGAAAGGTATGCAAATGATGCAGAGGGTATCGCTACCATCGTGAAGGGATTAGATGCACAACCGTCCATCACTCTAATTGTGGTAGAAGCCAGCGGTGGTTTTGAGCAGGCGCTAGTCAGTGAGCTTGCCGCAGTTGGATTGCCAATTGTTGTCGTTAATCCAACACGGGCACGAAATTTTGCGCGCGCATTGGGGCAGTTGGCGAAGACAGACAAAATCGATGCCCAGGTCATTGCCCGCTTTGCCCAATCGATTCGACCAGAGGTACGACCACTGGCTGAGAGTGACCAACGGTATATCAAAGCATTGGTTACACGTCGTCGCCAACTGGTTGATATGCAAACGGCCGAGAAAAATCGTCGTTCTTCTATCAACCCATCTCTATTGCCTCGCCTGGAAAAACATATTGCCTGGATAGCGGCTGAGTTAGCTGAAATCGAGACAGAGTTGGCAGATTGGATCGACCAGAACACCCATTGGCGCGAAACACGAGACCGCTTAGAAAGTGTGCCCGGTGTGGGCAGAGTCACATCTTTCACCCTGTTGGCTGAATTGCCAGAACTGGGAACGCTGTCGCGGCAAAAAATTGCCGCTCTAGTCGGCCTGGCTCCGTTCAACCGCGACAGCGGCCGTTTCCGCGGTCGCCGCCATATTTTTGGCGGGCGGTCTGATGCCCGTTCTGTTTTATACATGGCTGCTCTTTCGGGCATTCGTTACAACCCAACCCTTAAAACTTTTTATGACCGCCTCATTGCCAATGGAAAACTTCCCAAGGTGGCAATTACGGCTTGTATGCGTAAGTTGTTAACCATCCTTAATGCCATCGTTCGTGATGGCTCATCTTGGCAAATAGCTTAGCGAATTATATTTTTGCCCTTGGCTTTTATCACAGTTGCTAATATATACTAAAATAGCGAAATTTATTGATTTCGTTACAAATTTACTAACGGCTTATTAAAGCGGGGAGTAGGTTTATGTCTAGCCCTCTTTTTCTCTCATCGTCGCCCGTTCAATCGCTTAAGCTGCGTGGTCGTCTTTTTCCACGTCTGCTTTAAGCCGTTGTTAGGGCGGTGTTTTGGTTTATAGAATGGCCTTAATTTACTACAAAGTTGGAATACGGGGCAACACGAGTTTACACAAGTCGCCCTAACGCTAATATTCGACAGAAAACCCTCTGCCTACCTTTCTCAAATTCGTTATAGTGGGAAAATTATCCATTCACGCGCCTTTCTGGCCGCTTAGACAGAAAGCTTTCTGTCTAAGTTGCACAAATGACCCGGCTAGCCGGTAAAACTATTTGCCTATTACGATGGAAAGTACCGAGAAATATCCTTCCGATGCAAAACAGAAAATAAATTTTAGACGGTTACTTGACTACAAACCAAGTTGAGCCGCCAGCGTTGATTGGGCGTTTTTCATGCCGGCGCTGTCGCTGCCATAACGGGCGATGAGATCGAGGCCGGTTTGGTACCAGGCTTTGGCTTTTTCCACGTCGCCCAGGGCATAGGCGGCCAATCCCGATTTGAAGGCGCCTTCCGCGACTTCATCCTGGGCGTCGCCGTTGCTGTTGGGGGCGTAGACGGAGACGGCCGTTTCATAATCCACCAACGCCCGCTCATACGCCCCTGCCTCAAAATACCGGTCGCCCCGCTGAATGTAATACCAGCCCCAGGCGCCTTCGCTCATGTAAGATTGGACGTAGGCGTTGCCGGTTTCGTCCAGTTCATAGGCGGCGTCGGCGTCTTTTTGGGCGGAAGCCAGCGCCGTTTGCGCCGCCCGCTCCTCGTCCAGCACAAAGGCGGATAACCCCAGACCATATTTGAACCAGGCGCGGTAACGCCAATAAAGGGCGTTCTCGATTAAGTCGGGATACGTTTTGAGCTGCTCGGCCAACTGCCGCTCGATTTGGCTGAGGATGCCATTGCTGTTGACGCCGACCGCCGTCCACAACAATTTCAAATCTTCGCGGGATTGGCGGATGGAGGGATAGCTGGCCTGCAAAGCGGCGCGGCGGATGCCCTCGTTGTACCAGACACCGGCCGTGCTGTCGTCTCCAAACGCTGAGGCCAGCAGCCCTAACGTAAAGGCGGGGGTGATGATCGTCTCATCTCCGGCCAGCGTCGTCAATTCATCCCAGTTCTCGGCAAAAACCGTGAGCAGCCGACGCCGGGCGCTGTTAGAGAGATCATCCATCCCCAACACGGCCGCAGCCACCGCCTCTAAATCATCCGCTACCAGCGCTAGTTTGATCCCCTGTTGGGTGTAGCTGACGGCATCATCCATCTGCGCCGCTTTCGCCGCCATTTCCCCCCAGGTGAAGGCGATGGCGGCCGTCTGCGCCTGGCTAAAATCCACGCCGCTGGTTTGGAACAGTTCCAGGACGGGACGGCCGTCCACATTCGGTTGATCGAGGAGGAAGTTTTGCAAGGCGGCGTTGGCCGTTTGCACGGCCGTCTCATCGCCGGCGGCCAACGCCCGATCAATCCCCTCCCGGTAAAAAGCCAACGCCTCATCCAGACGGCCCAACGCCAGCGCCGCCAGCCCGGCCTGCATCGCCGCCCCGGCCTGATCCGGCTGCCGCGCGGCCACCAATTCATAATAATCAAACGCTTTTTGGTACTCCCTGGCGGCGAAAAAGCCGTCGCCCCGGCTCAGCGTGCCGTTGACCGCTTCATCGTACAGCAGGCCCCGCCACCAGTTGGGCCGGTAATCGGTGTTCCGATCCAGCGGATCAATCTCAATAGCCCGTTCCATGTCCGACAGGCCGTCAAACAGCCGCTCGCGGGCGGCAACGCCGGCATCCGGCGGCGAATTGAACCAGGCGGAGTATTGCAGACGGCCGCGGAACTGCCAGTAGTTGGCGTTGCCGGAATCGGCCGTAATCGCCTCAGAATAACTGTCAATGGCGGCCTGGATCATGTCCAGCGTGTTGTAGCCGGGACAGTTGCGCAGCAGATACTCCACCTGCGCCCGGGTGCGATAGGTGAAGCCGATATCTTCGGGGCGCTGCCCTTCGATTTCGGCGGCGGCGGTAAAGAGGTCAATCGCCTGTTCCAGCCAGGCGGCCGTCGCCAGCTTGTCCGCTTCGGTCAGGTTCAGGCGACTGTTGGTGCAGCGGTCTGTGCCAGAGGACTCGTAATCATCGCCAACGGTGCCCAGCCGCCAGTAAAGCGTGCCCAGCGAAATGTAAAAGGTGGGGTTATCGGCGTCCAGTTCAGCGCCGCTCTCCCAGGCGGTCAGCGCCTCGTCGTATTGGCGCAGCGTGTAATGGGCATAGCCAAGACCGAGCCAGGGGTCAGGCAGGTCAGGCGCGATTTGTGTGGCCTGGGCAAAGAGGCCGGCGGCGTCTCGGTACGCTTTGCCGGCGAAAGCGAGCCAGCCTTCGCCGGTGAGCGCTTTGGCCCGTCCGCCGGCGGCGAGGGCTTGACGGCCGTCCACCGCCAACGCCGCTTCATAATCCGCCAATGCCCGCGCTTGCATCTGCTCGCTGTCGCCGCTGAGGGCGTGATAGGCCACTCCCCGCCACAGGTAGTAACGGCCGCTTTCCGGGTTGATTTTGATAGCTTGATCGAAATCAGACAGGGCGCGGTCATAAAACTCCCGCGTCACCTGGAATTGGCCGGACTCGTCCACGGCGGCGGTGGTTCCCCAGCCCTGGTAGGCGATGGCGCGGCTGGCGTAGGTTGGCGCTTGTTGGTCGCTGTACGCCAGCAGGGCGGTGTAATCGTCAATGGCGGGTTTGTAGTTGCCCAGTTGGGATTGCATGGCGGCGCGGCCGTTCAGCGCCGCCATCCAGGAAAAGCGGTGGGGGCGAGGCAATCCCAGGGGGATGCGGGCGCCCAATCGGCTGTCAACGCCCAGGATGCGGATTTCGGAGATGCGGACGGATTGATCATAGGCGTCCACCGCCGCCGCCAGCCGTTCGGCTCGTTCTACCGGGTCTTGGGTTTGTTGAGCGGCGTCGCGTGCGGCGTCGCCCAACACCATGAAGTGGTACATGCCCGTTTCCCGGCCAATGCTCAGCCCCATCAGCAGGAAGACGGCCGTCACTGCCACCATCACCCCGCCGCGTCCCCAATTGGGCAAGGGTTGATCGGGATGCAGCGGATGACGGCCGTTCGCGGCCACATAGCCGCCGTAGCCCACCAAAATCAAAATCAGCAGCGGCATGTAAATGTCGGGAACCGTCAGCCAGGGGCGGAACAGGGTGATGACGCGCAAAACAGCCAGCCCCAGGCCCAGGCCGCCCAGCCACAATCCCATCCGGCTGTCCGGTTGGGTATGCCGCCGTATTTGTATCGGCTTGATGATGAACCAGATCGCCGGCGGGATGAACAGCCCCAGGTAGAGGAAGGGGTACAAATCGGCCAGACTGTAGCGCACCAGGGGCAGGTCGGCGATGACGGTACGCGCCGCCAGTTGGCCCAAAATCGCCAG
This sequence comes from Chloroflexota bacterium, assembly GCA_024277135.1. Classification (GTDB taxonomy): domain Bacteria; phylum Chloroflexota; class Anaerolineae; order Promineifilales; family Promineifilaceae; genus JAJRVV01. The sequence goes on along the minus strand of JAJRVV010000145.1, from coordinate 16,250 downwards.
CAGCCCGATGAGGCCGATGGTGGCCAGGTAGACGAACCCCAACCGGCTGCGCAGCAGGCTGAAGCTGAAATCAGTTTGCTGGGCGGTTTCTGGCAGGCGGGACAAGATATGTTTTTTGAGGGCGGGATACCAGGCGGTGTTGCCGCTGATGGTGAGACGGCCGTCGCCATCAGTCAGGGTGAGGGTCGAGTTGTCGGGCATCATCTCCCGCGCCAGCGACACATCGGCCAGCCAGCAGCGGCTGATGTCGGCCCAACGGAGCGTGGTGTCGCCGATGCGGATGTTGTCCGGGGAGAGGTGGACGGCGCGGGCGCGGGCGCGCGCCTGGATTTTTGCCAACGAGGTGTTGAAAATGGCGAAGATGCCGATGCCGGTGGAAAGCAGCAGTTCCACCAGCAAAATGAGCGCGCCCAGCCAGAACACAACGTCCGGGTTGGGGGCGGGGGCCAGGCTGAGGGCGACCACGCCCTGGCTCAAATCGGGCGTGAAATCGGGCGAGTCGGAGCGGAGGAGGGGGGAGGCGTTGAAGGTGATGTCGGGCAGGACGGCCGTGCCCGTTTCGATGCGGATGATGATGAGGGGGATGAGGAAGATGAGGAGGGCCGCCAGCAGGATGATGGCCCGTTGGAACAGCACCGTAGCCGGGTGGCGGTAGCGCACCGGATAATGGCGCTCTTCAACCCCGGCGGCGGCGGTTTGGGCGGCCGATTGAACGTTGGGCGGGATGCCGCCGTCCGCGATCAACGCTTCCAATCGTTCGGCCGCGTTCGTTTGCCCGGTTTGGTCGCGGAGACGGCGGTACAGCTTCGACGAACGCCGGTAAGCCCGCACCGCTTTTGCCGGGTCGCCACGTTCGGTTAAAGTTTCGCCCAGTAAGGCTTGGGACACGGCTTGCAGTTCCCGATCTTCATATAACTGCAACACCGGCAGCGCCAATTCCAACTGTTCCTGGGCGGCGGCATATCGGCCTAACCGCAGCCTGGCCCGCCCCAGCCCCACGCGCACGGCCGCCCGCCGGTATTCACCCAGTGGCGCTTCTTCTTCCGCCAGCAGCGATTCCAGTAACAGTTCCGCCTGTTCGGCGTCGCCCAGCGCCAGGTAAAGGACGGCCAGCTTTTCATCGGCGGCGACGCCTTCGGATGGCGCGCCATATTTTTCCAGGATGGGGTCGGCCTGCCGGTAATAGCGCGCGCCGGCGGCGAATAAGCGGGCGATGAGCCAGTCCAGGTTGTGCAAAGTGGGCCAGAATCGGGGATGCCACACTCGTTTGCCCAGGTAAAAGCTCAGGTAAAACATGAGCGGCAGGGAAAGGTAGACTTGTGAAGCGTCGAAAAGCCGCTGGATCAAGCCGGGCTGGACGGAGCGGGGGGCGTCGTGGCCGCGGGCGGCCAGGGCCAGATTGACGCTGGCGTCGCCCAGGGCGATGAGGGTGTGGGCGCGTTCGGCGTGGATGGCGGCGGTGTCGCTGATGGCGGCGGATTGCTGCTCAAATAGTTTGAGGGCGGTTTCGTATTCGCCCATCGCTTCCACAAATTGACCGGTTTCGGCCAGGGCGCGGCCGTAAGCGCGGGTGACGTAGGGACGCAGCCAGGGGGGCAGGTCAGGTTTGTGACGCAGCCGCTGCAAGGGGGGCAGGCTGTCGTCCCAATGGCCGCGAAGCTGGCTCATCCGCGCCCGGAGATGGGCCAGTAAATCGTCCAACTCGCTCAATGACTCGTTTTCCAGCATGGCGAGGTAAAAGCGGGCTTCTTTGGCCGTCTTCAGCAGGTTGTCAATGGCGGTGAGTTGCCGTTCGCTGTGAAATTGGCGGAACCGGTCTACCAGGTAATCCATCCCGGCGTGAATGTCCACCATGAGTTGGTGGTAAAGCCGGTATTGGGCCTGGGCGAAGGGGTTGGGGTCGGGGTGGGCGATGAAGTAGTCGAGGGCTTGTTGATGGGCAGCGAGGTAGGCGTTCCGATCTTTGGCGATCCAATGGCGCTGTAGGAACATGCGCTCGTCGGCGCGCACCATGTAGGTGGGCTGGCCGTCGCCATCCCCGGTCAGAGGGATGACAAAGGAGTAGCGGGTGAGGCGTTGGATGAGGCCCTGGTTACGGCCGTCGTCCCGCTGCCGCATGGCCCCATACAAGTCGGCGTTGTACCAGTAGGGGACGGCCGCCAAATGCAGCCCTTCCGCCATTAATGGATGCACGTCATCCATGATTTGAGTCAGCAGCAGGGTGATGGTTTCAGTTGTGTTCATTGGGGGCTATAGATCGTATCTTCTCAAAAACTTGGGGACGCTCGGGCCGGTCTCCCGACCGTGCCCAGTGTGGCGCGGTCAGGAGACCGGCCACAGTCCCGAAATATTATAGATCGCTGAAAAAATCGTCGTCATCGTCGGCTCTAGCCATGGCGTGATCCGCCATCATCGCTAACGCGCCGGGGACGCCGCCGCTGGTGAGCATGATGGTACGTAAATCGAGGTCGGGAATTTTACGCTTCTCTTCAAAGTATTCACGCACATCCTGTTCGGTGAAGGGATCGAGGTTGGTTTGTACCAGCAAGGGGTTCATATCCAGGTCGGTGAGGTCGGGGGTTTTGCGGCCGGTGATGATGATGGTGATTTTACTGATTTGTCCGTCACGCAGGCGGGGCAGGAGTTCGGCTTTTACCCAATTTTCGGCAGTGTCGGGAGCGTTTTCAATTGAGTCAAAGAGAAAGACGATTTGTTCGGAGTTCTGAATCAGAGCTGACAGGCATTCGAAAAAGGCGTTATTGATTTGCTGTTCGGCGCGGCGGCGTTCCATTTCGCTGTCGGCCCAGATGGGGGTGTTGTTGTCGCGGATGAGGTCGGTGTCGGTGGTGGGGGTGGCGGGGGTGACGGCCGTGTCCCCCAGCCCATCTATCCCCTGCTGCCAATCCACCTCTGGACGGGCTTCCTGGCACAATGCCAGCAAATCGGGCAGGAGATTGTGCCGCTGGCAGTAGTTGACCAGTTCCCGCGATTTTCCGGCCAGGGTTTCGCCGGCCAGATTGTCGTAATTGACGCCCAAATCGAAGCAGAGCGTCTTTAGCTCTTCCAGGTTGAAATAGGTCTCAAGGCTGCGCCGCACCAGCGCCAGCCCGCGATTTTGGCCGCCGGATTGGGCTTCGGTGAAGCTGTTGATGGCGCTGTTAAGGGGGTTGAAATGAAGGGAATCGCCCAGCTTGTTGCGCAGCAGGCGGATCAGCCCCAGGCTGTCTTGGATTTCATGCAGTTCGCGGGGATTGCGGAAATCAACCTGGGCTACGAGTACGGCCGTTAACTCTGCCTGACAGTGGTGCTCCATCCGGCCCAACAGCCACGACTTACCCATGTCCTGCGGCGCTTCAATCAGCATCACCGACTGCCGGGTACCAGCTTGCAGTAACTTTTGAAAACCGCGAAACTTTTTTTCCTGGTTGACAAACAGATTCGTGTCAAAATTACTCATAGTATTCTGTTGTACACACTGCCGGCAACTGACAAATCCTCCCGGAGGTTCACGAGTTAAGCGGCATTTAACCCATCTCAACCTCCGGGAGGATGAACGGTTACTGATGGGGTAAGAGACCTGTGAGGTTGGCGGCCTTCCGTTGCCAACCTCACAGGTCTAACTTTCACGGTTACGCTGCTTTTTGCTTTTCCTTATGCGCTTTCACCAATTTCCGCTTTAATACCTTGCCCACTGTCGTTTTGGGCAGCTCATCCATGAACTCTATCAGACGCGGGTATTTGTACTTCGCTAACAACCCTTTGCTCCACTCAATGATCTCTTCTTCCGTGGTGGCATCGCCAGGCTGTTTGACAATCCACGCCTTAACGGTCTCGCCGCGATGCTGGTGGGGCACACCGGCCACCGTCACCTCTTGCACGGCCGGATGCTGGATAAGCACTTCTTCCACCTCGCGCGGGTAAATGTTGTAACCGCCAGCGATGATCATGTCTTTCTTTCGATCTGTGATGAAGAAGAAACCCTCCTCGTCCATCTTGGCGATGTCGCCGGAATAGAGCCAGCCATCCCGCAGCGAGTTGGTCGTTTCGGTGGGCATTTGCCAATACCCTTGCATCACCGATGGGCTTTTGATGATCAATTCTCCCTCTTCGCCAACCGGCATATCATTTTCGCCCGATTCCACATCCACAATCCGGCTTTCTACATTGGGCAAGGGGAGGCCGATAGAACCTTCCTTGTTGACGCCGTTGATGGGATTGGCGTGGGTGGCGACAAACGTTTCCGTCATGCCAAATCCTTCTACCAAAGAACCGCCTGTCAACTCCTCAAACTTACGTTTCGTCTCCAGCAGCAGCGGCGCCGAACCGGAGATACAGGCGCGAATGGAGCGGATGTCATATTTACCGGCGGCCACGTCCGGGTTGTTGTTGATGGCGTTGTACATGGCGGGCACGCCGGGGAAGATGCCGGGTTTGTATTTGTTGATGGCGCCCAGTAAATCCTTCTGGTCGCGTGGATTGGGGATGATGATCATGCGGCCGGCCACGGAAATAGAAAATATCATGGCGGTGACCATGCCGTAGACGTGAAAGAAGGGGATGGCGGCCAGGAACCCTTCTTTGCCATATTCCCATTCGAGCCACGCTTGCAGCATGAGTGTGTTGGCTACCAGGCTGCGGTGCAAGCCCACCGCCCCTTTGGCCAGGCCAGTGGTACCGCCGGTGTATTGTAGCAAGGCGACGTCAGCGCCGGTGATGGCGACATCAGGTTTGGCGGCTTTTCGTCCGGCCGCGATGAAATCCTGATACCACATATCACCCGCTTCCAGCGTAACCCGGTCGCCGTTTTTCTTTTCCAGCAAGAGAGTGAAGAGTAATTTGATATGGGCCGGGAAATACTCTTTGATGTTGGTGGCGATGATGCGCTTGACCCGGGTTTTGCCGCCTTTTTGGACGCGCTTAAGCTGTGGATAATACCGGCTCATGACAAAGACGGTTTCCGCGCCGCAATCGGCAAGTTGGTGTTCTAGTTCCCGCTCGGTGTAGAGGGGATTAGTGGCAATGGCGATGCCGCCGGCTTTGAGGATGCCGAAGTAGCTGATGACGAATTGAGGGCTGTTGGCCATGTAGATGACGGCGCGATCTCCTTTTTTGAAGCCGTTGGCGGCCAATCCGGCGGCGACTGCATCTGTCAGTTCGTCGAGCTGGCGGTAGGAGATGGTTTTGTCTTTGAAGATGATGGCGGTGTGATCGGGGTATTTTTGAGCTGAATCAACCAAGAATTGATGGAGGGGGTAATCGGGGACTTCGATGGTGGCGGGAATACCTTCATCATATTGTTTGATCCACGGTTTGTCGGCGTATGTTATGGGCATGGGAGACTCCTTTTTGTATTAGGCCCTGGTGAGGGGCAGATAGAGGCGGCGAACAACTTCAAACATTAACATAACTAAAGTATAAACTTCTCTTTTTCTTTGTGTCAACTGGTTACTGTTTTTGCGAGGGTAAAGCAGGCGTTGGTGGTGTGTTGAGCGGGCAGGGCTAAATAGGGTGGGGCTGTATGTATCTGTTTGGTCAGGAGGATTTTGTGTCATAATGTTTTGTTTACGTATTATATGGTGACACTGGTGGCTCCTGTAACTAATTCTAAGTGGTTTTATGACGCAGTGCAAGATAGGATTTGATGGATTTGGGGATGAATGGTCTCTCGTGGTGATGGTGGATGGGTTTTACGGTCGTTTCCCACATATTTTCCAGGGGCCGCCTGGAGAGAATTTATGAGGTTTTCTGTAGATTGCTTGTCAACTTGTCGAGAATAGTCTAACATCAAGTCCTGTTCGTGTCATAATGTATTGTTGAAGCGGCAGATTTTCCTAAAATCTGGCGAAATTTTACACAAAGGAAGGATGATATGGCTTTTAGTTTCACAAACTCCAAAGGACGCACCTATTTCCTGCACAAAAAAGATACGACGTTGAAGAACGGCCGTACCCAGACGATCTACTTCTTTGCCAAAGATGTCAGAGATGATGGATCGCTGGACGCTGTTCCGGCAGGTTATCAAGTTAGTGAAAGCCGCAATGGTTTGCCGGTCTTGAAAAAAGCTGGCTAATGCCTCATTGACGCTCATGCAAAGCCCTGGCTATCCGCCGGGGCTTTTTTGATCGAATGGATAAACGGCATGACCGAAAGAGAATTGCATTCATTCATTGATGTGGCGGAAACTTCTCATTTCCCCATCCAAAACCTGCCGTTTGGGGTGTTTAGTCCGGCTGGCGGCGGCGCGGCGCGGGTAGGCGTGGCTATCGGGGATTGGGCGCTGGATTTGGCCGTCTTGCAGAAACGGGGATTGTTATCCGGCAAGGCGTTTGCGGCGGATGTGTTTGCCCGGCCGTCGTTGAATGCGTTTATGGGGTACGGCCGGGCTGCCTGGCAAGAAGCGCGCCGGCTCATTCAAACCCTGCTGCGGGCAGATAATCCCATTTTGCGCGATGATGCGGGATTGCGCCGGGAAGCATTTTGGCCGATGGCTGAGGTGCAGATGCACCTGCCGGCGCAAATTGGGGATTACACCGATTTTTACTCGTCGCGGGAACATGCCAGCAATGTGGGTCGTATGTTTCGTGACCCGGCCCATGCGCTCCTGCCTAACTGGCGGCATATGCCGGTGGCGTATCACGGCCGTGCCAGTTCGGTGATGGTGAGCGGGCAAACCATTCGCCGCCCCTGGGGGCAGCAAAGGCCGGGTCAAGCTGGCGATTCGCCCCGATTCGGCCCCAGCCGCCAACTGGATTTTGAACTGGAGATGGGCTTTTTCATCGGCCCCGGCAGCGAGTTGGGGCAACCGGTAGCCGTCCGGCAAGCCGCCCAGCAGATTTTTGGGTTGGTCTTGGTTAATGATTGGAGCGCCCGCGACATCCAAAGTTGGGAATACCGGCCGCTTGGCCCTTTTTTGGCGAAAAACTTTGCCACCTCCATTTCGCCCTGGGTGATGACGCTGGACGCGCTGGAGCCGTTCCGCTGCGTCGGGCCGGAGCAATCGCCTGCCCCTTTGCCTTATTTACGGACTCCCGGCAACGAGGCGTTTGATATTCATTTGGAAGTGCGATTGCAAACGGCCGTCAATCCCGAACCTGTCATCATCAGCCAATCAAACTTTCGCACCCTGTACTGGAACATGGCGCAGCAGGTGGCGCATCACACCATCAGCGGCTGCAATTTGCGCCCCGGCGATTTGCTGGCTTCCGGCACTATCAGCGGGCCGACGCCAGATTCGTATGGTTCCATGTTAGAGCTTTCCTGGCGGGGGGAACGACCGTTAACATTGCTTAACGGCGAAACCCGCGCCTTTTTGCAAGATGGGGACAGAGTGACGCTCACCGGTTGGTGCCAGGGGGAGGGGTATCGGGTTGGTTTTGGGGAGGTGACGGGGAAAGTGTTGGCGGCAGCGACCAGTATTCAGTAATCAGTATTCAGTGACCAGTGAGAACCGCCAACTGAATACTGATTACTGCCAACTGAATACTGTTAGCTGCGGATGTGCTGCATGAACTCGTCGCGCAGATCTTTATCTTCCTTAAATTGGCCCAACATGGCGCTGGTGACCATGCGGGCATGTTCTTTTTTGACGCCGCGCATGGTGGAGCACATATGCGTGCCTTCAACCACGACCGCTACGCCTAATGGGGCCAGGATTTCGTCAATGATTTCGGCAATTTGGCCCGTCATCCGCTCTTGCACTTGCAGGCGGCGGGCGAACATATCTACCAGCCGAGGGATTTTAGAGAGGCCGATCACTTTATCTGAGGGGATGTAGGCGACGTGGGCACGGCCGTAAAAGGGCAACATATGATGTTCGCACATGCTGAAGAACTCAATTTCCTTCACCACCACCATCTCTTGATAATCCACATCAAATAAAGCGCCGTTGACCAGTTTGACCGGGTCAGTTTTATAACCGGCTAAAACTTCATCATACATGCGGGCGATCCGATCCGGGGTGCTTTGCAAACCCTGGCGATCCGGGTCTTCGCCTACGCTTTCCAAAATCGTGCGCACGGCCGTTTCAATCGCTTCTTTCTGGGCGGGTTTGGCGGGGTGGGTGAGGGTACGGCCGTTCACAAAGCCATTCATAAATTTATTTTGATGCGATCCATTTCGTTCGTTAATTCCGTTCAGCATGCTTCTTTCCTTTCTCTTTGGCTCAACGGGGAGCCTTCGATAGCAACAGGGACAGTCAATGTGATCTGCCATTCAATAATGCCTGCAATTCCGATGGTATTGTCCACATTTTACCGAATAATCGAAATAATAGGCAGGATGCAATTTGCGTTCCTTGATTAGACGCCGCATTGTGTCAGGATATTACTTGCCGCGTCTTACGGAGGCGCTAAACGGTGAAAATTCACCTTGCCTGCCCCGATTAAACGGACTATAATTCCCGCCCTGGCCCGCTCGGCGGGCTATCTTTATGCTTGTGGGACTGATTTAGGAGACCCACTACCGTTTTCTGGAGATAGGATTCATGTCTGATTTACTTTTGAAGGCTTTCGAAAATGAAGAAAATGAGGCGCTGCCGGCCCTGAATGTTGGCGATCGGGTGACAGTGCATTTGCGGATTAATGTGAGCGAACGGAATGAACGGGTTCAGGTTGTGCGCGGCACCATCATTCGCCTGCGTAACAGCGGCAACACCTCCAACTTTACCGTGCGCCGCATCGCTTCCAACGGCGTGGGCGTAGAGCGGACATTTTTACTGCGTTCACCTCGGATTGATAAAATTGAAGTTCACCGCAGCGCCCATGTGCGCCAGGCCAACCTTTATTATTTGCGGGAACGCACGGGTAAATCGGCCCGGCTGCGCGAAAAACGGATTTATTAAGGCAGCGCAGCGTTTAGATCACCAATCATCAATCATTTCCGGGTGAAAGTTTTATCGCTTTCGCCCTTTTTGTTTTGGCTATGGTGTCGTAGCCCGATTTTGCAAATCGGGCGGCGATTTACAAAATCGCCCTACATTTTCTAAGGAGTTGGTTATGTCCTCGGCCACCCCGTCCAAACGGCCGCTCATCGGCTGCACCACTTATCGCAAAACCACGCATAATCCGACCATACCGATGATGGGGCTGGCAACCGCTTACATCGAATCGGTTCAGGCAGCGGGCGGCATCCCGCTGTTGATTCCCTTGGGCTTAGATGAGGCCAGCCTGGAAGCGATTCTGGCGCAGGTGGATGGTATTTTGCTGCCCGGCGGCGGTGACATCAACCCCAGCCGGTACAATGGCGATAACCGGCACGCCACCCTGCGCGGCATTGATGATGACCGGGACCGGATGGAGATGTGGCTGGCGCGCACGGCCGTAGCTCGCAACATCCCGCTGCTGGCTATTTGCCGGGGACACCAGATATTTAACGTGGCCATGGGCGGTACGCTGTGGCAGGATGTAGAGAGCCAGACGGCTGCGGCCATGAAGCATGATTTTTATCGGATATGGCCCCGTCACCATCTGGCGCACCAGGTGTCGCTGACGGCCGGTTCTTGTCTGGCGGGCTGCTTGCCCCAGGAGACAGTTCAGGTGAACAGCCTGCACCATCAGGGGATTCGGGAATTGGCGCCCGGTCTGACGGCGACGGCCGTAGCTCCGGACGGCTTGATCGAAGGCATTGAAATACCCGATCACCCCTTTGCTTTGGGCGTGCAGTGGCATCCCGAAAATCTCATCGGCGTGGCGCCAGCCATGCTCGGCTTGTTCCGGGGGCTGGTAGACGCCGCGCGCAACCGTGAGAAATGAGCATTGGCGTCATAGATTCGGGAGTGGGCGGGTTGTCCGTTTTGCGCCATTTGCAGGCGCAACTGTCCCATGAATCGTGGCTCTATGTGGCCGATCAAGCGCATGTGCCGTATGGGGGACGGCCGTTAACCCAAATCCGCCAGTTTAGTCGAGCCATCACCCAATTTTTGTTAGCGCAACAAGTTAAACTCATCGTGGTCGCTTGCAACACGGCATCCGGCGCGGCGCTGACCTATTTGCGGCAAACCTTTCCCCATGTGCCTTTTGTGGGGATCGAACCGGCCGTCAAACCGGCGGCGGCGCAAACGCGCAGCGGCAAAGTGGGGGTGTTGGCGACGACGGGCACGTTTGAAAGCCAGCGTTATGCTGGTTTAATGGCCCGGTTTACCCAGGATGTGGTGACGCTAGAGAATCCCTGTTTGGGGTTGGTGGAGCGCATTGAGGCGGGGGAAACGGCCGTGCCCGCCACCGAAGCGTTGCTGCGAGCCTGCGTGGAACCGATGCTGGCCGCCGGAGTGGACACACTGGTGCTGGGCTGCACCCATTACCCGTTTGTGCTTCCCTTGCTGTCCAAAATCGCGGGGCCGCAGGTGACGATCATTGATCCGGCGCCGGCGGTGGCCCGGCAGACGGGCCGGGTGTTGGCGGCCCGCGGGCTGGCGGCGAAGACGGGCGGCGGGCAAACCCGGCTGGTGACGACGGGATCGCCGGCTGTTTTTGGGCGGCAGGCGGCTAAACTGCTGGGCCATTCCTGGTTGGTGGAAGCGGCCGTGTGGCGGGACGACCAGGTTTCAATGAGCAATGAGCAATGAGCAATGAACCTCGCCCAACCCTGACCGCCCCAGTATAATTTTCTCATGAGACGGCGAAACCAGACCCGATGGCGGGCGTTGACGGCCCGGCTGGGGCGCGAGATGACGATTTGGGTGAGTACGGTGCGGTATGACGGCCGTCCCCACCTGACGCCCACCTGGTTCATCTGGTTGAATGAACGGCTTTACATCGCCATCAGCCAGGATTCCCAAAAGTTCGCCAATTTGCTGCACAACCAAAAAATTACGGCCGCGCTGCCGGATACGGATTGGGTGACTATCATCGAAGGGGAAGCGCGCGTGGCTGACCGGCATATGATAGATACATTGGGAGATTATTTTTTCCACAAGTATGAGTGGGACTTTCGCTATGATGATACGGCCGTGATGCGCCTCATCGAAATCACCCCCCACAAAATCCTGGCCTGGGGAGACGGCTTTGACGACGAAGGGATGCGCCTGCTCTAAGCCTGACGTCAGCGCCGTCATCTCCAATGGGTCTCTTATGTTAAAACTGTCCCGGATCAGCTATACTGAAACCGATTCTCAGGCACCCTCCCGGAGATTCACAGGCAGCGGGCATTTTTACCAAGCTAACCTCCGGGAAGGTTAGCAGTTGTGCAAAGAAGTGAGGTTAAAATCATGCGATTCGACCGATTCACCGAGCGGGCGCAAGACGCCGCCGCTCGCGCTTACGAAATTGTCCAACGATACCGCCATACTCAGGTAGACACAGAACACCTTTTCCTGTCTCTGCTGGAACAAAACGACGGCGCCGTTCCCCAGATATTGAGCGAACTCAACGTAGACGTAGCCGCCATGCAGGATCGGCTGGATGAAGAACTGCGCAACAGCCCCAAAGTGGCCGTTTACGGCGGCGGGGTGGGTCAGATTTTCTACACGCCGCGCATCCGCACCGTTTTGGAACTGGCCCAGGGGGAAGCCAACCGGCTGAAAGATGAGTTCATTTCTACCGAACACATTTTCCTCGCCATTTTGAGTGAGCGAAATACGCCGTCAGCCCGCATTTTGCAAGAATTTGGCGTGACCCGAGACCGGGTGCTGAATGGCGTCAAACAGCTTCGCGGCGGCAAGCGCGTCACCGACCGGCAGGCGGAAAGCCGCTATCGTACCCTGTCCAAATACAGCCGCGATTTGACCCTGATGGCGCGGGAAGGCAAGCTTGATCCGGTGATTGGCCGGGATGATGAAATCCTGCGCGTCATCCAGGTGCTCAGCCGCCGCACCAAGAATAATCCGGTTCTCATCGGTGAAGCCGGTGTGGGTAAAACGGCCATCGTGGAAGGGTTGGCGCAAAAAATCATTGAGAGCGATGTTCCGGAAAACTTGCTCAACAAGAAAGTGATCTCTTTGGATTTGGGAGCGATGATTGCCGGCAGCCGTTTTCGCGGCGAGTTTGAGGAGCGGCTGAAAGCGTCCATGGAAGAAATCCAGAAGGCGCAGGGGGAAATCATTCTGTTCATTGATGAGTTGCATACGGTGGTGGGCGCCGGGTCGGCGCAAGGGGCGATGGATGCCAGCAACATGATGAAACCGGCGTTGTCCCGCGGCGAGCTGCAATGTGTGGGCGCGACCACGATGGATGAATACCGGCAGTACATCGAACGGGACAGCGCATTGGAACGCCGTTTTGCCCCCATTTTTGTGGATGAGCCAGACGTGGAAGAGACGATCCAAATGCTGCGGGGATTGCGTGATCGGTATGAGGCGCATCACAACATCACATTTTCGGATGAAGCCCTGGTGGCGGCGGCCAAATTGTCGCACCGGTATGTGACGGATCGGCATTTGCCGGACAAGGCGATTGATCTGATTGATGAGGCGGCGGCTAAATTGCGGGTGGCATTGCATATGCTGCCCTCGGAGTTGAAGGATCTGAGGAAACAACTTGATCGGATGATTTTGGAAGAAGAGGAAGCGCATACTGTCCGTGATTATGAACGGGCGGCGGTGAAGCGAGCGGAGCGTTTGCGCCTGGAAACGGAGTTTGAAGCGGCGCGAGCCGAGTGGCAGTCGGAGCAGATGTTGGACGAGGTGGTGGATGAACATGACATCGCCGAGGTGGTGGCTAGTTGGACTGGCATTCCGGTGACGCAGATGATGGAGACGGAAGCGGTGAAGCTGCTACACATGGAAGAGCGGCTGCATGAACGGATTGTGGGCCAGAATCGGGCGATTGAGGCGTTATCGGATGCGATTCGGCGCAGCCGTTCTGGCTTGAGCGATCCGCGACGGCCGATCGGCTCATTCATCTTCCTGGGTAGTTCCGGCGTGGGCAAGACGGAGTTGGCGAAGGCGTTGGCGGAGTTTTTGTTTGATGATGAGGATGCACTGATCCGGGTGGACATGAGCGAGTACCGGGAGCAGCATACGGTGAGCCGTTTGTTTGGCGCGCCGCCGGGATACATTGGTTATGAGCAGGGGGGACAGTTGACGGAGCAGGTGCGGCGACGGCCGTACTCGGTGGTTCTCTTTGACGAAATCGAGAAGGCGCACCCGGATGTGTGGAACGCGCTGCTGCAACTGTTGGATGACGGCCGTCTGACCGACGGACAGGGGCGGATGGTCAACTTCCGCAACACCGTCATCGTCATGACCAGCAATGTCGGCACTTCGTTCGTCAAGAAATCGGGCGCGCTGGGATTTGTCGGCGTGCGCGACGCGGATGAGATGGCTAATCACAAACGGATCGACGAAGCCTTAAAGAAAACCTTCCGCCCTGAATTCATCAACCGGATTGACGAAATCATCATCTTTGAGCCTTTGAGCGAAGAAGACGTGATTGACATCGTCAAACTGCAAATGACTGAGGTGCAGGCCCGGCTGGCCGAACATGGCGGGTTGATCATCGAGCTAACGGAAGCGGCCCAGAAATGGCTGGCGGCACAAGGTTTCGACGAAGACTTTGGCGCCCGACCGCTCAAACGAGCCTTGCAGCGATATGTGGAAAGTCCGCTTTCGGTGCGTTTGCTCAAAGGCGAGTTTGAATCGGGCGACCGCATTTGCATTGATGTGGGTGAGGATGAGGAGCTGACCTTCACCTTGATGGAACGCAAGAAGAAAAGTGAATCAGTAATCAGTAATCAGTGAATCAGTAATCAGTTTTCAGCGGGCATTTACCAGGGTTGGACTGCACTGAACACTGAATACTGAACACTGAACACTCTCTTTTACTACGTTATGTTCAATTGGGTTGTGAATCCCCGGCACTTATGCTAATATCTCGTTGAATTAACTTGGCATAATGTAATCAGGCCTCGTAAAAGGTATGGCATGAACGATCAAGAACTGGCCCGCGCCCGAAAATTAGGGGAACTGATTCGAAGCGCGCGTGAACATGCGGCTCGATCCCATGAAGAATGCGCCGCCATTCTCAAAGTTCCCGCCGCTGAATTCGCCCAGGTAGAAAATGGGGAACATGCCATTTCTCTGCCTGATTTGGAAGCGTTGGCTTTGTTTCTCCAGGTGCCGATGGGCTATTTTTGGGGAAAGGATGGCCTGGGACGGAAACTGATGCCGGGCGATTACGAGAAGATGTTTGGCCTGCGTCAGCGCATGATTTGCGTGCTCTTGCGGCAGCTGCGGTTGCGCACGCGGACGCCGATTGGGGAGTTGGCAGCCGCTTTGGATGTGGATCAAAACACCATTGAGGCATATGAAATGGGGCAACAGCCAGTGCCGTATTTGCATTTGGAAAAGTTGTGCCAGGCAATGGAGGCGCCGGTAGATTATTTTGTGGATGCCGAGCATGGCCCGTTGGGCCGGCATGAAGCGGAGAAGAAACTGCAAAAGCAGTTCCACAATATGCCGCCGGACATGCAATCGTTTTTGATGAATCCTGTTAACATCCGCTATTTAGAGACGGCGAAGATGCTGAGTGAAATGGATGTGGATAAGCTGCGGTTGATGGCGGAGAGTATTTTGAATATCACGTATTAGGCGATGTGTAGATGACGGCCGTATCCGGGGCCGTATCCGATGTTTGAGGCAGCAATTGGCTGCCTTTTTTGTTCACAGGGTAGCAAATGGATCAGTTTGAAGCGAAGAAACAAGAAGGATTGAATTTATTTCAACAGGGCCGGTATGATGCGGCTCTGGAAGCGTTTGAAACGGCCGTCTCTCTCAGCCAAAACGCAGGCAATGAAGCGGGTCAAGCGGAAATGCTCAACAACATCGGCGTCCTGCAACGAGTGCGCGGTGAATTTTCGGCTTCACTGGCTACGTTCACCGAGGCTGAAGCCATTTTTGCCCGGTTAGCCGACGACAATGGGCAAGGGCAGGTATTGGGCAATTTGGGGGATTTGTATGCCGGTTGGCGGAAAAGGGAAGAGGCGGCGGGTTATTACGGCCGCGCTTCTTCATTCCTGGCCCAAAGCGGCGACCGCGAGCGGCAAAGCCAGGCGCTGCGGGCGTTAAGTTTGCTGCGGGTACGCCAGGGACATTGGTTGACGGCGATGATGCACATGGAGGAAAGTTTGTCCATCAAACCGCGCCTTTCGCTTTGGCAGTGGCTGTTTCGCCCCTTTTTGCGTTTGGCATTGGGAATTGCCGGAGCCGCCCGATAGAGAGCAAACGGCATTCAGTATTCAGTATTCAGTGACCAGTGTAAGCCGTCAACTGAATACTGGTAACTGATCACTGAATACCGCCTATGAATGCAACACTTGCGTTTTTAGTAGGCCGCCTCAGCCTGCCATTTTTGCCAGCGAGCGGTCAATCCCGCGCCAATGAAGGGGCCAAGCCAACCACAGGGCATCACCAGGAGCGCCAGCCAGCCAAACGGCCCGGCTAACAAGAAATCACCGGCCGAAAAAAGCGCGTCGCTGGGGTCGAGTCCGGCCGAGATTGAAAGCTGAATGAAGAGGGATTGGCTCAAAATCAGGGTGAAGGCGGTGACGAGAACGACGGTGAGGATTTGGCCCCAGTCTCGCAATCGCCAAATGCTCAAGGCGATGATCATAACGGCTGACCAGAAAATCATGTAAAGGGTTGGCATTTTGCACCTCCAGCTTGAGTGACTACTCCAGACATCCGATTTCTTGTTGTCGAATAAACAAGCATTATTTTAGACGAGAAATCGGATGTCTTGGTTGACTTCCTTGCCGGTAATAACGTCGTTTAATTGGAAAAGGTTCCCGGTAACTATAAGGCATCCTCCCGGAGGTTCACGAGAAGTTAGCTGATTTGAAGCCAACCTCCGGGAGGGTTAGTGGTTACAGGTTCCCGTTAAATAATCGTGGCGGTAACTATGTTCGTTATCATGTAGAATAACGGCCGTCACACATCACGCATCCTCCCGGAGGTTCCGAACCTCCGGGAGGATGACTAACTCACCGCTATCTTGAACCGCTTAATCCTATGAGTGATAACCCAACAGAAACCATCAAATTATCGCGGCGCACCAAATTCATTTATGGCATGGGCGATTGGGGCGCTTCAGCCGCCACTACAGCCCGGAATGCGTTTTGGTTTGTGTTTCTAACAAATGTGGTGGGCATTAACCCTGGTCTGGCGGGAACGGTTGTGCTGGTGGGCAAGGTGTGGGACAGTATTAACGACCCCCTGGTGGGTATGGTCAGCGACCGGCTGCAAACGCGCTGGGGGCGGCGACGGCCGTTCCTCTTGTTCGGCGCCATCCCATTTGGCCTGATGTTCTTCTTCATGTTTT
>JAJRVV010000014.1 GCA_024277135.1 Chloroflexota bacterium | reverse complement strand
TGTCGGAAGAGTCGAAATAGCAACACGGGTAGAACGGATTGGACGGATTTTCACGGATAAAATAAGGGAAAATCCGTGTAAATCCGTTAGATCCGTATCATCCGTGTATCCATTAAATCATTCTCCGACAGCCTGCTAGCTCTACACTATAGCTCTAGCTATTTACAGAGAGGAAATTGATGGAAGCAAAAATCACGCTGTTGCCCGGCGACGGCATTGGCCCAGAAGTTATAAATGAAGCGCGGAAGGTGTTGACGGCCGTCGCCCACCGCCATCGCCACACTTTCCGCTTCGCCGAAAAACTGATGGGCGGCTGCGCCATTGACGCCATTGGCGATCCGCTGCCAGAAGAGACGCTGGACGCTTGCCTGCAAAGCGACGCCGTTCTCCTGGGCGCAGTCGGCGGCCCCAAATGGTCTGACCCGACGGCCAAAGTGCGCCCGGAACAGGGCTTGCTCAAGCTGCGAAAATCGTTGGGCGTCTTCGCCAACATCCGCCCGGTGAAACTGTTCCCCGCATTGGCCGACGCCAGCCCGTTACGGCCGGAGCGGGTGCAAAACGTGGACATCGTTTTCGTGCGCGAGTTGACGGGCGGTATTTATTTTGGTCAGCCGCAGGGGAAAGAGATGGTGGACGGCCGTCGCTCTGGCCACGATACCATGCGCTACAACGAAGAGGAAATCCGGCGCGTCCTGCAAATTGGCGTTGATCTGGCGCGGCGGCGGCGGGGCAAAGTTACTTCGGTGGACAAGGCCAACGTACTGGCCTCCTCCCGCGTCTGGCGCGAAGTGGCGCGCGAGGTCGCCGCCGAAAACCGGGACATCGAATTTGAGGACGTGCTGGTAGACGCCATGGCCATGTACCTGGTGAACCGGCCCGGCGACTTTGACGTGGTGGTGACAGGCAATATGTTTGGCGACATCCTTTCTGACGAGGCTTCGATGATTTCCGGCTCGCTGGGGATGCTGCCATCGGCGGCGTTGGGCGCGGGCGGCCCCGGTCTATACGAACCGATTCACGGCTCGGCCCCGGACATCGCCGGGCAAGGGATCGCCAACCCGTTGGCCACGATTCTCAGCGCGGCGATGCTGCTACGGTCGAGTTTGGGGTTGGAGGAGGAGGCGCAGGTGGTGGAAACGGCCGTCGCCCACATCCTCGCCGCCGGGCACAGAACGGCCGACCTGGCCCGCTCCGGCGAGAAATCCGTTGGCACAACCGAAATGGGCGGTCTGGTCGTAGCTGCATTAAGTTGAGGTTTCCCAAAGCATGTTACAATTAGAGCATGTTTGAGCAGCTTATTAGTTAAGGTAAAAATGATGGATGTTGGATTGAAACAAGCAACTGTCACATATCCCAACGGACTCCCACAAATGTTGAAGATGTCCGATCAGGAATTCGTCGAAGAATTGCGTTTCTTGGGAGCGGCTAAATTATACGAATTAGGACGCTTGTCATCGGGGAAAGCCGTTCGTTTGGCTAACATGGATCGCGTTGTTTTTTTGGCCCATCTAACCAAAATAGGGATACCCGCCATAAGTTTGCGTGACGAAGAAGTTGACGCCAAGATTCAAGCCGCCAAAGAGTTGGTATAGTGAACGTTTGGGTTGTAGACACAAGCCCGCTCATCTTTCTGTCAAAACTGAATCGGTTGAATCTCTTGCAGCATCATGCCGATGAAATTCTTTTACCAGATGCAGTTTTACAGGAGACGCCACACGCCGCGGCGCGCCACGAATGAATGAAAACAGCTAGAGGATTGAGCTAGAGCTAGAGGAGGACGATCCTCTAGCTCTACACTCTAGCTCTAGCTATTTACAAGGGAGAAGGGCATGATCTGCTGGCTACGGTTGCGGCCGCAGTTCGCCCCCTGCCAGACAGCCAGCCGCTTCTGGCCCGCCTGCTGGCGCGGCAAGCTGTTTTCTGCCACATCCTCTCCCATTATGAGGAAGCGGAAACGCTGCTGGCAGAAAGCATGAAATTACAGGCGGAACTGGCAGAACCGGAATACGCGGAACAGGCATTCATCCAGGTGCGGCTGGCACATCTGGCATACGCCCGCGGTGAGTATGCGGCCGTGCAGTCCCTCTGCCAGAAGGCGATGACTTTGTGTGACGCGCAAACTGGCCTCTCTCAGGCAGCCAGTTGCCATTTGCTGCTGGCTCGCGTTACCAGTTACACGGGCAAACGGGGACAAGCAAAAGAACACCTGCTGGAGGCGCTGAACGGGTATCGGACGTGCGGTGACCGGCAGAACATCGCCCACATCCGGCATCAACTGGGCGTTTTGCTGGAAAAAAGCGGCGATCTGGCGGGCGCTGAAAAGTTGTTCCGGGAAAATTTACCGTTGCTGCGCCAACTGAATGATTGGCGCGGGCTGGCCCGGGCTTACAGCGGGCTGGCGAATATGGCTGCCTGGCGGGAGGCGTGGCCGGAGGCGATCCGCTATTACGAAGATGCGCTGTCCATTTACCAGGAAATTGGCGAGGAGTTGCAAATCGGGGTGACGCTGGGTAATTTAGGCACGATTTACCACGCTATGGGGGCATATGATCAGGCGCAGCGTTTGTATGAGGCAAGTCTGGCTCTCAGCCACCGTCTGGACGACCGCCTGGGCGAGACGTATACGCTGCTGAATTTGGGGGAGATGGCGTTTGACCGGAAGGAGTGGGCGCAGTCAGGGCTTTATTTGCAGCAGGCGTTGGAAACGGCCGTTGCGCTGGAAGCAGTCGGGCGCACTCTGAATGTGATGGGGATGCTGGCGCGGACGTTGGCGTATGCAGAAGATCGGGAGATGGCGCTGGCTTTGCTGCTGTTTGTGACGCAGCATCCCGCCTGCTCTTATGCCACGCGGGAGCAGGCGGTGGAGACGTTGGCGGCGCTGCAAGAGGACGAACTCTTGCTGGCGGCGGTAGAAGAACGGGCGCGGGGGCTGGATTTGGATACGGCCGTTGCCTGGTGTGCCGCTTTCTTTTCTTGATTGGCGGGTACGGCCGTGCCGCGGTAACAGCTTAGAGAAACGGATTCTTCACTTGAACCCGGCCGTAAAGCTGCCCATCATTCATATCCTCTGACCAGACGACAGCGCAGCCCAGCCGCTCTGCGCTGCGGATGATGAGCGCGTCCCAAAAAGAAAGCCGGTATCGCTGTTGAATCTGAATTGCCTGAACCACATCCTGGACGTTTGGAGAATGCACGCGCCATGAGCCTAAATCCGAAATAACGAGAGACGCTTCAGCGACAGACAGCGGTTCAGCGATTTTTCGCGTCACCGTCACCAAAAATTCCTGCAACACCTGAATGCTGATACAGCCCGTCTGAAACTCCCATAGCGATTCCAGCAGGGAAACTGCTCGTTCGTGATGCTCTGGGGATAATTTGTCGTAAGCGTAGACCAGAACATTGGTATCTACAAACTGATAACCCGGTTCATCTTTCATGTAATTCGTCCCGCGTCCAATCTTTTGAACGGCTCAATCCCAAATCAAAACCGTGCCTCATCAAAACGCGCTGCCGCTCTTTAGCCAGATCATACTCGTCCGCTTGCGCCACAATCTCTTCCAATACTTGCGTCAGCAAGGCAGAGAGCGAAGTGTTTCTCTCAATGGCCAGGATTTTAGCTTTACGCAGCGTCTCTTTGGGCAGGGACAGAGTGA
Organism: Chloroflexota bacterium; assembly: GCA_024277135.1. Classification (GTDB taxonomy): domain Bacteria; phylum Chloroflexota; class Anaerolineae; order Promineifilales; family Promineifilaceae; genus JAJRVV01. The sequence goes on along the minus strand of JAJRVV010000014.1, from coordinate 3,624 downwards.
CATTTTGCTTTTCCATGAGTCACACCTCCACGCGAAACAGTGTAGCACGTATTTACGTGAAGATCAATACCCTGCGACGCGGAGCGTCTACCCGGTCATTCCGCACGAAGCGTGGAACGAGGTGCGCGAGATTTGAAGGGACAAGCGGGAAATTGGCGATATAATTCCCCCAAAATCCCCCCCGCTAAAGGAGTAGAGAAGTGGCCGAAACGACCAACAAATACAGTTCCCGCATCACCCAACCCCAAGCCCAGGGCGCGTCCCAGGCGATGCTTTATGGCACGGGCCTCAGCGACGAGGATATGAACAAGCCGCAGGTGGGCATCGCCAGCATGTGGTACGAGGGCAATACCTGCAACATGCACCTTAACGACTTGGCGGTCAAAGTGAAGGAAGGCGTGACGGCCGCTGGATTGGTGGGGATGCGTTTCAACACCATCGGCGTCAGCGACGGCATCAGCATGGGCACGGACGGGATGAGCTACTCCCTCCCCTCCCGCGAGATTATCGCCGATTCCATCGAGACGGTGATGGCCGCTCATTGGTACGACGCCAACATTTCCATCCCCGGCTGCGACAAGAATATGCCCGGCTGCATTATGGCGATGGCCCGGCTGAATCGGCCGTCCCTCATGGTCTACGGCGGCACAATCAAGGCTGGCTGCCTGGGTGAACAGAAGCTGGACATCGTCTCCGCCTTCCAAAGTTACGGCGAATATATCGCCGGCAAAATCAGCGACGAGGAGCGGCATGCCATCGTGCGTAATTCCTGCCCCGGCCCCGGCGCATGCGGCGGCATGTACACAGCCAACACCATGGCCTCGGCGATTGAAGCGTTGGGGATGAGCCTGCCCTACAGCGCCTCTTGTCCTGCCGAATCGCCGGAAAAGCTGGACGAATGCCGCCGCGCCGGTCAGGCGATCCGCGTCCTGCTGGAGCGGGACATCAAACCGGTTGACATCATGACTCGGCAGGCGTTTGAGAATGCGATGGCCGTTGTCATGGCGCTGGGCGGCTCCACCAACTCCGTCCTGCACCTGCTGGCTATGGCGCGGGCGGTGGGGGTGAATTTGACGATTGATGATTTTCAAGCTGTCAGCGACCACGTCCCATTTTTGGCTGATTTGAAGCCGAGCGGCGCGTTCGTCATGGAAGATTTGCACAGCATCGGCGGCACGCCAGCGGTGATGAAGCTGCTGTTGGAAGCGGGGCTGTTGCACGGCGACTGTCTGACGGTGACGGGGCAGACGGTGGCCAAGAATCTGGCGGATGTGCCGGGGTTGAAGGAGGGGCAGGAGGTGATACGGCCGTTAGCCAACCCCATCAAACCCACCGGCCACATTCAAATTTTGCGCGGCAACCTGGCCCCGGACGGCGCCGTCGCCAAAATCACGGGCAAGGAGGGGGAACGCTTCTCCGGCCCGGCGCGGGTGTACGATTCGGAAGAGGCGATGCTGGCCGGATTGGAGCAGGGAGAGATTCAGAAGGGGGACGTGATTGTCATTCGCTACGAGGGGCCGAAGGGCGGCCCTGGGATGCCGGAGATGTTGACGCCGACGAGCGCGATCATGGGCGCGGGGATGGGGAAGGAGGTGGCGTTGTTGACGGACGGCCGTTTTTCCGGCGGCAGTCATGGGTTCATCGTCGGTCACATCTGCCCGGAAGCGCAGGCAGGCGGCCCCATCGCCCCGCTGCGCGACGGTGACACGATCACCATCAACGCGGTGGACCACACCATCGAAGTGGCCGTCCCCGATGCGGAAATGACCGCCAGACGCGCTGATTGGATGCCGCCGCCTTACAAATTTACGCGCGGCCGGCTGTATAAGTACATCAAGAATGTGCAGCCAGCCTCGGTGGGCTGTGTGACGGATGAGTAGGTAAAAAAGCCGTTTATTTGCTGGCAGAAATCAGGTCCGTTACCACCACCAGCTTCCATCCGCACGAAACATTTTCTCTGAAAATGAGACACGGATGACGCAGATAACATGACGCCCGCGCCCGTATCGAAGTGGATGGCGTCCCCACCGCCATGCTGATTGCCGGACAGTTTTTTATCGCCCCACCCGATCCGGCAGTCAGACAGGCGCAAATTCAGCAGTTAGCCCAAACGCATGGTTTGGCCCCAGAAGAGTTAAGCGCAACTGACCACCAGCCTCGTGTTCTCAGTAAATCTAAGCAGATGAAAATTACTGTCTGGCTGGAAAAATTAGCCGACACATTTGCTATTATCAGCCTGGAACGGGCCGATATGCTCAACCGGTTGCAGCGCATCGCCACCATCAGCGTTTTTGCCGGAGAATAAAAACTGGGTTTCTCCCCATAATTCCATTCCCCACAAAACTCACCGCTCCCATCTTGTGAAATTATTCACCCAAAGTGATGATTGTCATAGGCAAATCATGACAATTGTCGCTGTGAAGCACAGGGATGGCGTTTATACTTATCGTATATTCGGATAATCGAATATATGGATAACAACAAAGGGTTACAAAGAACGCCGATGAACCAACCGCCAATCATAGAAATCAATTTACTGCACGCCAATCTTTGCCGGGCTGTGGCCGATCCCAGGCGAATTCTCATCCTTTATGCCCTGGGTGAAAAACCGCGTCATGTGACGGCGCTGGCGGATTTCCTGCACCTACCCCAACCGACAGTTTCCCGGCATTTGCGCGTTTTGCGTCAACAATCGCTGGTGACGACAAAGCGGGGAGGGACATCTGTCACTTATGCGCTAGCTGACCAGCGCATTATTGAGGCGCTGGATTTGATGCGTCAAGTTATGAATAACGCCCTCAAGCAGCGATCTGATTTACTGCTGTTGGAGAAGGATTTTCAGCTAATTTGGAGGCGATGATCATGGGTCAACGTAAATTCCCGGCTTCGTTTTTAATAGTTTTGCTGGGGAGTTTGGTATTGATAATCGGTTTGACATGGCCGGATATGGCGAATGCCCAGTGTGGCTCTTCGGCGTCTTCTTGCAAAAATTGCCACGAGGTGCAGGCGGAGTATCCGGTGAACAATTCTGGCGACTGGCATACGGCTCATGCGTTTGGCGACTTTTGTGAGTTTTGTCACGCCGGGAATGTACAGGCGACGGAGAAGGGCGAAGCGCATACCGGGATGGAGTACCCGCTGGAGAATATCAATGCCAGTTGTTTGAGCTGCCACCCATCGGATTTGAATGAACGCGCCGAAGTGTATGCGGTGGCTTTGGGTGTGACGGTAGGTAACAGCGACGGCGGAACGACGGCCGTCACCCACAATGACTCTCCCCCCGCAGACGCCGCGCCGCCAGCGGAACCGGACACGGCCGTCGCCGACTCCGCTCCCGTTTCCGACGGCGGCGCGATTGTGGATTACAACCGCCAATACGATTTAACCGTCCTAAACCAGCGCAAACCGCTCAATGTAGGCAACGTTATTTTAACCATTTTGCTGGTTGGCCTGACCGGGCTGGCCGCCTACCTAATCTGGCGCTGGGAATCCCTGGCTTCCCGTTGAGATCAACAGCCTCGCGCGAAAATCAGAACGCCGTCTGTGTCAGGATTGCACTCCATGGTCTGCTGCCCGCAGCCAACACAGGTGGGAACAAGATGCGTGTCAGAAGCGCCCAACGGG
>JAJRVV010000004.1 GCA_024277135.1 Chloroflexota bacterium | reverse complement strand
TCGGCTAAGGCAGGCGCCTAAAGAGTGACAACTGCAACTTCATAAGCTGGCCGTTGTGGTCTTGCTATCCATCACCTGCTATGTGCTTGTTAAGGTGCTTCGAGCAGGTGCGCGTTAGCTTGCCTGCTTTTCGGTGAATTTCAGTTGATTTTGCCTCTTGACATTTCACCGCATCGCTTTCAGCATGATATGCAGTGTGGACATTATAGCCAAAAAGTCAATGAAGGCTCAATGTTAAAAATAAAACGAAAAGCGTAATTAGCCCCCATTTGCGGCATCTGTCAACGTTGTGGCGCTGGCTGCTCTCTTATTTGCTGACGGATGAGGCGTATGCGGTGGCAGTGTTGCATTATCAGGATGAGGAGACGGCCGTCACCCACAAACATTGGTTTTTCCTGGGGTGTGGATTGACGTTGTGGCTGAGCTGGCAGGCGAGTACGGCCGTCGGCGTCTTCCTGGGCGCGCAAATTCCCGAAAGCTGGTCGCTCGATTTCACATTGGCGCTCACCTTCATCGGCTTGGTCATGCCTGTGCTCAAAGATCGCCCCAACCTGGCGGCGGCGCTCACTGCCGGCGGGGTGGCCGTGCTGGCCGCGGGATTGCCTTTTAAGTTGGGTCTTATTTTGGCAGCGATAGCCGGTATTGGCGTCGGCGTGATTTTGGATAAATCGCAAGATGCAGATCAAGCTACTTCCCGTAGGTTGAAAGGATGAGGAAATGACGCTTTGGCTCACCATTTTAGGCGCGGGCCTCATCACCTATCTCATCCGGCTGTCGTTGATTATGCTGCTGGATCGGGTGCGGGTAACGGCCGTTGTCAAACGCGCCCTGCAATTTGTGCCACCGGCCGTTTTATCCGCCATCATCTTCCCGGAAATGCTCCAGCCCAGCGGCGAATTCGACCTCTCATTAGGCAATTTTCTGCTGTTGGCCGGACTGGTCGGTATCCTGGCGGCACGGCGCACCAAAAATGTGTTGTGGACGATTGGAGCCGGCATGTCCGTGTTATGGCTGTTGCAAGCCTGGGGATATAATTGAAGAAGATTTGAAACTAAGGAGAGGAAGAATATGGCGATTAACTACGAAGAACGGCCGTACACCGAAACGCGGCGCAAAGACCGGGCCGTCACCGACGAAACCTGGATTCGGGCGTTTTTGCATCAAGCCGCATTCGGTCATATGGCCACTGTTTATGAAAACCAACCCTTCATCAACAGCAACATTTTTGCATTTGATGAAGCCAATCACGCCCTTTATCTGCACACCGCCGGCAAAGGACGCGCGCGGGCCAACCTGGACGCGGGCAGCCGGGTTTGTTTCAGCGTCAGCCAGATGGGGCGGTTGCTGCCGGCGGAGGAGGCGCTGGAATTCAGCGTGGAATATGCCGGGGTGATGGTGTTTGGCACGGCCGTCATCGTGGACGATCCGGTGGAGGCAGAACGTGGTCTGCAACTACTTCTGAACAAATACGCGCCCCACCTGCGCCCCGGCCGGGATTACCGTCCCATCACGCCCGCAGAATTGAAGCGCACCGCCGTTTACCGCATCAACATCGAGCAGTGGAGCGGCAAGCAAAAAGCGGCTCCCGCCGATTTCCCCGGCGCTTATTTTTATGACCAGGCGACACGGTGACTCTCCAGCCCCTCATGTCCTACTCATTCCGCCAATGCACAAATGACGCCTGCCGCTTTCGCTTTCCGGTGACAGATGACCGGCAAATTGGCGAAACCTGCCCGATTTGCAGCGCCGTCACCCAGGTTGCGGCCGTTGTGCCCGGCGGTGAGGAGATGCAAGAACCATCGTCTGACACCGGCATGGTCGTCGCCGCCCTGCTGGACAATCTCCGCTCGGCGTACAACGTCGGCGCCATCTTCCGCACCGCCGACGGGGCCGGGCTGACCCATCTGCACCTGTGCGGCATCACGCCGCCGCCCACTCACCCCAAAATCGGCAAAACTGCCCTGGGCGCGGAACAGCGCATCTCCTGGTCATCGCATAAAAACGGGATGGATACGGCCGTGCAGCTGCAAAAAGCAGGCTGGCAGATTTGGGCGTTGGAAGCAGAGGAAACGGCCGTGCCCCTGTTCAACCTCTCCCCACCGGAACAGCCAGTTATTCTCGTCGTCGGCAACGAAATCGCCGGGATTGATCCCGGCATTTTGACGCTTTCTGATCAAGTGACGAGCCTGCCCATGCTGGGAGTCAAACAGTCATTAAACGTGGCAACGGCCTTTGGCATTGCATCCTATTTTTTGCGGTTCGGATTCTCTGGCTGGAACGCCCTGCAGACGAGTCTGTCGCAGTTCTCGGAGGATTTTATGGATAACAGGAACCAGCCAGAGGGGCAAGCGCGAGATTTCGATTGAGAAAGAGGCAAAGCATGAAAAACATTTGGTATGGAAATTTTACGGATAAAAAGTTTAATGCAGTGTGGACGGCCGTCTCCGAGCAAGGTCTGGTCGCCGTCAGCATGTGCGATGATCCGAAGAAATTCATCGCCGAAGTGCATAAATTGACCGGCCAGGAGCCAATCTACCGCCTGCCCAAAGTGACCGAGGCCAATCGCCAGTTAGCCGAATACTTTAGCGGGAAGCGGCGCGAATTTGATTTGCCGATTGACTGGTCGGTGATGTCCCCGTTTCAGGCTGAAGCGTTGCAGTTGGTGCGGGCTGTGCCCTACGGCCGTCTCACCACCTACGGCGACATTGCCAAACAATTAGGCAAACCGGGCGCATCCCGCGCCGTGGGACGGGCCAACGCCGCCAACCCCATCCCCATCGTCATCCCCTGCCACCGCGTGTTGGGCAGCGATGGCAAACTGCACGGCTACGGCGGCCCCGGCGGCCTGGAAAGCAAAGCGTGGCTTCTGCGCCTGGAAGGTAGTTGGTTGATTTGAAAACTGCAGGCAGAAGGCGGAAGACGAAAAACAAAGTTGTTATGCCTTCATTCCCGCGGGTCTGGTACAATTTTAATAACGTTGACCAAAACAGGATGCGACATGATGATTGCTAAAAAAATCGCCAAGCTGCGCGACGAAATCAACTACCATTTATACCGCTACCACGTCCTCGACGCTCCCGTCATCAGCGACGCCGAGTACGACGTCCTGTTTCGGGAACTGGCGGCGTTGGAAGCCGAGCATCCAGAACTGATTACGCCGGATTCCCCTACCCAACGCGCCGGAGCCGAACCGCTAGACGCTTTCGAGAAAGTGACCCATCCCGCCCCCATCCTCAGCCTGGCCAACGCTTTCAACGTCGAAGATTTACGCGCCTGGCGGGCGCGCATCGGCCGCCTGCTGCCTGACCCGGAGATGGCGCTGGCCTACACCGTCGAGCCGAAGCTGGATGGCCTCAGCGTGGTGCTGACGTACCGGGACGGGCTGTTTGTGCAAGGGGCAACGCGGGGCAACGGCGAAGTGGGCGAGGACATCACCCAAAATCTGCGCGCCATCCGCAGCCTGCCGCCGCGTATCCCCATTGACCCAACCAGCGAACTGCCGCCGCCGCCCCTCCTCGTCGTCCGCGGCGAAGCCTTTTTTCCTCTGGATAAATTTGAAGCGTTTAATCTGGCGCGGATGGAAGCGGGCCAACCGGCTTATATGAACCCGCGCAACGCCGCCGCCGGTTCGCTGCGGCAGCTTGACCCCAAGATCACGGCCGTCCGCCCCCTCACCCTTTACGTCTACGATTTCATCGCCTGGGGCGGGGTGGACGCGCCTGAGACACAGTGGGATCGGCTGGCGCTGCTACGCGGCTATGGCTTCCCCGTCTCCCTAGACAGCCGCTACTGCCCCGATCTGGCCTGCGTCGCCGCCGCTTACGAAGCGTGGCACGAAAAGCGCAACCAACTCAACTACGAAGTGGACGGCATCGTGGTCAAAATCAACGACCGGCCGTTAGCCGACAGCCTCGGCTTTGTGGGCAAAGACCCGCGCGGCGCCATCGCCATGAAGTTCCCGGCGCAGGAGCAGACGACAAAACTGCTAGACGTGCAAGTGGGCGTGGGGCGGACGGGGGCGCTGGCGCCAACGGCCGTCCTCGAACCAGTCGAAATCGGCGGCGTCATCGTGCGCCACGCCACGCTGCACAATTACGACGAAATCGCGCGCAAAGACATCCGCATCGGCGACACCGTGTTCGTGAAGCGCGCCGGCGACGTCATCCCCTACATCGTCGGCCCGGTGGCAGATTTGCGCGATGGTTCAGAGCGCCCCATCGAAAAGCCCAGCCGCTGCCCCGCCTGCGGCGAACCGGCAGTACAGATCGAGGGCGAGGTGGCTATTTATTGCGACAATCCCGCCTGCCCGGAACAATTGGCGCGCCGGGTCGAATACTTCGTCAGCCGGGCAGCGATGGACATTGACACATTTGGCGGGCAGACGGCCGTCCTCCTCATCGAAAAGGGTCTCATCCACGACATCGGCGACATCTATTATTTAAGCCGAGATGGTCTATTGGCGCTGGAGGGGTTCAAAGAGAAAAAGGCGGACAACCTGCTGGCCGGCATAGAAGCCAGCAAACAGCAGCCCGCCGACCGGGTTCTCACCGCGCTGGGCATCCGCTACGTGGGCGGCGTCGTCGCCCGCCTGCTGCTGGATGCGCTGGGCGGTATTGACGCCCTCGCCGCCACCAGCCAGGAGGCATTGGAAGCGATTGAGGGAATTGGGCCGGGCACGGCCGTTCACATCATCACCTGGTTCGCCAACGAGAAAAACCGGCGCGTCCTGGAAAAACTACGCGCCGCCAGGCTGAACTTCGCCGTCGAAAAACAAGAATCGCCCCAAACCACCGCCCCTCTCGCCGGCCTCACCTTTGTCATCACCGGAACCCTACCCGCCATGAGCCGCAATCAGGCCAAAGCGTTCATCGAACAACAGGGCGGCAAAGTTACCGGCTCCGTCAGCCGCAAAACCAGCTACCTGCTGGCCGGGGAAAAAGCAGGCGGCAAACTGACCAAAGCGCAAGCCCTCGGCGTGCCGGTGATTGACGAAGCGGCATTACAGCAGTTGATCCTTGACGCAAATCAGAAACATACGGTACGATGAAGTTTGAATGAGACAGGAACAAAGCAAGACACAATCGGCAGAAGCATCAAGTTAATTTTGAAGAAGCTGTCACCGTTTTTCTGGATCCATTGGCCTGCATCTTTGATGATGAGTGGCATTCAGATGAAGAACCGCGGAAGATTATCATCGGGCGCTCAGAGCCAGATCGCCTGTTCATCGTTTGCTTTACAGAACGCGGACAAGCCATTCGTATTATCAGCGCCCGTGAAGCGACAAAGCGAGAACGTGAAAATTATGAAAATTATGAAGAAAACACCTACAAGCGATGACATGTTAGTCGAATACGAATTTGATTACCGAAAGGCGAAGCCAAATCGCTTCGCTGCTAAAGACAGCCCTGACCATTACTTAATTGAATTGGACCCGGATGTGGCCGAGGTTTTCAAGACATCTGAGGCTGTCAACCAGGTTTTGCGCGCCATTGTGCGGACCATGCCCAAAGCTGCTTGAGGGGGAATCAAAGAAACTCAATTCCTTAGAGTAGATGAAGCTCCTAATTTCAGTACAGCGGCATTTTGACTTGGCAAAAAGACGGCCTGGAATACCAAAGGGACATCCGGTGATCAGTGATATTTTGAATTAAGCCAGTCTCCATAACCATGAACCATGCCTAAATTCTTCAACGTCCGCTCATCGTCTATGATACAATGAGATGGATGAGGTGAAATATGATCAAACATCAATTTGCATCAACACATTATCGTTTGCCCTTGAGCATTGAGCAAATGGAAGATGGCAGTTATTTGGCGACCAGTCCAGTCTTAGACGGCTTTCTGATGTTAGCGGATAGCGTCGAAGAAGTGTATCAATTGGCGCCAAACATTGCCAAAACATTACTCGAAGCCATGCGTGATAAAGGCCTTGATCCACCAATCGAGCTGGAAAAAATCCAGTTTCCCTTAAAAACAGAAGTGTTGGTGGCATGAAATATCGTGAGTTAACGAAACGCCTACGTAAATTAGGTTGTGAGTTTGATCGACAGGCTGCTGGTTCGCACGAGATTTGGTGGAATCCAGCCACAAACAAATTTACGGTTATTCCCAATCATGGAAGGAGAGACTTACCTTCTGGAGCATTGCGGGTAATCCTGCGACAGTTAGACATATCCCCGGATGAATTTTATGGGCGAAAGAGATGAAAAGAGACGCGGATAAACCGGAAACGGCCGTTACCATGCGTACCTCTTTCCCCCGCCCCCATACCATTTCACCATTTACATAGCCTATGCCTGAATTCTTCAACGTCCTCCCCCCCGATGAAGCCCGCACACTTTTGTTGAGCCATCTGACGGCCGTCCTGCCCCCCCAAACCATCGCCACCGAAGAGGCGCTGGGCCGGGTGACGGCCGTCCCCATCACCGCCCCCCACCCCCTGCCCGCCTTCCGCCGCAGCACCATGGACGGTTACGCTGTCAAAGCGGCCGACACCTACGGCGCCTCCGCCAGCCTGCCCGCCTTCCTGCAAGTAGTGGGCGAAGTCGCCATGGGCCACCCTGCCGCCATCACCCTGCAAACCGGCCAGGCTGCCCTCGTCCACACCGGCGGCATGATCCCGGAAACGGCCGACGCCGTCGTCCAGGTCGAACACACCCAGGTTGTCAGTAATCAGTTGTCAGTAACCAGTAATCAATCTCCAGTCTCAAGTCCCCAATCACCCCCTTTCCCCTACGAAATCGAAATCCTCAAAGCCGTCGCCGTCGGCCAAAACGTCCTCCAGGTAGGCGAAGACGTAGCCGAACAAGCCGAAATCCTGCCCGCCGGCCGCCTCCTCCGCCCCCAAGATTTAGGCGGACTGCTGGCTCTGGGCATCATCGAAGTCAGCGTCAGCCGCCGCCCCCGCGTCGCCATCCTGGCCACCGGCGATGAAGTTGTGCCGCCTGACCAATGGGCCGGGCCGGGACAGATTCGGGACATCAACAGCGCCACCGTCGCCGGACTGGTGCGGCAGGCAGGCGGCGTCCCCGTCCTGGGCGGCATCATCCCCGACGATTTCGACGCGCTGCAAACGGCCGCCCGCGATGCGCTCGATTCTGCCGACATGCTGGTCATGTCCGCCGGCTCGTCCGTCAGCGCGCGCGATATGACGGTGCAGGTGATTGAGGGGCTGGGGCAGCCGGGCGTGCTGCTGCACGGCGTGGCCACCCGCCCCGGCAAGCCGACGATTGTAGGCGCGGTGGGGCCAAAACCTGCCATCGGCCTGCCCGGCAATCCGGTTTCGGCGATGGTGCAGTTTGATATGTTCGGCGTGCCTGCCATTTACCATTTGCAAGGGATGCGAACTATGCCCAAACGAGGGCTGGTGTGGGCGCGGCTGGCGCAAAACATCGCCAGCGAGAGCGGCCGGGAAGATTACGTGCCGGCGCGGTTGGCGGATGGAGATGAGGGGTTGACGGCCGTGCCCGTTTTCGGCAAGAGCAACCTCATCTACACCCTGGTCAACGCCGACGGCCTGATCAAAGTGCCGCTGAACAAAGGCGGTCTGCTGGCCGGGGAGTGGGTGGAAGTGCGGCTGTTTTGATGAAACCGCACCCTCCCTCATTGCGTCAAAAAAGCGTCCGTTTCCGGGTCGTAATAACGAACTTCTTGCTGCGCCAGATAAAAAACCCAGCCGTGTAATTCCAGCCGGTTCGCTTCCAACGCCTCGCGCACAAACGGGTAGCTCATCGCATTTTGCAATTGCATGACCACATTGCGCTCCACAATCAATTGGTGCAAGCTTTCGGAGCTCATGTCGCTGTGCCTGTAAACAGCTTCCCGCCGGGCGGGACGAATGAACTCCAACCAGCGAGATAAAGCCGGGTATTGATTGATCTCAAATAAACGATCCAGGCTGCGTATGCCGCCGCAGTCGGTATGGCCCAAGATGACGAGATGCGCCACATTTAATTCGTGAATGGCGTATTCCAGGGCGGAGACGGTTCCTATTTCAGCCTGTATGTAAGGCGGCAGCACATTGCTGATGTTGCGGATAACGAATAAATCGCCCGGCTTTGTCCCAAATAGTTTTCCCGGCAAAATGCGGGAATCGGAACAGGTGACAAGCATGATTTTGGGTGACTGCCCTTGTTCTACCAATTGGGCGAGTAATTTCCCCTGGGTTTCAAAAAAATCCCGGTGAAAAACGGCCGTCCGCTTGAGGATTTTATCTGTCATGGCGAAGGCGCTGCCTCCTTAAAGTTTTGAGATAAATGGGCGCGCCCATCAAACTGGACGCGCGCTGTAATGTAAAAACCAGCAATGATAAAGCAACCGCTTGCCCGGCGGCGAGTCCGGCGGGGGCAAACAAAAGCGGGGCGATGGTTTCGCGCACGCCCAAACCGCTTATTGATGGGATGAGCAGAGCCACCGACAAAATGGGGACGACGAGAAAGTAAAAAGTGATTGGAATGGAAAAGTTCATGGCTTTTCCGGCGGCCGCCCACCAACTGATGAGCATGAGGTTGAACAGGATGGAGACGCCCATCGCCTGTAAAATGGCGGGCCAGCCGCAGCCCTGCACGGCCGTCAACAACTGCGCCAATGGTTTTGTTTCGTCCGTCACCGACAGTTTGCCCGGCAGCCAACCGCCCCAACGACGCGCCAGACGGCCGTCCAGCAACAACACCCCGCCTGCCACACCAATGAGGGAAACGGCCGTGACCGCCGCCAAAATCTGGTCGGGAAATCCGGCCGGGCGAAACGGCAGCGCCAGCAAAGCCAGCGCAAACAGCATCAACAGCCCGGTCAGCCGATCCACGATCACGGTACCGGCGGCGACGGCCGGGGAAACATCCTGCGCCGCTTCCAGCGCCCGCACCACATCCCCGCCAAAACCGGAAGGCAAAAAGGCGTTGAAAAAGTTGCCCACAAAATACAATTCCACCAGGCGGCCAAAAGGGATAGCGACGCCCAATCCGCGCAGCAGCGCCAGCCAGCGGACGGCGCGCGCGGCCAGGCTGGTCGCGATCAAAACAAAGCTCAACCCCACCCAGCCCCAATGGATTTGTTGAAATGACGCGCCCAGTTTTGCTGCCGGCACGTTTACAAACACGACTATCAGACCGACGGCCGTCACGCCCACTTTGATCAATGTTGCCCCATGTTTACCCATAAACTGAATTGTAAGGCGGATCATCGGATTGGGAAACCCGGAATCTTGTTTGTCTTGGGACATAACCCATGCTACCATTGAGCGGCCGTAAAAAGTTCGTTGAAGCGAACATGATGCCCATTTTTATTGTTTCCCAGACAAACAAGGAGAAGGAATGATGAAAAAGAACAAGTTATGGTTGTTGTTTACGTTATTTGCTGTCCTCGCATTGGTGTTAGCAGCCTGTGGTGGCGACGCCGGAGATGGCGCCGACAATGAGGCCGACACCAATACCACAACCGAGCAACCAGATAACGACGCCGCCGAACATGATGATGGCGACGACCACGCTGACACGGAAGAAGAAATGGCCTTTGAGCCGACTTCCGTTGCTGCTAGCGATTGCGATTATGGCGGTAAGATCAAATCTATTGAGGCGGTAGATGAATTCACCGTCGTCTTCAACATGTGCAAGCCTGACCCAGCTTTCCTGGCCAAAGCCGCCTTCACGCCTTTTGGCATTCAACCGGCGGAATGGATCGCGGAAACAGGCGGCACCGGCGAACTGCTGGAAAAGCCCATCGGCACCGGCGCATATATGGTCGAGGAATGGGTGCGCGGCGACTCGATCATCTACACGCGATTCGATGATTATTGGGGCACGCCGGCCATTGCCGAAACGGCCGTGCTTCGTTGGAACCAGGAAGGCGCAGCCCGTTTGCTGGAACTGCAAGCTGGTTCTGTAGACCAGATCACCAACGTCAGCCCGGACGACTTCCAGGCCGTGATTGATGATCCTGATTTGCAACTGTTGCCTTACGCCAACCCCAACGTCCTCTATCTGGCGATGACCAACACCTTTGCCCCGTTTGACGACGTTCGCGTCCGTCAGGCCATTGCTATGGGTATTGATCGTCAACGCATCGTTGATAACTTCTACCCCGACGGCTCCTCCGTGCCGGATTACTTCACCCCCTGCTCCATTCCCAATGGCTGTGTGGGCGACCCCTGGTATGACTTTGACCCCGACGCCGCCAACGCCTTGTTAGACGAAGTATTCGGCGCAGGCGAACGTTTCAGCACCACCATCTTCTACCGCGACGTGTTCCGCACATACCTGCCGGAACCCGGCCTGGTTGCGGTTGAATTCCAGACCCAGCTCATGGAAAATCTGGGCATCGAAGTTGACATTGAAGTGATGGAATCGGGCGCTTTCATCGCCGAATCCACCGCCGGCAACCTGGACGGCTTCTACATGCTCGGTTGGGGCGCGGACTATCCGCATGTGACCAACTTCCTGGACTTCCACTTCGGCCGCACCAACCCGCAGTTTGGCGATGTCTTCCCCGACATCTACGAACCGCTAGAAGAAGCATCCACCATTGCCGACCCGGCTGAAGCCGAACCGCTTTACGTGCAAGCCAACAACGCCATCCGCGAACTGGTTCCCATGGTTCCGATTGCGCACGGTTCGGCTGCCCATGCAGCGCGGGCTGACCTGAAAGGGGTGCAGCAACGGCCGTTTGGCGCGGATTACTTCTACCTGCTCGACAACGGCACTGACACCGTCGTCTACATGCAAAACAACGAGCCGATCAGCCTCTACTGCGCCGATGAGACGGATGGCGAGTCGTTACGGCCGTGCCAGCAAGTCGTCGAAACCTTGCTTGACTACGCCCTCGACTCCGGCGAAACTGTCCCCGCGTTGGCCACAGCCTGCACCGGCAACGATGATTCAACCGTCTGGACATGCACCCTGCGTGAAGGCGTCCTGTTCCATGATGGCTCCAAACTCGACGCCAACGACGTCGTCGCCTCCTGGGCGGCCGGCATTGATGCCGCCAACCCATACCACGCTGGTAACACCGGCGCTTACGAGTACTTCTCGTATCTATGGGATGGCTTGATGAACGCAGAAGAGTAAACTTTATCACCATACCCTATGCGGATTATGCTGTCCGCAGAACAGCATAATCCGCTTAAGAATGCGGGATGGCGCAATCATGAATAATTCAAAATTGCCCTCCCGCATTCTCTTTGGAGCCGTTTGTAAATAAATTAGCGATTTGGAGACTGAAAACTGATTATTGCCTAATCTCCACTCTCCGATTGAGCTGTGAAATCAATATGGTTCAATATACCATTCGCCGCATCTTGTTAGCCATCCCCGTTTTACTTGCCATCGTCATCGTCGTATTCGGGCTGGCCCGCTCCATTCCGGGCGATCCTTGCAAATCCATTCTAGGTGAGAAAGCCAGCCCCGAAACATGCGAACGATTCATCCGCGAACACGGCCTTGACCAACCCATCCCCGTCCAGTTCGGCATCTACATGAAAAATCTGATGCAGGGGGACATGGGCGATTCCATCCGTTTCGGCCGTCCGGTATCCATCATCATGATCGAACGGCTGCCTGTGACCATTGAGTTAGGCGCGACGGCGATGATCATTGCTCTTCTGATCGGGATCCCGGCCGGGATACTTTCGGCCACCCGGCGAAATTCCGCCATTGATGTCACCACCATGATCGGCGCCAATCTCGGCGTTTCCATGCCCGTTTTCTTTTTGGGACTCTTACTGATTTATTTTTTTGCCGTCTTGCTCAAAGACACCCCCTTTCAACTACCCCCTTCAGGACGCATCTCTGCCGGCGTCATTGCCAAACCATTTTATGAAATTTATGGATGGGACATAGCAAAGGGAGGGGTGAAATTCCACATTTATGAATTTATCGGCAATCTGTACATTCTAAATGCCATCCTGACTCAAAATTGGGAATTACTCTGGGATGTGTTGCGCCATTTGCTGTTGCCGGCCGTGGCCCTCAGCACCATTCCCCTTTCCATTATCGCCCGAATGACCCGCTCCAGCATGTTAGAGGTATTAGGCCTCGACTACGTGCGTACCGCGCGAGCCAAAGGCTTGCCCAACCGCCAGGTGGTGCTGAAACATGCGCTGCGCAACGCGCTTTTACCCGTGGTTACCATCGCCGGGCTGCAATTAGGCGGCATTTTTAGTGGAGCTGTTCTCACCGAAACGATATTCGGGTTAGCCGGCGTCGGCTTGAGCATGTTCGAGGCCATCACATCGCGCGATTTCCCCATCATCCAAGGGCTTGTCATCATCATCGCCTTCATCTACGTCGCATTTAACTTAATTGTTGACTTATCCTACGCCTTCCTCGACCCTCGAATCAGACTAGATTAAATAAAAACTGTTGATCTTATGAGCATCGTAACAGAAATTCCTAGTAACGACATTGTTGATATTGGCGACTATAAAGCGAACAGCTTGTGGCGATTAACCCTGCGCCGGCTTTTTCGCCAGCGTTCAGCCATTGTGGGCATGATCATTCTGGCAATTTTAATCATCGTGGCTATTTTTGCCCCGGTGATCGCTCCTTATGACCCTACCGACGTTTTAATTGGAGATGAGGATGTTAGAAAACGGGAAGCGCCCTGCATCCATGTTTTGGGCTGTCCAGAAGACAAGCCACAACATTTCATGGGAATTGATGGCA
Organism: Chloroflexota bacterium; assembly: GCA_024277135.1. GTDB lineage: Bacteria > Chloroflexota > Anaerolineae > Promineifilales > Promineifilaceae > JAJRVV01. Next base: position 41,054 of record JAJRVV010000004.1, on the reverse strand, counting down.
ATGTACGGGACGTTTTTAGCCGAATCGTTTTTGGCACGCGGGTTTCGCTGCGCATCGGTTTTGTGACGGTTTCGATTGCTATCACGGTGGGCACTTTACTGGGGGCTACGGCCGGTTTTCTTGGGGGCTGGCTGGACAATCTCATCATGCGCCTGATGGATGTTCTTTTGGCGTTCCCCTTCTTCTTGCTGGCGATTGCCATCGTTTTTGTGCTGGGGCCAGGTTTACAAAACGCAATGCTGGCAATTGCCATCGTCAGTATGCCTGCCTATGCCCGCGTGGTACGGGCAACGGTGTTGTCTGTTCGGGAAACGGAATATGTAGAAGCCTCACGGGCTTTGGGAGCCTCTGGCATACAAATTTTGTTCCGCCGCATTTTGCCTAATGCGCTGCCCCCACTGATCGTTTTGTCTACGCTGGGTGTGGCTACGGCGATTTTGGATACGGCCGCTCTCTCATTCCTCGGATTAGGCGCGCAGCCGCCGACGCCTGAATGGGGCACGATGCTGGGCAGCGAACGCAACCAGATATTCAGCGCCCCCCACCTCGTTTTCATCCCCGGCATCATGATCTCCATCACCGTGCTTGCCTTCAACTTATTGGGCGATGGATTGCGTGATGCGCTTGACCCCCGGTTGGTGCATGGCAGCAAACCTAATTGACCTGCCAGGTTTATGGAACCTTGCCGATCTTTGCCGGACAAATTCCCAAAGCGCCCCCTGGACTAACTTCCTATACAATTCAACCAAAATTTACATGACATAAACTTGACTTAACATATTGTCAAGTTATAATAAACATATTATGTCTCCTTCCATCAAGGTGTTTGCCATTCCTGCTGGATGGTTAAAAGCCTGGTTACAGCAGCTTATTCCGGCATTAGGTTTGGAAGCGCGGCAGCTTCTGTGGGGCACATTCAGAGGCATGTTGGATGCCTTGTTATTCATTTTTTTAGGCGCCGGGTTTTTGGTGGGGGGACGAGCTTACATGAACGGTGAATATGCCCTACCACGGCAGACGCAAACGACTGTTTTGAAATGGGCGCCCATTGCAGACAACATCGCCCGACGGGCAGATATTCCGCGAGAATCGCTGTTAGTCATCTGGTTCAAAGAAAATAGTATGCAAGCGATCAATCCCGATTTATGTACAGGTATCATGGGCGTGTATGACTTGGTGCGTTCGGGTGAGTACCCTTGTTTTCCGCCTGGGCCAATTTCAGACAGTGCAGTGAGCCAACAATTGGTGATTGGCGCTCTGGAATTCAAAAAAAGGTGCCCCGATGTCACTTACTTCACCCAAAGCCCGGATACGCTGAAACGTTGTTATCTGGCGTATAACGCCGGGGTCTCGGCTGCGGAACGGCTAGACCCGGATTCATCCGCGTATGTGATGAATAACTATGATGAAGCACACACCAACATGGTTTATTCGGATGTGGAGTTGGGCACGGTGCAGGTGACGGCGTTGGGCGCCTGGCCGGCACACTTGGCGATTCAAAGTTTGATCTTGTCACAGTGGGATGCAGAGGAACGGCCGTTTCCCATCACCCTGCTCGATATCAGCAGCCGACTCTACGATTGGGGCGACTTCTTTTTCACCAAAATAACCGATCCCGACCGCGACCCCTATGGCGCTTTGACTTTTGCCGCAGAACGAAACATCAATAACCAGACCTGCATCGGCGAAGCGCATATTTTAGGCAGACTGTCACAACGCCCCAAAATCAGCCCGGTGTCTGAATCCCAAATTTTAACTCAAGATTTGCATGGCTGTGAATATGGTCTGCCCGGTCTGGACATCTCCAGCCAAAACAACAAGACAATTTTGCGTTCCCCCATTCCCGGTCACTTGACCACTTACACGGATCGCTGGTTCAACAGCGCCATACGCATCGAAAACGATGAATGGATCGTTTGGCTGCTGCATCCACGCAGCTACCTGCTCAAAGAAGGTAAAGTCAAGTCTGGGCAAGCTGTAGGCGTGATGGGTGACATCGGCAACGCCACCGGGCCGCATGTTCATTACAGCGTCTATGACAAGGTGAACGAACTGTTTGTTGATCCGCGCATCTTTTTCCCGTAAGGGCCAGCAACTCAACAAAACGAAAGGAGCAGCATCATGAATCTGACTGAACTTTTAAGATTTCTTCCCCTGATCATTGGCGCTTTTCTTGCCTACCATCTCATATTCAAACAACAACTCCCTGCCAAAAACATGGGCCAAATCATCACCTATTTCATTGGCACCATTATTATTTTTGTGGCGATTAGCTGGCTCATCACCAGCTTTCTGGCCGGATGGGCGGTCGATCTGTTGGATACCGGGGTGACTTCTACTGAATGGCAACTGTTTATGAGTACCAGCGAAAAAGTGGTGGAAGACGCTTTTAGCACAGAACCTCTGCCAGAACCCCAACCAACGCCAATTCCGGCAGCGCCGGCCGTCGCTCCCCCCAATAATAATTCTTCGTCAGGCGATTCATCATCTGATGGTTCATCATCGCTGCCAGATGGAACCAATGCAATTATTGCCGGCCCCGCGCAATATGTGGTGACTACCGGCGATACGTTATTTGGCATCGCCACTCGCTTTGGCGTGTCGGTGGAAGCCATCATGATTGCCAACGGGTTAACTTCTTACATCATCCAACCAGACCAGGTGCTGATTATCCCCGCACCCACGCAATAAGCGGCGAGCTATCTTCAATGTCTACCGATCAGGAACCAGGCAGTTCAACCGGTTTTATGGGCCTCATGGCGCGGCAATGGAAGCGGCTGCCATCTGGCTTCCGCTGGAATTTAGAAGATACGTTTCAGCCGGAAGATATGGGGGAGCGCCTTTTGCCGGGCGAGGTGGTACAGATTGTCATTCATCTGGCCTGGTATCGTGACATCATCGGTCTGCTGGTTTTTGATTATTTCCGATATTTTCTGGCGGGGACGATTTTGACTTCTGTCTTGATTTTTTCTTTGGGCGTTATCCAAGGATTTTCGCTGTGGTACGCCACACTGCCTACCGTTATTCTCATCGGTCTGGCGGCAACGGCCGTGCGCGAACGAGTCGAACACCGGCAGTGGCGGCTGGTTAAAACCAATGCCCGATTCATCATCTCTATCCCCCAACATGGCGCGTTTCCGTTAGTGGATAACATCGAACTCAAAGGGATGCCTAGCGTTTTAGACACCAACTGGTCGCCCAATCCCTTTTGGCGGTTATTTCAATTTACCACCGGCGCCCGTGATTTATACATCAGCCTGACTGCCTACAAATTTGTGGAAGGCACCGCCCGCGTCGGCGACGCCCTCATCATCCCCGATGTGATGCCCGATGATGTTTACGAACTACGTAAGCTGGTGTTCAAACCCCCCATTCCCACCAAGGTTATCTTCCCCACTCCGCAGGAAGTGATTGTGTTAGAAGATTGAAGCGAATGAAGCGCCAGGAATTGACATAAAAAAAGCCCGGTCAAAATGACCCGGGCTTTTTCATTTGATTTTGTTTTTACTGGGAAAGCGACTCGCGCACGGCCGTCAATGCCGCCTCATAATCAGGATGTTGCCCGATTTCGGGCACATATTCCACATAGCGCACCGTATCGGCCGCATCCACCACAAAAACCGAACGCTGCTCCAGCCGCAATTCCTCAATATGCGTGCCATACGCATTGCCAAAATTCATATCTCGATGGTCGGACAACGTTTGCACCCGATCAATGCCCGCCGCTCCACACCACCGTTTTTGGGCGAAAGGCAAGTCAGCGCTCACCGTCAGCACCGCCACATTTTCGCCAAAATTAGCCGCTTCTTCATTGAATCGGCGGGTCTGAGCGTCACACACGCCGGTATCCAACGAGGGTACCACCGAGATTAACCGTACCTTTCCCGCCGAATCCTGCAATGTCACCTGACTCATGTCGTTGGCTGCCAGCTTAAAATCCGGCGCAATATCCCCCGGTTTTAAGGGGCTGCCCAAAACGGTTAACGGGTTCCCCCTGGAAGTCACTGCGCCATGTCTTTTTTCACTCATTTGCTCTACTCCTACATCAAGTCAATAATGAATCAGTATTTCCCTCGTAAGGTTCAATTTCGGCCGCCTCCGGCCCCTTGGCGGTTTCTTCGATGTCATACAAAACCCACTGCCCCTCTTTCAATTCCAACGGATCGCCAACCACGCTGGATCGATGAAAGAAAATTTCCTCTCCGGCTCCGCGAACGAGGAAGCCGTACCCTTTTTTGGCGTTATACCATTTCATACAGCCAATGTATTTGCCCGTCATCGGATCAATTTGAATGGTTGACGGCATAGCAAAACTCGGTTTCTCGCGCCCCGGCGCTGATTGGCGCCGGGGTTTTTCACGGTACTCTGATCGTTCCGATTTTTGATAACTCGGTTGGGGATGAGTATCGCTTAATTCTTTGAGAGAAGCTGGTTCAATAGGCAAACCTGCCCGGCTCAAACGCCGCTGCATCCCGACTGTGAATAAAAATTGTTGTCCGTTTTCGTCTACTTCCCATCTATCCCTAAAGTTCATCGCAAGCTGTCTCCGTTTATGCTAAAGAAAATATTCATTTTTTGCGCGTGGCGCGCTTTTTCTTTTTAGGAACCGTATCCAGCAAAGTCAACTGTTGCGGCACGGCCGTTTCTTCTTCACCATTATCGTCAAAAGATGGCCGGGCCGCTACCTGCGCCACCCCGATAATCCGATTTCGCGCGCCCAAAGAGAACGCTGGCCGGGGCTTCACCGAGCGGCTGCCGATCTTGGTCTCGCTAAGTTTGATTTTTTTGGTCGAACCCAGCGCCGTCGTCACAAAAATCGTCGCCTTTTCCTGGCAAATAACGGCCGACACCACCTCCGCCGCCCCTTTGGGCAGACGGACATTGACTACACCCTGTCCATATCGGCCCTGGACGGGGTACGCTCCCATCTCCGTCGCTTTGGCCAACCCGTTATCCGTGATGCTCCAGATATAGCTTTTATTTTGTACCACATCCATCGCCACCACGCCATCTTCCTCTCCAGCCAGCTTCAGCCCCATCACGCCGCCGGCCGACAAGCCCATAGGCCGTACATCCGACTCCTTAAAGCGGATAACCTGCCCCGCCCCGGTAGCCAGCATCACCTGATCCCGGCCGCTGGTCAATCTGGCCCAGCCCAGGGCGTCATCGTCGCTCACGTTCATCACCACAAAGGGATCGCCGGTGATGCCGGGCAAATCTTCCAGCCGGATGCGTTTAACCACGCTGGCAATCGTCGTCAAAAAGAGGTATCCCTGAGCCGAAGGGGGTCGAATTAACGCCGCCGCCACATGATCGCGGCGGGTAAATCCGGTCAATTCCGCCCAATGGGTTCCCTGGCCCATTTCCCGCGCCTGGGGCAGTTGGTAAACGGGCAGGCTGACCGCGCGGCCGTCCGCCGAGAACAGATACAAAATATCCTGCGTATTCGCTTCCAACAGCGCCACCGGCTGCTCCAACGGCTTCACCGGAATTTTAACCATCGTCGGCGACGTGGTTCGCGCCAGCGTTCCCTTCTCGCCCATCAGCGCCCACACCTGCTCATCCGGCAACAAATCCGTCGCCGTCAACACCTGCGACTCCCCCTTCTCCACAATCTGCGTCCGGCGCACATCCGCATACCGCTCCCTCACCGCTTGCAACTCTTCCTTGATGGTCTCCCGCATCAATTCCGGCCGGGACAACAGCCGTTCCAATTTTTTGATGAGCGCCAACTTTCCCTTATGCTCATCCTGAATTTTACGCCGCTCCAAACCCGCCAGCCGCCGCAACTGCATATCCAGAATCGCCTGCGCCTGCATCTCCGTCAGCTTAAACTTCTTGCGCAAATTCACTTTGGCCGTTTCCACCGTGCGTGAGCGGCTGATGGTATCAATCACCGCGTCCAAATTGTCCAGCGCGATCAACAACCCCGCCAGCACATGCGCCCGGTTCCGCGCCTTCTCCAGATCATACTCGCTGCGCCGCCGTATCACTTCCATCCGGTGATTGAGGTACACCAGCAGCGCCTGCTTCAAGGTCAAGACGCGCGGTTCCCCATCCACCAGAGCCAACAGCGAAATGCTGAACGTCGTCTGCATCGGCGTATACTTGAACAGCGCCGCCAGCACCGCCTCCGGCTCCACATTCCGCGTCGTCTCCAGGATGATACGCATCCCATTCCGGTCAGACTCGTCGCGCAAATCGGTCAGCCCTTCCACCTTCCCGTCCCGGTGCAAATCGGCAATCCGTCCTAACAAATTTGTCTTGTTCACCTGGTACGGCAGTTCGGAGATGACGATACGCGATTTGTTCCGCCTCATCTGTGCCACATGCACTTTGGCCCGCACCGTCACCCGGCCGCGGCCGGTGGCATAGGCGCTGGCCAACGCATCCGTTTCCATCTCCTCCCCCTTGTACCGGTAAACCAAGCCGCCGGTGGGGAAATCCGGCCCTTTGATAAACCGCATCAAATCAGGCACGGAAATGTCGTCCAGCTTTTTCCAATTGTTCAGCAAGTAAACCAGCGCATCCACCACTTCGCCCAGGTTGTGCGGCGGAATGCTGGTAGCCATGCCCACAGCGATGCCGGATGAGCCGTTGACCAGCAAGTTGGGCAGAATGGCGGGCAGAACCGCCGGTTCCTGTAACGAATCGTCGAAATTGGTGGTGTAATCCACCGTATTTTTGCTGATGTCCTCTAGCAAATCGTACCCCATGCGAGACATGCGGGCTTCAGTGTAACGCATGGCCGCCGCCGAATCACCATCAATCGAGCCAAAATTGCCCTGTCCATCCACCAATGGGTAACGCATGGAGAAATTCTGGGCCATGCGTACCATGGCGTCATACACGGATTGGTCGCCGTGAGGATGGTATTTACCCAACACTTCGCCGACGACACGGGCTGATTTTTTGTGAGCCGAGTCAGGGCGCAAGCCCATATCGTACATGGCGTATAGGATGCGGCGCTGGACGGGTTTGAGGCCGTCGCGAGCGTCGGGCAAAGCGCGGGAGACGATGACGCTCATGGCATAGCTGAGGTACGATTCCCGCATTTCCTGGTCAATGTTTACTTGTTTTACGAGTCCAATTTCCATTATTTTTTGTTCCGCACTGTATTGAAATGTATGTTCTAATGGCAGTCAGGTATTTATAGGCAATTTGCCTAGTGTTGTCAAACAGGTAAGAGGGTGCAAAAAACGGCCGTCTCCCCTATTTCAACGTCAAGTAGGTTCAACTAGAAAATCTTCCGGTTACACGTTACACTATTCGCCATGACCGAACCAAGGCATGTTTCCCGACGCCAAAGCATCATGTGGTTCCAGGTTGCAGCCGGAATGGTAATCGTGATTCTGGCCGGATTTGTTTTGGAACGGCTGGCGGATGGATTCTCTCAGACGGATTTGCCTGAGGGGTGGCTGCTGATTCGGCCGCCTCACGAAATTTCTACTCTCGTTGAGCAGGATAATATCATCTGGGCCGGCGGCAGCGATGGCCTTTTTGCCATTGATCGGCAAACCGGCGCTTTACTATCTCTGCCGCAAAATTCGCCGACATTGCGCCAGGTGCGCGGGTTGGTCGTGGATGAATCAGGCAGCTTGTGGGTAGCGCACCGAAAAGGAGTCAGCCGCCTGACCGGTGGCAAATGGCAGGCTATCATCGGCGCGCCGGCGCCCGCTTTGGCGCTGGCGCTTGATCAACAGGGAGGAGTTTGGATTGGGGGAGAAACGGCCGTTTACCATTATCAAGCTGGCGTCCTCACCCCTTACTCTGGAAACAACGGCCCCTTTTTCCTGCCGGTCAACACCATTTACCAGGATCGAAATGGCGTATTATGGTTCGGATCCGCCGATCCCGTTGCCGGAGGCTTGACCCGGCATGAGGGTCAGTTATGGGAATCGGTGTCCCAGGGCTTCATTCATCCGGCAATCAATGCTATTATAGAAGATGATCGGGGAACCTTATGGGTTGGAACCGGGCTGGCCAGCCGGGGCGGCGCCATGTTTCTGGACGGCGATGGCTGGCACACATTGACAAAGGCGGATGGATTAGCCGGTGAAAAAGTTCGTTCTTTAATGATAGACCGATCTAAACGGCTCTGGTTTGGTTCTGAATACGATGGCATTGCTGTTTACGACTCACCCCAATGGCGCATCATTTCGCCCCAATCCGGTCTTGCGGCCGGGGAAGTCAAAGCGATGCTGCAAGATGTTGATGGGAATTATTGGCTGGGAACCAGCGACGGTATCAACCGCCTGCCGGCCACAACCCCATGAAAAAAATTGGAGGGAGCGATGACGTTTAAAGAAGCCGGACGTTCGTATCAGAAATTGGCGCAGCAGCTCCAGGCCGGGAAAATCAGCCAGGCCCAGTTCACGGAAGCGGTTAACGCATTGCGCGTTCAGGATGAGCACGGCCGTTGGTGGCAGTTAAACCCGGCTGATGGTCAATGGCTTTTTTGGGACGGGCAGGCGTGGATCAAGCCCAGAACGCCGCAAAAGCAAGCACAACCAAAAGCGGAAAAACCCAAGCCCAAACCCAAAACAAAGTCCCCTGCAACACCCAGGCGCAAAGCCGCCACGCCTGCTAAGCGAGTCAAAGCGCCAACGCCCCAGGTCAAACCGGATATGGCCCAGAACTTCATCAAGGAAAGCCGCCAGACGCCGCTGGTAAAGCGGTCGTCCCGCTGGTGGGACATCGTTTCCATCCTGGGAGGGGTACTGGGCGCGTTTATCTGGACGCTGTATGCAGGCGTGCGCGCTTCTTACGAAGGGCGTGATTGGTTGACGCCGATATTGATGATCCTCATTCCGGCGGTTCTGGTTATTTTTCGGGAGCCGATTGACCGGTTCCTGTTGCCGATTCAACCCGTCCGCCGCCGAATTCCCCGCCTCATCCTGTTTGGCGCCGGCATCGCCGCCCCTTTCGTGGTCAGTTGGTGGTTGTACCAACGCTGGTACTGGATGGTGGAATACCGGTATTTACATTGGTCGCTTGTTTTGGGAACCTTCACCTCTTACGTCATCACCCGAACGCCAAAAGTGGCGCCGGATAAAAAAGGAGGGCGCGCCGGAAATATAGCGATTCTCCTCCTGATCAGTTTTCCGTTATTTTGGGGGTTTGCCGGCACAGCCTATGCCGATGATTGTTTCCGAGACCCGCTAAACGCCAATGATTGTTTACGCACCGGCGGCGCCGCCCAGATCATTGCCGGGCTGGCAGCCACGATGACGGCCGTCTTGGTAAACGGCGCTGAAATTATCAAGACTCTGGTTGAAATCCGCGAGGGCGGCACAACCCGAAAGGACACCCCGGAGACCGAGAAACAATCTGGCTCTGAACCACCCAAGAAAGACAAAGAATCCCAGGCCGACAGCGGAAAACCGCCGCCAGAAACCCAGGCCGGTTCCACAGAACGACCACCACCCGACGGGGATAAAACGGCCGTCGTCCAAAAACCCGGCGCTGAAACACAGCAATCCTCCAGTGGGGACACTCAACAAGCATCCTCACCCAGCAAACCAGAGCCGCAACAGGCGACTATGGTCAAACCCGGCCCAGCACAAGTCGCCCAGCCCCCGGCCGAACCGCCTAAATCCTGGTTCGATACCACCAAGATGATCATTGACTACGTCAACAAGATCAAAGGCGTCGCCGATCCCACGCTCATCAAAAATGCGGAGGACGCCATTCGGATTTCCCGTCGTATGTGGGACGTTTTCCAAAATAAAGCCAGCGCCGATAAATACATCCAGGCCATTCGCAACCGGATGAGCATAGACAAGTGGGGCAACCGGCTGCAAAAAGCGGGGTATATAGCTGACGCCATAGACGCCGTCATCAAAGCCGGGGGAGTGATTCAGAAACGAGGATATCAGGGTTGGGAAAAGGCCGGCGCTTATTACGTCGAAGGCGTCAATAAGGTGTTGGTGACCATGCTGACCAAAAATCCTGTGGTGGCTATCGCTGACCAGGTCATTGGCGATCTCACCGGTCATAACATTGAAAGCACCATCCGCGCCGGTGAAGAAGCATGGCACAACGTGACCCAGGAGTACGCCAACAACATCTATAATGTGAACGCCTATGACGCCCAGATTCAAACCCAGGATAATTTCCTGCGCTACGTTAGAAAACTGAAAAAGATGACGGCGGACGGCCAGATCACTCATGATGAAGCTCGTCGGCGCGCCCGCCGCGTGTTTGACCGGATGAATAAGTAAGGGAGGAGATGATGGCTGTTTATCGCTTAACACGACTGGAAACCTGGGCATTAGCCAGCCTGTTTTATCTGCCCATTGACGCCAACTCTCCTCTGGGAGAATGGCTTGACAAAGAAGAATCTCCTGATCTGGAAGCGCTGTATCGTCAGGCCACCAACACCTTGCAGGCCAAGGGGTATCTTAACCCGCAGCAACCGGATAATGTCATTCCGCCAAACCTGCTGGAGGCGCTGACCATAATGGCGGGCAGCAACACCTTCCTGACCGCCACGATGCAGCGGAATGGACAGATGACCTGGACCCGATTTGCTCAGGCCGGAGACGATCTGGTGCAGCATGACTCCGAGAGTGACCGGCTGTTGTTCCATGCCAAGATTCAGGCGTCGGATGCCGCCCCCGCTCTGGTTCCGGAGTGGTTTCAGGTGGAAAACAATGAGGAATTGACGGCAGCGCTGCCCCTGGCCGCTTTTATTTTGTGGCAAACGGCCGTCCAGCAGCAAACGATTCAAGAAGCCCTGCTTGGATTTGGCGAACCGGCAGCCATTGACCGAGGGGCGTTGATTGATGCCTTCATGGAAACAGATGATTGGTTGGCGGTTTACGCGGCCGTGGGCGTGCCCGGCATCGAGGACAAAACCGCTATGCCGATCATTGATTACTTGCGGCTGCTGATCGAAAGGGAGTATCTGGCTAACGTGGAGCCGGCTGGGCTGATGATTGGTCAGGCAGCCCAGCCCTTGTACCGCGCTTTTGATGACCCGGATAAATGTATCGCCAGCATCTCTCTGCAAACGGAATTTGGCGCTTTTCCCGCTACCGGCTCCCTGATCTATGGCGACGGCCGTCTGTTTCTGGCTGAGTTTGATGAGACCGGCACGGTACACATCCGCCAGCTTCCCAGCCGGGAAACGGCCGTAGCCTGGGCCGGTTCCCTGCTGGCCAAAGGCAGCCAATTCCCGCTGCGGCTCTCTTTGCCGGACATCCAATAAAGTGCAAAAGGCACTTTCATCAAACAAGCGCGCGCACTGGGGATGGGGGTTTCTGACGCTGCTCCTGCTGCTGGCGGCCTGCCGGGCAAAGCCGCCAGAAGTCATCGTCTACACCTCCGTAGATCAACCGTTTGCCGAACCGATCTTGCAGCAATTTGAAGACCAAACCGGCATCCGGGTTAAAGCTGTCTACGATGTGGAAGCGGCCAAAACAACCGGTTTGGTCAACCGGCTGCTGGCCGAAAAAGAATCGCCGCAGGCTGACGTCTTCTGGAACTCGGAAATCATCCAAACCATGCTTTTGCAGCAGACTGGCGTCCTGGCCCCCTATGCGCCAGCGGATGTTGACGCCATTCCGGCCGCTTTCCGCGACCCGGATGGGTATTGGACGGCCGTCGGCGCCCGCGCCCGGGTGCTTCTGGTGAACACCGAGCGGGTTGCAGACGCCGCTGCCATAGACTCCTTGCAAGATTTGTTAGACCCGGCCTGGAACGGCCGTGACCTGGCCATCGCCCTGCCCCTGTTCGGCACTACCGCCACTCATGCTGTTGCCCTGTACACATTTTGGGGAGAAGACACGGCCCAGGCTTACTTTGAAGCCCTCATAAAACGCGGCGTCAACGTCCTAGACGGCAATTCCGTCGTCCGCGACAAAGTAGCCGATGGCGCCCTGGCCTTTGGCCTGACCGACACCGACGACGCCTGCGGCGCGGTTGAGCGGGGAGCGCCGGTGCAAATCATCTTCCCCGATCAAAACGGCGCAGGCACGCTCATCATCCCCGGATCGGCGGCGCTGGTAGCGAGTGGGCCAAACCCGGATGAGGGCAAGCGGCTCCTCGATTATTTGACCAGCGCCGTCGTGGAACAAGCCCTACTTGACAGCGAATACTCGCACGTCCCCATTCACGATCAGGTAGAGCCGTCGGCCAGTTGTCTCTCCTTGCGCTCCATCAAAGCGATTGAGATTGATTACCGGCAGGTCTACACGCAATTTGAGGATGTTCAAGAAAAGCTGCGCGCCATTTTTCTGCGCTGATCCGGCTATGCCAGCGACAATAAGCGAGCGGACGGCCGTCTTAGGCCGCACCCTGGAACGACAAACCCCTTTTGATCACCTGGCGTTGGCGTTGACGCTGTTGTTGACGCTGGCCCCTGGCCTGACGCTGGCGGCTATCACCCTGTTTTCCGTTGACGTTGCGACCTGGAAAACGGCCGTGCTGCCATCCGGGCGGCGGCTCATCCTATTGGGGAACAGCCTGGGTCTGGCCGGGGCTACGGCCGTCATCGCCACCATCATCGGCGGGATTGGCGCTTTGTTTCTCTGGCTTCTCCCTATCCATTTCCCCCGTCTCAAAACTGCAATTACCTGGCTGCTTGTTTCTCTAATCGCCATGCCGCCCGCCATTCACGCGCTGGCCTGGCTGGCTGTTTCCGGGCGTCTGGCTGCCGCTCGCCTGCCTTTTGGCTGGTTGGCTGCGATTTGGGTGGGAGTAGCTACGTTTGCACCGCTGGCGGCCGGATTTGGCTGGCTGGGTTTACGCGCCATCACCCCAGACATCATTGCTGCGGGACGGGTTTATCGCTCCGATTGGCACACGATAACCCGCATCGCTCTGCCCCTGGCCGCCCCTTCCCTGCTGACCGGCGGCGGCATTATTTTTTTGTTCAGCCTGCTGGACTACAGCGTGCCATCCCTGTTTCAGGTGAATGTGTACGCCCTGGAGGTGTTCGCCGAATTCAGCGCCGGACATAGCCCAGCGCAAGCGTTTTTATCCGCCCTGCCTTTACTGCTGGCTGGGATCGCCTTGTTAATCGGGCTGCTACGGCCGCTGCCCCACGCATTATCCCGTCCGGCAGCCGACCGTCACGTCTGGGAAGTTCCGGCGCAGTTGGATGGGCCGGTGGCGGGCATGGGCCGGTTTGTGGCCGGCATCCTGCTGGCCCAAATCATGATCCCTTTTGCGGCGCTGATCTGGATGGCCGGCCAGGGAGCGGGCGGGAGCGCCGTCTGGCGGGACACGCTGCAACAGGCCGCGCCGGAGATTGGATATTCGTTGCAGACGGCGGTTGGCGCGGCCCTCCTCTCCTTGATCCTGGCGGGCAGCGCGGCACGGCGGCTGCTGCGGGCCAGCGCAGGCCAAAACTGGTTATGGTTGGGCATTTTGTGGCCCATCTCCATGCCCGCCCCCTTGTTAGGCATTGGCTGGCTGGTCATCGCCGGGCATTGGCCGCCCCCATTCCGGGCGCTGCTGCCGGTCTTGACCCTCACCAGCCGCTTCCTGCCGCTGGCGGTGATGATTATGCTGGCCTGGCTGCGGCGGACAGACCCGCTGTTATTTGATGCCGCTCTCGTGTTTCAGCCATCTTCTTTCCAGCGCTGGCGGCAGGTTTATTTTCCCCTGCTCCTGCCAGGAGGGGCGCTGGCTGCTGGCTGCGTCATGGCGTTGTCGTTGGGTGAATTGGGAGCCACGCTGATGGTGGCGCCGCCCGGATCAGCCACGATCACGCTGCGGCTATACAATTATCTCCACTACGGCGCATCGGATACAGTGGCGGCGCTGGGGCTGACGTTGGCGGCGATTATTTTTTTGGCGGGGGGATTAGTCATTGGCGTCACTCAACGAGGTGGAGACAAATGATCGAGGTATCAGGATTGAGCCGGCGGTTTGGCACGGTAACGGCCGTCGCTCAAGTTTCATTTCAATTAGCTCCGGGGGCAACGGCCGTGATTCGGGGCGCGTCCGGCAGCGGCAAAAGCACCCTGCTCCATTTGCTGTGCGGTCTTCTGCTGCCGGATGAGGGAAAAATTTTATTTGACGGCCGTCTGGTCAGCAAACCCGGCTTCGCCACGCCACCCCACAGCCGCAGCATCGGCATCGTTTTTCAACGAAGGGCTTTATGGCCGCACATGAGCGTCGCCCAAAACTTGATGTTCGTGATGACCAGGGGAACGACGGCCGAAAAGCGGGAGCGAGCGCAAGAACTCCTGAAAACCGTCAAGCTGCCTCACCTGGCCTCGCGCCGCCCGGATGAACTTTCCGGCGGGGAGGCGCAACGGGCCGCCCTGGCCCGGGCGTTGGCGGCCCGCCCCCAACGGCTGTTTTTGGACGAACCGTTGTCGCATGTTGATCAAGAGCTGCGTATGTATCTTTTGGATGTCATCCTGACCTACTGCCAGGAAACGGCCGTCACCATGATTTACATCACGCACCTGGCCGACGAAGCGGAAATTGTCCAGGGGGTGCAATATCAAATACAGGCGGGGACACTCAAGGAAATCTAGGGGGGGTAAGTTTTTCTTTTTTCAGCCCAAGCTGGCGGGCAATGAACCGGTCAAACCAGCGGTCGGGCAGACAGCGGGGTAGCAGCCAGCCTGTGAACCACTTTCGCGGTACAGGATAACGGGTTTTAGGGGATTGGCTCTCCAATGCAGTGCGGATGACGGCCGTCACCCGCGCCACCGGCATGGCTGACTTTTCTCGTTCTGCCACTTGTTTCGCCAGACTTTCCAGGAAACGGCCGTAATCCGTCTCCCGATATTTCATCACCTGCGCCGCAAATTTGCCCACGATGGGCGTCCGCGTCGTCCCCGGCTCCACCACGATCGCCTCGATGCCATACAGCATCAGCTCCCGGCGCAGGGCGTCGGACAACGCTTCCACCGCATGCTTGGAAGCGGCATAGGCGCCCATGAATGGATAGACAATTTTGCCGCTGACCGAACTGATGTTGATGATGCGTCCCGGCCGTTGCTTGAGCAAGGGCAGGCACGCCTGCGTGACGGCCAGCAGCCCCACCACGTTCACTTCCAACTGCCGCCGGAAGTCGGCCAGGGAGATGTGCGCCAGCGGGCCGGGGACGCTGATGCCAGCGTTATTGATCAGGGCGAACAGAGCATTTTCGCCGATGATTTGGGCGAGATGGGCGATGGCGGCGCGGACTGCCGTCTCATCCGTCACGTCAAACAACAGCGGCGTGAAGTTAGTCGGGATTTCCGCTTGCAACCGGTCGGCGTCCGCCTGGGAACGGACGCTGCCAAAGACATGATAGCCGCGTCCAGCCAGATCAACGGCCGCCGCATAGCCAATACCCGTAGAAACGCCCGTAATCAATACAGGAAGCCCTTCATCCCTCATCCCTCACCTTTCACCCTTCATCCTTAAAAAATATCCAACCGCCGCCACAACAATCCCCATCGTAAAAATAGTCCCCACCCACAGCGCGCCAAAATCAAACCAGAACTGCTCCGGGAAAAGGCGAATGAGCGAATCGGTGTAACGGAATGTCCAGGAGCCGGGCGGGAACAGCAGTTGGTGGAATTGGACAAAGACGAAATTCCAGGCCAGCAGAATAAGCAAGCCCATCGCCAGCAGAATGCCGCCAGTGAGCAGTCCGCCGTGAAAAATAACGTCTATGCCGGACGGCCGTGTTTGGGGACGCGCCAACAAAAATGCCAGGCCGCCCACCACAATAGCGCCCAACACCCACATCAACGCGCGAAATTGGTCGGCCACGACTTTGACATCCAGCATATGGCCGATTTCGCTGGGGATATAAAGCGGTTCGTCAGAGTCAGGCAGGCGCAGCTCCTCCAGCATCACAATCGCCTCGTCCGCCGGTCTCGGATCGCGCAGGTACGACAGGGTGGCTTCGGCGTACTCCCGCCGCTGCGCCAATGTGAATCCATACCGGTCTGGCTCGATACGGCCGTACTCCCACGCCGGATAACTGGGCGCATTCCAACTAATCAACAGCCGCAGCGCGATCAGCGTCAGAAAAAAGGGGATGACGATAATGATCAGCCAGCGGAGGGGGGAAAAGAGTTTGTTTTTGTTCATAGGTCATTTGGAAATTGACAATGAGTAATGAGCAATGAACAATTATTCATTGCTCATTGTTAACTGTTCATCGTCAATTCAGCCCCGGCAGGCCAGCCGCTCCTTCTTGCAGCAAATACCGGATCACCAGCGAGTCCACAATCGTCTCTACTGGCGCGCGTTCGTCTGTAAAAATAATTTCGGAGGGGGCGATGGGAACTAGATTGGCTGCGGCCGTTTCCAGTGCCGCCCTTAAAAGCGGATCAGCGTCCGCACTCAAAACCGCCAGATTATCCGCCAACGTTTGGGCGCGGGTGGGCTGCGCGCTGGCGACCAAAATCGTGTTGAGCGAACCGGGCACGTCCAGGGCGTGAACGGTGGGGAACACTTGCAGCAAGGTGGCGGTGATGGCGTCAATCAAGCGGCGATCAGAGGGCGCCCGGCCCACGTTGATCGCCAAAATGCCGTCGTCGTCCAACCGCGCCCGCACCTCCTGAAAGTATTCGCGGGTGGTGAGATGCCAGGGGATGTAGGGCACTTTGTAAGCGTCCAGGGTGATGATGTCGTACTGTTTGTCAAGTTGGTTGAGCTGGTAACGGCCGTCCCCCACAATCACGTTGATGTTCGGCTCATTCATCTCAAAAAAATCCCGCCCCGCCTGCACAATCGCCGGGTCCAGCTCAATGCCATCCACCGGAATCGGGCCAAAGACACGGATAAACTGCTTGGGAATCGTCCCCGCCGCCAATCCCACCACCGCCATATTGGACACGGCCGGGCGCTCATTGAAATAGGGGGCGGCCAGCATGATGCTCCACACCGAGACGCGGGGAACCCGGCCGCCGTCGCAGTAGTAGGAATGGTACGCCTGCCCTTCGTTCAGCAGCAGCAAATTGCAATCTCCCTGGCGGATGACCTGCACGTAGTTGTAGGCGGATTCCGTCTCGAAAATTTGCCCTTCGTAAGCTTTGATGCCGCCGCTGGCCCAAGACAGGGAGACGGGGATAAGGATGAGCGGCAGCAGCAGCGCGGCCATGCCGGCGCGGGGCTTTATCTGCCACAGCCCAACCAACCCTGCCAGCAGCAAAATCAGGCCAAAGATGACGGCCGTCACCCGCGAACCAAACTCCGGGATGGTGAACAAAACCGGCAAATACGTGCCCAGCAAACTGCCCCAGGTGGAGATGGCGTAAATGCGGCCGCTGATCCGGCCCGCCTCGCCCACATCCCGCACCGCCAGCCGGATGGCAAAGGGGGAGATGCAGCCCAACAGCGTCACCGGCAGGCCCAGGGTGAAGATGACGGCGATGAGCGACCCGACGACGGCGTTCACGTTCACCGCCGCCAGCGCCGACGCCGCCGAGCGCAAGATGACGCTGGTCAGCAGCAGGAAAAAGACGCTGGCAAAGCCGGCCAGGGTGACGATAGCGTAGAAGATGTGGGGATACGGCCGTTTATCCGCCAGCCGCCCGCCCCAAAAGTAACCCAGCGTCAACCCCAGCAACACCAGCCCGATCACGTTGGCCCAGACGATGTTCGACGTGCCGTACACCGTTTGCAACATGCGGCTGGTGGTGAACTCTATCGCCAACGTACTCATCCCGGCCACAAAGACGGTGAAGAAAAGGTAGCGACGGTCGGCGGCCGTTGATTTTGGATTTTGGATACTTCGACTATGCTCAGTACAAGATTTGGATTTTGGATTCGATTGAGCGTCTATCATAAGGTCGGCCGCACCTGCTATTGGGTAACTTGAGATTGCAAAGCTGTGCTTTTACTAAAAAGCTGATTATGGTGTACTTTCCACATATCCCCCCCGGTAGCTTCGGCGAAAGGGTGCGAGGCCGTCCGAAAGGGCGGCCTCTGTGTTCCATGGAGGTCTTCTTGAAAGCAAATATTTACGTTGATGGTTTTAACCTCTATTATGGCGCTTTGAAAATACGCCTTTTCGTTGGTTGGATATTGCCAAATTATGTCGTTTCATGTTGCCTCGTGACACCATTAACCAGATTCAGTAGATCCAAAATCTGCCACGAATTGCACAAATTTCACGAATTAAGAACATGTTTTTCGTGTAATTCGTGGCATTCGTGGCGAAAATCTTGATCTACTGAGATTAAATACTTCACCGCTCTCGTAAATCCGCGTCCGGTAGACCCTGATCAATTGACCCGTCAACAAACTTACCTTCGGGCATTGCAGACCATCCCTAATCTTGAGATCATCTATGGACATTTTTTAACCCACGAAATTATGATGCCCCTTGCCCAACCCAAGCGCGGTTACGTCAAAGCGATCAAGACAGAGGAAAAGGGGTCTGACGTAAATCTTGCGCTTCATCTGTTAAGTGATGGGTACAAAAACGCTTACGATGTTGCTATTGTTGTTTCCAATGATTCCGATCTATTGTTACTGATTCAGCTCGTTAAAAAAGAGTTGGGTAAAAAAATCGGGATACTCAATCCACAGAAACACCCAAGCAAAGCGTTAATTGCAAATGCAAATTTCGTCAAGAATATTCGCAAAGGCGTATTGTCCAGAAGCCTGTTTCCAACAACCTTGACCGATTCTCAAGGCACATTCAAGAAACCCATGACTTGGTAAAATTGAACGCATCACCTTATCACGCTGCTTTCCTGCATTGGCAAGCTGTTGCCACAGCAGTAAAAGCTGTGTTTAACCAGATTCCTGCGCCGTTTGCCGGACGCCGGACTGGTTAATCTGCTCTTGATCCAACCACAGGTGCAGGGCCAGCAGGATGACGCCGGTAGTAATCGCTAAATCGGCCAGGTTGAACACCGCCCAATCGAGAATGGGGATGTCCAGAGTAGGTTGCAGGAGCGGCCGTAAATTGAAATTGATGAAATCCGTCACATACCCCAGCCGGAACCGGTCAATCAAATTGCCCGCCGCGCCGCCAAACAACAGCCCCAACGCCAGCCGCAGCTTCCAATTGGGCAGCGTTTCGACGTGGTTGTACACCACCAGCCCCACCGCCACCAGAGAAGCCAGCGCCGTAAACGCCCATTTGGCCTGCGGCAGCAAGCCAAACGCGGTGCCGGTGTTGGACAGGTGGGAAAATTGAAAGTAAGGGTAGAGTTCCGGAATAGGGGAGTTACTGGTGTTGAGCGGCATCGCTTGAATGATGAGCCATTTCGTCCACTGGTCGAGGGAAATTGCCAACAAGCCGATGGCGGCAAAGATCAGATGCCGCCACCGGTAAGCAGGATGGCTGTTTTTATTGTCATGATTTGTGATCATGCGGCCAATTCTACCAATGGGGCGGGATTTTAACCATGCGGCATTTGGCCTGTTTTCTTAAGACATCCGATTTCTTGCTCTCCATGATACGGGTGCATCCGACAACAAGAAATCGGATGTCTGTTGTATAATCCCCGGCATGAAAACTGCTGATTTTGATTATAACTTGCCGCCGGAGTTGATCGCCCAACGGCCGTTGCCCCAACGAGACGCCTCCCGCCTGCTGCTGCTGAACCGGACAGACGGCCGTCTATCCCACTGCCATTTCACCGACATTTTAGACTTCCTCCATCCCGGCGACGCGCTGGTTGTCAACAACAGCCGCGTCATCCCCGCCCGGCTGTACGGCCGTAAACCCAGCGGCGGCAAAGTGGAAATCCTGCTGCTGCGACAAAAGGACGAATTGCGCTGGCAAGCCCTGATCGGCGGCAAACGGGTCGGCCTGGATACCGTCATCTCGCTATACGACATGGATGGTTCCGACAGCGGCATTACCGCTGCGGTCACGGCCGTGCTGGACGGCGCCCAACGCGAAATCCAATTCAGCCAGCCGGTGGACGGCCGTCTGGAGACATTAGGCCACACTCCCCTGCCGCCCTACATCCACGAGACGCTGGCCGACCCGGAGCGATACCAAACCGTCTATTCCCGCCCGCCCGGTTCGGCGGCGGCCCCCACCGCCGGACTCCATTTCAGCGGCGATTTACTGCTGGCGCTGCGGGACAAAGGGGTGATGATCGAGCAGGCGACGCTGCGCGTGGGGTTGGACACCTTCAAACCGGTAACGGCCGTAGAAGTGGCCGATCACACCATTCACAGCGAATGGGCCAGCCTGACAGCCGACACCGCCCGCCGCATCAACGAAGCCAAATTGGCCGGGGGGCGCATCATCGCGGTGGGGACGACGGCCGTGCGCACCCTGGAAACCGCCGCTCTCAAATCGGCCGGACTCAGCGGCAGTTTTCAGGACATCTCCGCCCGCGACGCCGCCGGCGAAACCGGCAGTCTTTGTCCCTGGAAGCCGGTGGCCGCTTTCGAGGGAGCGACGGATTTGTTCATTTATCCCGGCTACAAATTTCGAGCGGTGGATGGCATGATCACAAACTTCCACCTGCCTCAATCCAGTTTGATGATGCTGGTTTCCGCGTTTGCCGGGCGGGAACCGATCATGAAGGCGTATGAAACGGCCGTCAACGAACGGTATCGCTTCTTCTCATTTGGCGACGCCATGTTGATTTTATGAGCGGGAATCTGTACTATACGTAAAACCCTTCCGCAACAAGGACTCCGCCCATGTCATTTACGGCCGTGCTTCTCATCTCCATCATCGCCGCCGCCATCCCCACCATTTTCTACGTCGCCCTCATCTACTGGGTAGACCGGTACGAAAAAGAACCGTGGTGGCTGTTAATCACCGCTTTTTTGTGGGGGGCCGCGCCCAGCATCCTCATCGCCTTCATCTTCAACACCATCTTCAGCCTGCCCATCTACCTGTTGGTGGGCGACACTCCCGGCGACGCCCTGGCGGCCAGCTTCATCGCGCCGCCCGTGGAAGAGTCCGTCAAAGGGCTGGCGGTGCTGGCTATTTTCTTCCTGTGGCGGCACGAAATAGACAGCCCGCTGGACGGCATCATTTACGGCGCGATGGTGGGCATGGGCTTTGCCATGGTGGAAAACGTCTACTATTTCGTCAACGTGTTCGGCGAAGGCGGATTTGAGGCGTGGGGGATGAACGTGTTCATGCGCGCCGTCATTTTCGGCCTGAATCACGCCTTATTCACCAGCGTTTCCGGGCTGGGCGTGGCGCTGGCGCGGATGACGCCTAACCCGGCGGCGCGGCTGATCTTGCCCATTGGCGGCTGGATGGGGGCGGTGTTCCTCCACTTTTTGCACAACGCCTCCGTTTCCTTCAACAGCGCCTCGTGCTTTGTGGCGCTCATCAGCGATTGGGGCGGCGTTTTGCTGCTGCTGCTCATCATTGTCTGGGCGTTGTGGCAGGAGCGGAGTTGGCTGCGGCAATATCTGGCCGAGGAAGTGCAATTGGGGACGATGACGATCAATCAATACCAACTGATGACGTCGAGCCGCGAACGGTCGCGCCATTTGTTTAACGCGCTGACTTCACACGGATTGAGAGCTTACGGCCGTAACCGGCGTTTTTTCCAACGGTGCAGCGAATTAGCGTATAAAAAGCATCATTTCGCGCTGTTTGCTACGGAGAAGAATCAGAAGTTGGTGCAAAAAGCGCGGGGCGAAGTAGCGGCGCACGACCGTCAATTCATCTGATCGCACAGTGCCTGAATCTGTTCCCAATGGGCGCGATCATGCTGGACGGCCAGGTATAATAATTCATGCAGGCTGGTGGGGCCAAAATAGGCGTGTCGCCCCCGCCGCTCCCACACGGTGTCATCTTCAATTGTGCCTAACAGGGTGAGGGTTTGTTGGCGGGCCAGCAGGAAATCGAGCAGGGCTTGACGGCCGTCCCGCTTTTGGTATTCGCGCTGCGCCACCCAATCATCGGAAGTGGCTCCCGGCAAAAACACATTTTCCCGGTCTATCAGGTCGCGGAACCGGGATTGGTGAACTTCATGTTCCACATCCAGCAAATGCCAGATAACCTCCGTCAGCGACCATTCTTCCCCATCGGGCCGAACATGCCAATCTACCCCATTACCCGACAATATCTGACCGACGGCCGTAGCAAAGGCGGCCAATTCGTTGAGCAGGTCAAAAACGGGAGGCGGGTCTTGCATAACGGCCGTCTGTCAGACAAACATCTCCGGCTTCAGCCAACCATTTTGGAGTGACTGGTAAAAATCGGCCAGTCTGCCAAATCCGTCAGCGACGTTGGCCGCAGGCAGGTCACGGCCGTTGGTAATCCAATAAGTCATCATGCCTAACCGGGCCGCCGGTTCAATGTCGTTTTCCCAATCATCTCCCACCATGACGGCCGTTTTTGCCGCGCATCCAATCCGGGCCAAAATTTCCTGGTAGTAAACGGCGTGGGGCTTGGTGGCATGCATGTTTTCGTAGGTGGTGATCAGGGCAAAGGGGTACTCATCGGCCGGGATACCAGCCCAGGCCAGCCGCTCCAGCACGGCCGTGCGCGGGAAGACCGGGTTGGTCGCCACCACCACCTTAATGCCCTGATCCAGGCAAGCCTGGATCAACGCCGCCGCTTCCGGCCGTCGTTCGGTCACATGGGCGATTTTGGGAAATTCGTTGAGATAAAACTGCTCGAAATACGGCTCCAATTCCGCGCCTAGCAAACCCGTCCGCCGCTCAAATGCCTGCCAAAAGACATCCCGGTTGGGGACGGCCGTGTCCGTGCTACTCATCATCTCCCGCGTGCAGATCAGCATCTCTTGCAAAAACTGCTGCGGTTCCATGAACTGGCGGGCATATTTACCCAACAGCTTGAAATAATGGGGAATAAAAGTATCCGTGTCGTTCCCCAGCAAGGTATCATCCAGGTCAAATAAGATCGCTTGAATGGGCATACTTCCCCTCAATCATCCCCAAACAATTCACGCAAACCCGGTTTTTCCAGGGCACACTTGGGGCACCCCACCTGCGGTTTGGGCACATCAATCAAATGGCGGCTGCAAAACGCTTTCACTTCGACCCGCCGGTTAAAACCCAACAAACCGGTGGCAATCGTCGCCTCTAACACCAAATCCGGGCTGCTGTTCGCTTGCAGAATATCAGGGACCGGACACTGAAAGCAATCCTTGGGCCGCCATGTCTGCGAAGCAGGATTGCCCTGAATCAGGCGGCACTCTTGCTCCGAGCGGCCCCGGTGAAAATTTTGGTAGTAGAAGCGGCACGCTTTTCCGGCGGGTGTTTTCATAGCGGCAAAAACGGGGAATGCGGGTGACGGCCGTCACCCGCATTCCCCGCCACGCATTAAAATAAGTTACTCAGCCGAATTATCGCCATTCTCGATAAAGCCTTCTGTCTTCGACAAGCACATACTGTCCACATACTGAACAGGCGGCGACTTCATGAAATAGCTACTGGGGCCATATATCGGGCCAGAAATACCCCGATCCAACGCCAGCTTGGCGCAGCGCACCGCATCAATCGTCACCCCGGCCGAATTCGGACTATCCCACACTTCCAGCTTCAATTCGATATTGAGTGGCACATCGCCAAATGAACGTCCTTCCAAACGAATGTGGGCCCATTTCCGGTCGGTCAGCCAAGGCACATAATCACTGGGGCCGATATGGATATCCGTTTCCGGCAGTTTGTAATCAAGCTGAGAGGTCACCGAATTCGTCTTGCTGATTTTCTTACTCTCCAGCCGCGCCCGTTCCAACATATTGTAGAAATCCATGTTGCCGCCCACATTTAACTGGCTGGTGCGCTCCAAACGAACCCCCCGGTCTTGGAAAAGACGGGTCAGCACCCGATGCACAATGGTAGCGCCAACCTGGCTTTTGATGTCATCCCCAATAATGGGCAGCCCCCGGCTCTTGAACCGTTCTTGCCAATACGGCTCACGGGCAATAAAGACCGGAATGCAGTTGACTAAAGCACAACCTGCGTTGAGAACCTGCTCCACATACCATTTGGTGGCCTGCTCGCTGCCAACCGGCAAAAAGTTGATGACCACATCCGTCTTGGTATCTTGCAGAATCTCACGAATAGGAGCCGTCGGCCCTGGCGCTTTTTTGATTTTTTGTTTCAGATAGTATCCCAAGCCATCATGCGTCATGCCCCGATGGACCGTCACGCCTTGCTTGGGCACATCGGCAAATTTGATGGTGTTGTTTTGGTTAGCCCAGATAGCCTCGGATAAATCTTTGCCCACTTTTTCTGCATCCACATCAAAAGCGGCGCTAAATTCAATATCCCGAACGTGATACCCGCCCACATTGGCGTGCATCAAACCAGGAATAAATTCATCTTCAGCGGCATCTTTGTAGTATTCAACGCCCTGGACGAGTGAACAAGCGCAGTTGCCCACACCAATAATGGCTACTCTAACTTTTTTGTCTTTTTTGCTCAAAATGAACCTCCCGTTCAGATTCCGATGGGTTGCCCCAGGGGGTTTAAGGGTTAAGATTTGTAGGACTTCTAGATCAGTGGTCAGTCATCAGTATACAGTAATCAGTACAACCTCTCTGACAAACGTCCACTGAATACTGGTTACTGACTACTGTCACCGGGTTAAAAACTAAAAAAGCGACCCTGAACAGGTGTCGCTTTTTAACAGTACGCCCTGAGAGACTCGAACTCCCGACCTTCTGGTTCGTAGCCAGACGCTCTAATCCACTGAGCTAAGGGCGCAAATGAAATTTGGGTATAAAAAAATACCACAAACTGGAGCTTTGTCCAGTCTAGCGGGGAGGAAGGGATTCGAACCCTTGAACGGCTTTAAGACCGTTAACCGCTTAGCAGGCGGCCCCAATCGTCCACTCTGGCACCTCCCCATGCAAGATGCCGTATCAGTTGTTAATTGTCAAAAATTAACGGAGGGAGAGGGATTCGAACCCCCGGTGAGCAAAGCCCACTACGGTTTTCAAGACCGTTGCCTTCGTCCACTCGGCCATCCCTCCAGGAGAGGGTTTCCAAGCGGGGAGTATAGCACGCTGATGGGGGCGTGTCAAAGCTGTTTTTAATCTTTCTCAGGCTGTTTTCAGGGAGGAAAGCGGGTCTTGTCTGGCGGTTATCTTCAGCCCAGCGATCTCCAGATGGCGCATTTCTTGTACGGGCAGAACAGCAGAGCGAAAACGGCCGTTGGGCGCAGCGATCATGTACTGATTATCGAGCCAGCAGACAAACCCCAGCGGCCCGCGCGGACTGTGCGGCGTTGATAAAATCATTGCATCATCCGCCCAAAATGTGCAGCCATCTAGTCGCCAATCGAGGGCGTACTCATGCCAATCGGTCAGACTGGTTGTCATGGGCGCGGCGCTAATGCCCAAACGCCGTTGGATTTTGGGCCAGAGGCGGCGACGTAAGGCTGGCAGTTGATTGGCCAACAGGATGATTGGGGACAGAGAGATGAGGGAAACGGCCGTGCCCGTACTCGCATCAAGTGTGGCCGCAAACCAACCCTGGCCGGGGCTGGAGGGGGCAAAGGGCAAATCGTTGGGCGGGGCGGCGTAGAAAAACCAAACTGCCTGGGGCAGAACCAAGCGGCGCATAGTGGGATCGGCCAGCGGCGCGTTCCAGAAGCCAAACCCGGCGGTGCCGATGGGGGCAGCCGAAAATCTGGCCCGCAATTCCATTTTGACGCCGGGCCGCCAACGAAAACGGCCGCGCCGCCCCACCCCTTCTTTCGGCCCATAATCATCAATTTGAGCGTTGACATAGCCGCCGGAGACCGGATTCAGCATAAATCGCCAGCCGTCGGGAACGGCCGTGACTGCACCGCCATTCATCGCCAAAATCCGAAAATCTTCTCTCAAGCTGCCCATGCTTATGCCCAACAAACCGCTTGGCTCATACCAAACATGTTAGCAAAATTTTCCGCTATTTTCAAAACAGAACAATTATTCCATCAGGCTAATTTCAGGTATAATAACGTCTTCAAGGAGAAAGAGATTTATGGAAATTACCTGGTATGGATTAAGCTGTTTCCGCATTTCGGAACGAAAACAAACCGCAGTGGTCACTGACCCATATAACGAAGACATCGGACTACCCGCCTTAAAGTTAAAAGCGGATGTGGTCACCTCCAGCCATGAAGCGGCTGGCCATAATTATGCCAAAGGCGTCTCAGGATACCAGCATGCGCTTAATGGCCCTGGCGAATATGAAATTGGCGGGTTGTTCATCACCGGAATCGCCACTATCGGCGACAATAGCAACGGTCGTAACGTCATCTACCTGTTCGACTACAACGGCCTAACAGTAGCCCATGTGGGCGACATCCAAAAAGTGCCCAAACAAACCCAGATCGAAGACTTGGAGCAGGTCAACATTTTGCTGGTCCCGGTCGGCGGCGGCAACAGCCTCAACGCCGCCCAGGCGTCGGAACTGGTTTCCATGTTGGAACCGAACATTGTCACTCCCATGCACTATCACCACCCCCAACTTAAATTAGAGTTGGAGACCGTTGACCGTTTCCTCAAAGAAATGGGGGTAACAGAACCCCGCGAAGAAGAGCGTCTGAAAATTACAGCCGGTTCTCTGCCTGAAGAAACCGAAACTATTCTGTTAACCCCTAGATTTTAAGCAAGTGAGCGGCTATTATGCCCACAAAACTTTTACTGCGGTGGAATATCCGCCCAGAGACAGAATCGGAGTATTTCGAGTTTCTGGTGCATGAATTTATCCCTGGTTTGAACAAGCTGGGTATAAATGAAATTCAGGTCTGGTACACGGCGTTTGGCAATTGTGAGCAAAAGATGGCCACCGGCATCACCGAAACGGCCGAACAGATGCGGCAAGCGTTACGGAGCGAGCGATGGGCCGGCCTTGCCGATAAATTGAGCGATTTTGTGGATGACTACAGCCAAAAGATCGTCCCGGCGACGGGTGGTTTCCAAATTTAAATATCTGCGAAGTTTCCACCAAGCGCGAATGTTAGCCAGGCAATATGTAAAAACCTCGCAGGTCAAGCGTCAAATTCCTGATCAAAAAATCCTGCGTTGATAGCGCAGGATTTTTCATTGTCCATGTAATGTTGTCTGGTTAATTGGCGCTGACGGCCGTTTTCTTTTCCGATTTCGGCTTGGTCACGGCCGGAGCCGCATCATCACTTTTGGATTCGGTTTTTGTTTCAGCTTTTTCGTCGGTTTGACCGGATGCGGTTTTGTTTTTACCATTGGCGCTGCTGCCATTGCGATTGTCAGTGACGTAAAAGCCGCTGCCCTTAAAAACGATGCCCACAGAATTAACGACCCGCCGAATACGGCCGTCGCACACCGGGCAGTCCGTCAAAGGCTCTTCAGCCATCCGCTGACGTTTATCGAATTGATATCCACAATCTTTGCAACGATATGTATATGTTGGCATTTTTCAAACCTATCCTAAAAATCTTGCGCCAATCCATTGCGGCGGCGTGTAATTTTATCGGTGCGGGCGCAATTTGACAACCCGCGTTAAATGCTACAAACTTTTTGTTAATTTTATGTTAGCGCTCTGCTCAAAATCGCCATCAAAGAGACAAAACTCAGAGCTGCCAAAAAAGGAGTTGAAAATGAGTGTAGATGATACGCAGGCTCGGATTAAAGCCAGGGTTTGGCAAGCCATTGCCCAAACCGATCTCGATGTGTCGGCTCTGGATAAATCAACGCTGGAATCGCTGGTTGATTTGGTTTCAGAAGCGGCCATGCTGGATATTGATTCGGAGATGGGGGCTGTGATTAAAAGCGCCATTCCCGATGATATTTTCGATGATGAGAAAGAGGATATTTTGTGGGAGGGACGGCCGTTTCTCTCCATCTCATTACAATACACCATCACCGACGAACGCATCCGCATCACTGAAGGCTTTTTAGGCAAATCCCGCGAAAACGTGGAGCTAATCCGGGTGCAAGACCTGGATTACAGTCAAACCTTCAGCGAACGACTGCTTAATTTAGGCGATATTACCGTCCGCAGCCACGATTCCAGCGACCCGCGAATCACGCTCAAAAACATCAAAGACCCGGAGGCGGTTTACGAAATTTTGCGCAAGGCTGTGCTGCGGGCGCGCAAAAAACACGGCTTCACTTACCGCGAGGAGATGTAAACCGGCTCTTCAGGATTTCAAGGGTTTGCCATAAAACGTCCCGCTACCCCTCAGCCAATACCTGCAAATTTGCCCTGTCTCGCAAAACCACTTGTTTGCGGCTGATCTCAATCAACCCATCCCCTTTGAAATCATTCAGGGTTTGGGTGATTGTTTCCCGATAGGTTCCCAGCATTTCGCTGAAATCCTGGTGGGTGTAACCGGTGACACGGCCGTCGCCATTCTGCTCTTGGGCTAACTCCAACAACAAGTTGGCTAATCTGGCAGGAATGCTTTTGAAGGCGATCTCTTCCAGTTGGGATTCAAGCTGCGTCAGCCGATGGCCCAACGCTTCCACAAAGCGGAAAGCCACATCCGGCTTTTCCTGCATCAGCCGTTCCACATCCGACCGGCTCATCACGCACAACACGCACTCATCTACCGCCTCGGCAAAGGTGTTGTGCATCCCCTGCCCCACCAAAGACATTTCGCCGAATATCGCCCCCGGCCCCAACGTCGCCACCACCAATTTTTTACCATTGGGCGCAATGCGGTAAAGCTGCACCCGCCCCTTTTTCAGCAGAAACAACACTTCGCCGGTGTCTTCTGGCATGTAGAAGATTTTGCCGGCGCGACAGGTAGACATGGTCAGTTTGCGATCCATGTCGGCTAATTCGTTTGGGGTTAAGTCGCGGAAAACTTGAATATGAGAAAGGTAATTGAGTTTATTCGTTTGCATCAACTAATTCGCCTCGTCCAGGATTTGTAAACTTTCCCTGTCTTGACGAAACGATTGTAGGATTTCTTACGATGAGCAGGCAGATCCTCAAACAGTCGCCAGCTTTAGCCGCAGTTGCTCACGAGTAGGATTGCCTAGGAATATGACACGGCCGTCCAACAAATACGTGGGCACGGCAAAAACATTGGGCGGCTGACTGCCATTTTCCAAATCCAACATTTCCACCTGAACTTGCGGGAATTGCGGCGAAATATCCGCCACAATCCGGTGAGTTTCCCGGCACGACCAGCAATCTTCAGCCACGTAAACCTGTAATTTGTGCATCATGCAGGCATAGTAGCACGATGCCTGATGGTGGGACGTAACGATTGTTACATAAATGAGAGAAAGATTAAGAGAAAAAACAAATGATCAAGAGTTAGACAAAGTGAACTGGATAACTGCACCGCCATTCGCCCCATTTTTGGCTGTGATTTGGCCGTCATGCGCCTCCACGATGGCGCGGGCAATCGCCAGGCCCAACCCGGCGCCGCCTGTTTTGCGGCTGCGGGCTTCTTCGCCCCGGTAAAACTGCTCGAAAATGCGGGGTAAATCAGCGGGAGCAAAGCCGGGACCATTGTCGCGCGCGGTGATTTGAACCCCCTCGGCCACAGGCACGGCCGTCACCCACACATCCCCACCCGCCGGCACATATCGCAGCGCATTGCCAATGAGATTGCTCAACACCCGGCCAATTTTGGGCGCATTCAACCGGATCAGCCCCACTTCTGGGCTGATCTCGCCATGCAAAGCGATCCCCTTCTGCGCCGCCAACGCATGAAACCGCTCCAACGCATCCGAAACCAGATCGCCCAGCGCATACGGTGATTTTTCCAGAACCAAACCGCCTGCATCCAATTGGGCCAGTTCAAACAAGTCGTCAATCAAGTTGTTCAGCGCAACCACATCGTTGCGGATGGTGCGGTAATATCGCTGGGCAGTTTCCGGGTCAGACACCAGGCCATCATGCAACGCTTCCACCATGGCCCGGATGCTGGTCAGCGGCGTGCGTAAATCATGCGATGTCCAGGCCACCAAATCCCGGCGTAATTTCTCCACTTCATGACGCTGCTTTTCGGCGGCTTGCAGTTGAGCGGCCATGTTGTTGAAGGATTGGCTGAGTTGGGCGACTTCATCACGGCCGTGTACCCGAACCCGCATCTCCAAATCACCCGACGCAATCGCCTGCGCCGTCCTGTTCAACTGGCGCAGCCCATCCGTCAGGCTGGCGGCGGCGAAAACGCCAAAGGTGGTGGCGATAATGGCGGCAAACAGCAGCAGCACCCCGCTCAACACCAGGTCGTGCTCATTGACAAACATCTGCTCCGCCATCACCCACACATTAAACAGCGTCAACACCATCGCCCAGCCATAAGTGGCGATCAGCGTCAGCATCAGCGAAGGCGAGCGCGTCCACCCTCGCCGGTACAAAAAGTAGCCCATTCCCAGAGAGAGCACCGAAGTCGCCGTCAGCGTAGAGGCCAACGCCGAAAGCTCCTGAAAATCAGCCTTCATCAAGCCGCGCATCAGCGACACCGCCACCAGCAACGCCAGCAGCGCCCCCGCCAGCAAAACAGTCCAGGGCGACCGTTCAAACCAACCTAAAACAAATAATTGCCGATTCTCAACTTTCATCCTTTAACCTTCTACCTTATCCCGTTCCTGGTTCAAATTTGTAACCGACGCCCCACACCGTCAACAACCGTTCCGGTTGGCTGGGGTTGGCCTCGATTTTTTCGCGCAGCCGCCGGATATGGACGGTGATGGTGCTGGGGTCCACGTAGTCGGAAAAGCCCCACACGTTTTCCAGCAGTTGATCCCGGCTGAACACCTGCCGAGGATGGGAGGCCATGAACCAGAGCAGGTCAAATTCGGTGGCGGTCAGCTCCACATTTTGGCCGCCGACGATGACCTGGCGGCTTTTGGCGTCTATGCGCAGGTTTGGAAACTGCAACGGCCGTTCCCCCACCCCTTCTTTCTCCCGACTGCCGCGCCGCAACACCGCCTTCACCCGCGCCGCCAACTCCGCCGGGGAGAAGGGCTTGGTCACATAATCGTCCGCGCCCAATTCCAGCCCATAAATGCGATCCACTTCCTGTCCCCGCGCCGTCAGCATGATGATGGGCACATCGGTTTCGGGATTACTGCGCAGTTTGTTGAGGATGGACAACCCATCCACTTCCGGCAGCATCAAGTCCAACACAATCAAATCCGGCGCTTTCTCATCCACGGCCGCCAACGCCTCACGGCCGTCCCGCGCCACCCGCACCGCAAAGCCATCCCGCTTCAAATACAAACTCACCACTTCGACCACAGAAGCCTCGTCGTCAACTACCAAAATTTCTTGTCGCATTATGCCTCCCCAAAAAGTATGCATTAAATTTGTTACAAATCACTTACGAATGTATGAATTTCAGCAGACCTGCCAGGTTTCCGAAAACCTGGCAGGTCTCACACTTGATCTTTGCCAATAACTCGCCACTTCTGTAAGATTCTACCATGCCAGCGCCATAGGGAGCGCATCAGATTCAGCAGATATAATTTTGGCAGCGAATTAACGCAGATTAACGCGAAAATTCGTGGGAATTTGTGTTAATTCGTTGCATATTTCGGATCAACTGAGATTGGAGAGTATGTTGAAACGATTCAGGTTCTTCCTTTTGTTTCTTGTTTTGTTATTGATAGGTTGTCAAAATGATGGCGAAACGGCCGTCGCCCAACCACCGACGGCCGTCGCCGAAAACCCATCCATTCTCGCCGCCACCAATCCGGACAACCCGCCATCGCCGACGCCATTCAACCCCTTTATCCGCCCCACCTTCACGCCAACGGCCATACCGCCCACCGCCACCCCGACAGCCACGCCAACCAACACCCCCCGCCCCACCCCCGTCGCCGTCCTGGACGTGACCGGGGCCAGCCTGCCGCCCGGCTTCTCCTTCGTCAAATTCGCCGATTTCGCCCGTCCCACCAGCCTGACCGTAGACGCGCAAGGGCGCGTCTACGCTACGTCCCAGGATGGCTCGATCCGGGTTTTTGAGGATGTGAATGGCGACGGCCGCGCCGACGCCAACACCCTCTTCTCGTCCGGCTTCTACATTCCCCTGGGCATCACCATCCGCCCTGGAACTGACGACGTATGGGTGTCCAGCAACAGCAAAATCTCCATTCTGCGCGATGTGGATGGGGATTTCGTCGCCGATGAGGCCGTCAATTTCGTCAGCGGCCTGCCCGTCGGCCTGCACCAAAACGACAACCTGAAATTTGGCCCGGACGGCCTGCTCTACATGGGCGTCGGCTCCACCTGCGACGCCTGCATCCAAGCCGACCCCCGCAGCGCCACCATCATGCGTTTTGACCCGGAAACCGGCGAGAGTGAAGTGTACGCCAGTGGGATGCGCAACCCGTATGACCTCGCCTTTCACCCATTTACCGGCGATTTGTTTGCCACGGATAACGGCCGTGACGATCTGGGGCCGGATGCGCCCGGCGAGGAGTTGAACCTTATCGTCCAGGGGGGCGATTACGGCTTCCCCGATTGCTGGGATGACGGCCAGGGGTCGGGTTGTGACGGCACAATTACGGCCATCGCCTTTTTTGAACCCCACGCCTCGGCCAACAGCCTCGATTTTTACACCTACGATAAATTTCCAGAGCAGTACCTGCCGCAAGGCACGGCCGTCTCCCTCTTCGTCGCTGTTTTCGGATCATGGCTCAAACCAGAAGCCGAAACTGGCATCGCCCACGTGCGGCTGACGCCTGGCGGCGACAGCTACCGGGCAGAAGTGACCTGGTTTGCCCAATGGCCGGGCGGGATGCCGCTGGGTCTCATCGTCGGGCCGGACGGGGCCATTTACGTCGGCGATTACATCAACGACGCCATTTACCGCATCAGCTATTGGCCGGATGCAGAGTGAAGGATGAGGGATGAAGGATGAAGCGCCGATTTAACCCTTTTTTGCAGGCGATTGACGCTCAATGGCCTGGTTATGCTCTGGTCTACGCCGGCATTATTTTGGCTCTGGCTGTTTTGGGGATCAGCGCCAACCGGGGCTGGTGGAGTTACGTGCCGCTGTCGGCGGCAGTCGTCATTCTGCTCGGCTATTTTTTGCTGGGGAATTTGTGGGCGCTGAGTCAGGTGTACGGCCGCACCGGACTCAATCCGCACCAGGTTTTATTCGACATGGGCCGCCTCCAACCCACTGACCGGCTGGTGTTTGTGGATTTGGGCCGGCGTCATTGCCCCATCGAAATCGCCAATCGGTTGACGACGGGGCAAACGATTGTCATTGATGTGTACAGTCCGCAGTGGGCGGCTGGCCGCTCACTGGTACGCTGGCGCGGCCGCCCGCCCCACTCCCCTGACGATCCCCGGCTCCTCTGGCGTAACAGTTCCATTGATCTGCTGCCGCTGCCCGATGCCAGCGTGACGACGGTGATGATGTGTCAGGTGTTGTCAGAGTTCTGGCAGCGGGGCGACCAGTTGACTTTGTTGCAGGAAATTCGGCGGATTTTGACTCCGGACGGCCGTCTCCTGTTGGCTGAACCTATCCGCAGCAAAACCACCTGGATCACCCTGGGGCCGGCCGCCCTCAATCGCAAACCACCCCCACATTGGCAAAAACTCCTGACCGAAGCTGGGTTTCAAGTTCGGGCCGACAAAGGATTGGCCGGACTCATTCACTGCTATCGAGCTGATCGGCCGTCAGCCGATCTGGCTCGCCAACTCTCCCTTGATCTCGTCATTTGAGAGAGCTTGTTAGCATTTCATATAAAACCCTATCTCTCTCTTGACAGCCCCAACCACCGCTATTTACAATGAAGCATATCAAACGCCAATATACTGACCAACCAACCCTACAAAATAAAGCTGACGGAATGAAACAGAAGAATTATCATCAAATATCAAATAACCAGACCATTCAATGGGCCTATTACAGATCAGCCTGCCAGTATCATCCAGACAAAACTCCAGGGGGACAAACAAGCCAAGAGAAACTCACGACAACGATCGGAGCCTGCTCGCCATTCCAGCCCAAAGCCGCGGCTGACAAACTTGGCGTCTGCCAGACACGCCTCCCCAACACGCTTATCGGCTGATCAACCCCTAAACATTTAACCGAGGATAACTATCTACATGAAACAGCTTCGTCAAAGACCCTATTTATTGATTCTTTCGCTTCTGATTTTGACAGGGTTTGCCTGCCAGATTTCCGGCGTCGCTCCTGCCGAACCGGCAGCAGAAGTGGATGTGGACGCTATCGTGAATGAAGTGGCAGCCACCGTGGCAGCCCAAATTCCAGTCGCCCCAACCGGCGCTCCGGTGACTGTCAACTCCCAGCTAGAACCCGTTAATCTAGACTTGCAAAACACCTTAATCAATGTGTATGAAGCGGTCAATCCCGGCGTGGTTCACATTTTTGTTTTTGAAGCATATCAGGGAAAAAACATCCCATTGGGAACTGGCAGCGGCTTCATCTTCGACAGCGAAGGCTACATTATCACCAACAACCATGTCATTACGGATGGGGATGCGTATGAAGTCGTATTTGCAGACGGACAAAGAAGCACGGCCGCCATTGTGGGCACGGATGTTGACAGCGACTTGGCCGTCCTCAAGGTAGATACTTTACCTGCCAATGCCCGCGTTTTGCCGCTGGGAGACTCCAACAATTTGCAAGTGGGGCAATTCGTCATCGCTATCGGCAATCCCTTTGGCGAGAACGGCTCCATGTCCATCGGTATCATCAGCGGGTTGGGCCGCACTATTGATTCCCAACGAGAAATTGAAGGGGGCGGCCGGTACTCGCTGCCCCAGGTTATCCAGACGGACGCGGCCATCAATCCCGGCAATTCGGGGGGGCCGCTGCTCAATTTGAATGGAGAAGTTGTTGGCGTCAATAGCTCTATTTTGACCCGAACCGGTACCAATTCCGGCGTTGGTTTTTCTATCCCGGTGAACGCCGTCAAGAAAATTGCGCCAGCTATTGTGGCGGATGGCTTTTACGTCTATCCCTTCATCGGCATCCGCATGTTTGACCCGCTGGATGTGGATATTGCCACCCAAAATGAACTGAATTTGCCGTCTGCCGGCGTTCTTATTACCGATGTGTCGTTGGATACGCCAGCCAGTGAAGCCGGGCTGATTGGCGGCGCTGAAGGAGATTTCATCACCGCGATTGATGGCATCGCTATTCGAAACACGGATGATTTGATCAGTTATCTGGTATTTGAAACGGAGGTTGGACAGACGATTGAGTTGACAGTTTTGCGTAATGATGAACAAATTATCGTTCCGCTGACGCTGGGCGCGCGGCCGTAACCGGAACGCTTTTATATTGGGTGGGCCAAACTGGTCATTCCAGTTCGGCCCCTAATACAATTAGATAGGAGGCCACATGCTGAAGCAAGAACAGTTCCAAGAATTATTGACCTTTGAATCTGGGCCGCAACCAGTCCTCAGCCTGTATCTGGACACAGACACCAGCAAAGAATCCATGGAAACGACGAAACTCCAGGTACGGGGGATGCTCAAAGAGTCGGGGCTGGAGCAAACAGCAGGCGCGGCGACCATTGAAAAGTATCTCGATCACAGTTATGACTGGACTAAGCCGGGCATCGCCATGTTTACCACTGCCGACGGCCGTTTTTTTCGTGATTATCCAACGGCCGTCTCCTTTCGCAACCGGTTGCGGGTGGGACAACGGCCGTATCTCAAACCCCTAACCCACCTGCTGGATCATTACGCCCATTACGGGGTGATCCTGGCAGATCGGGTGGGCGCCAAATTCTACGAATTCCACCTGGGCGAACTGCAAGCTGTTAACGGCTACCTGGGCGAAGACAGCCGCAAAATCAAAAAAGGGGGCGGCTCCTCGGCGGTGGGAATGCGCGGCGGCGTCGGCGGCGGCCGTCGAGAAGATGAGGTGATGCAGCGAAATTTACGCGAAGCGGCGGCGGCAGCGCAGCAATTCTTTGCCAACAAACCGATCCGCCGCCTTTTCCTGGGCGGCACGGCCGAAACTATCGCCCAATTCCGAGAACTCTTGCCCAAACAACTGCAATCCACCTTTGCCGGCAGTTTCGCCATTGACATGAACGCCAACGAAAATGAGGTGCGCCAACGCTCCTTGTCCTTGTTAGAGGCGGCCAACATCGAACGAGAAAACAAGCTGGTGAAAGAGCTGTTGGCTGCTGCCGCAGCCAGCGGCAAAAACGGCGTCACCGGCCTGGATGACACGCTTCAGGCAGTGAGCGAGAAGCGGGTGAAAACGCTCGTGATCAGCGATGGTTTCCGCGCGCCAGGGTACATCCATCGAGATTCTGGATTTTTGGTGGCAAACCTGGCCAAAAGCCCCCTGGGCGAGCAGGAGTTGACCGAAGTCGCCGATATCATTGAAGAAGCGGTGGCAAACACGATGGCTGGCGGCGGCCATGTGGAAATCATCAGCAACAACGATAAACTGGAAAATGCAGGACGCATTGGGGCCATCTTGCGCTATTGAGCTATTGAGCCAAACCACTCTCTCAATTTTCGGGGAACAGGCATGTCCTGTTCCCTCTTTTTTTGCCACGTTCCAGGAATTCATCGCTAAACCTTCCGCCAAACCTCCCCACGGCGGCAAACAAGCTTTCGTAAACGGAATCAATGCCTTGATTCCTCAATCATAACTCGACGCTCTCCTGGATTTGACTATACTTCCCACTATGAAATTCAAACAACTCATTCTAGCATTAGGCGTGGCTTTCCTGCTGTCCGCCTGCGGGTTGTTGAATGGGGATACGGACGATACCCAATCCACACCGACCGCTACGCCTGCCGCAGACACGGCCGTTTCCGTCCCGGCCACCCCCGCCTTCACCTCCGCCATCACCAACACGAACCCGGCCGCCAACAACACCCTCATCCTGTGGCTGCCGCCCGCAATCTCCCAGCACGCCGAAGCGGGCACGGTCGTTCTCAACGACCAACTGCTGGCTTACTCCGCCAATCGCCCCGACCTGGAACTGCGGATTGAAGAAAAACCAGTCACCGGCCCCGGCGGCATCCTCAGCTATTTGCGCACCGGACGTAACGTCGCCCCCGCCATCCTGCCCGATCTCATCGCTCTGCCCGCCGATATGCTAACAGAAGCCGCCGCCGACAAACTCATCTATCCTCTGGACGACCTGATCCACCCCACCCTCATAGACGATCTATTCCCGGCTGCTCAGGAAATGTCCCAACCCGGCGACCAAATCCTCGGCTTCCCCTTCGCCCTCGACGGTTTAACCCATCTTGCCTACAAAAACTTGCCCGAAACGCCAGTTTTCACCAATTGGGCCGAACTCATCGCCAGCGGCAACAGCTTTGTGTTCCCCGCGTCCGGCGAATCCGGCGCCGTCCTTGCTCTCCAGTTTTACTTGGCGGCCGACGGCCAACTACTCAACGAAGCGGGGCAGGTCAGCTTGGAAACTGCCCCCCTGGTCACGGCTCTGGAGCAGTTAAGCCGGGGACGCAACAACGGTTTTATTTCGTTGCAAAGCAGCAATCTCGCCAGCGCCGACTCCGCTTGGCAAACCTTCCAAAGCAGTTCGTTCAACTGGGTCTTAACCAACAGCGAGACGTATCTGGCCCAACGTTCAGCGGAATTTGCGCCGGGATTTACGGCCGTCCCCGGCCCCGGTACGCCGCTCACTCCCCTGGTCAACGGCTGGGCCTGGGCCATCAGCACCGCCGATCCGGTACGGCGGGCGCGAGCGGCTGAACTGCTCACCACTCTGGTTTCCGCCGACAACCTGGGCCAATGGAGCCAGGCCAGCAACCTGCTGCCCGCCACCCAACTGGCCATGGCGCAATGGCCGGCGGATGATGGCTACACCAATTTTTTACGAGCAGAATTAGCCCGCGCCCAACGAAATCCGATGAGCCAATCCAGCCCCTTACTGACGGCGTTGGAAGATGCGGTGTTTGATGTGATCACGCTGACCGAATCGCCGCAAAATGCCGCCCAAAACGCGGTGCAATCCTTCTTGCCAGAATAACGATGTCCCGCTTCGCCGACTATCGCGCCCACGTGCAGGCGATGGCGTCAGCCGCGCTTGCCGCCGCCGATCCGGCGGCAGCCGTCACCCGCCATCTCCACCGGAAAAACCATACCCTTCACATCGGCGGCGAAACGTTCAACCTGACGAACGGCCGTCTCTTTCTCATCGCTGTAGGCAAAGCGGCCGTGCCCATGGCCCAGGCCGTCCTCAAAATTTTGGGCGATGAATTAACCAGCGGCGATGCCGCCAGCATCGTCATCGCCAAAACCATCCCCTCCGACTTCATCCCTCATCCTTCATCCTTCATCCTTCACGCAGGCAATCATCCCATCCCCGGCCTGGACTCAGTAGCGGCAACAACGGCCGTACGCCAACTCCTCAGCCAAACCACCAAAGACGATCTAGTACTCTGCCTCATCTCCGGCGGCGCGTCGGCGCTGCTCAGCCAACCCATCCTGCCCCTGGCCGAATGGCAGGCGCTCAACCAACAACTGCTCGCCTCTGGCTGCACCATCCAGGAATTCAACACCGTCCGCCGCCAGCTAGACGCCGCCAAAGGGGGCGGATTGGCGCGATGGGCGGCCCCGGCCCGCTACCTCTCCCTCAGCCTCAGCGATGTGGTCGGCAGCTCGTTAGCCATGATCGGCTCCGGCCCCACCGTCCCCGGCAACGATACCCTGGCCGACGCACTGGCCGTTCTGGAACAGTATAGGATTAAAATAGCCAGAAAACCGGACAGAAACAGCTCCCCGACTTTTCCACTCCCCAGCCCCCCTGTAAACCTCATCATCGGCAATGTGGGCATAGCAGCTACGGCCGTCGCCCGGCAAGCAAAAAAACTCGGCTTCCGCGCCCAAATTCTGACCACCCATCTGGAAGGAGAAGCGCGGGAAGTGGGGCGCGTCGCCGCCGCCATCGCCCGCGACTTATCGCCAGACAGTTGCGCTATTCTAGGCGGAGAGACGACAGTAACAGTCCAGGGGAACGGGCAAGGCGGCCGCAATCAAGAAACAGCATTAGCGGCGGCTATTGCGCTGGCTGACGTGCCCCAAACTGTCGTCGCCAGCTTTGCCACCGATGGCGAAGACGGCCCCACCAACGCGGCCGGGGCGATGGTGACGGGTGAAACAGTGGCGCACGGCCGTGCCCGCAATCTCGATGCCATCGTCCACCTCAACCGTCACCACAGCCACACCTTTTTCCGCCAAATC
The DNA here is from genome assembly GCA_024277135.1 of Chloroflexota bacterium. Classification (GTDB taxonomy): domain Bacteria; phylum Chloroflexota; class Anaerolineae; order Promineifilales; family Promineifilaceae; genus JAJRVV01. The sequence goes on along the minus strand of JAJRVV010000004.1, from coordinate 2,080 downwards.
GAGAATCACTTAATCATCACCGGCCCCACCGGAACCAATGTCAACGATTTGATTATCATGATAAAATATGGAGCATAACATTCTGGTTGTTTGTCACTCAATCGGGCATAAGGCATTTTCGGAATAATAAATAAGGCTTCAATCCGAAAATGCCTCGAGCGGATTCCGAAAAATAATATAATTTCCTTCAATTATTTTTCGGAATCCGCCTAACGCCACAAATTTCAGGAGATGAAATGACAGTCAAATTTGGAACCGACGGCTGGCGCGCCGTCATCAGCGAAACCTTCACCTTTGCCAACCTACGCCTCGTCGCCCAGGCTATCGCCGATTTCGTCCATGAAGAAAACGGGACTGAACCCAGCGTCGTCATCGGCTTCGACACCCGCTTTTTATCTGACCGGTACGCCGCCGAAGTGGCCCGCGTCATGGCCGCCAACGGCATCAAAACCTGGCTGGCCCGCGCCGACACCCCCACCCCGGCCGTCAGCTACGCCATCGTCCAGAAAAAAGCGACCGCCGGCGTCATGATCACCGCCAGCCACAACGCCCCCCGGTACAATGGCATCAAGCTCAAAGCCAGCTACGGCGGCAGCGCCAGCCCGACCCAGAGCAAACGGATAGAGCAGTTGCTGGAAAAAAACCTGGACACGGCGCATGGCCCTAATCTGATGGCGCTGGATCAAGCCATTCGAGATGAGATTGTGTGTAAGTTCGACCCATCCTGGACGTACTACGAACATCTCAGCGCCCTGGTTGACCTGGACAAAATTTCTGGCGGCGAGTTGCATGTGGTGGCGGATGGCATGTTTGGCTCCGGGCGGGGGGTGTTTGGCGAAATGTTGGCGCGCGGCCGTACCCAGGTGCATAACATCCGCCACCACATGAACCCCGGCTTTGGCGGCATCCATCCTGAACCGATTGCCCGGCATCTGGGGCTGCTCATCTCCACCATCCAGGCCGGTCATTTTGATGTGGGGCTGGCCACGGATGGCGACGCCGACCGCATTGGCGCGGTGGATGCGCGAGGGAAATTTGTAGACCCGCACCGGATTTTTGCGCTGACGTTACGTTATCTCATCGAAAAACGGGGCTGGACGGGCCAGGTGGTGCGCACCGTCTCCACCACCCGCATAGTTGACCGCATCGCCGCCGATCATGGCCTGGAATTGGTGGAAACGCCGGTCGGCTTCAACCACATCGCCGATTTGATGATCGCTAATGGGGTGCTGATGGGCGGCGAGGAATCGGGCGGCATCAGCATCAAAGGTCACATTCCCGAAGGGGACGGCATCTTGATGGGGCTGCTGTTGCTGGAGGTGATGGCAGACGCCAAAGCGCCGTTACACGAAATTATCGCCGACTTGCTGGCGAAATACGGCCCGGCGCAGTATGCCCGCACCGACATGAAGCTGCTGCGCCCGGTGGAGAAGGAGACGATGGTGCAGATGCTGGTTGATCTGGCCCCGCGCCGCATTGCCGGGGTGACGGTTGAAGATGTGCAAACGACGGATGGGGTGAAGTATTACCTGGATGATGGCAGTTGGCTGCTGATACGGCCGTCCGGCACTGAACCTGTCCTCCGCGTCTACGCCGAAGCGCCTAATGACGGCCGCGTCAAAGCGCTGCTCAATTTCGGCGAGGAGATGGCGCAGAAGACGTGATGTAAGATTTGCGATTTTGGATTTTGGATTTTGGATTGAATTGCTCATGGGCCAGTTAAGGCACGATAGTTTTGTTTTGCTCTTTGGCCGCGAGCGCTTTTTCAATCAAGACATTTCGAGATTGGTTTGCCAGCAGCGAAAGTTGCATACGATAGCGCTTTTGGCTATCGTATGAACAATAAGGCAAGCAACGAAACCCATTTTTTGGGGTACAATCCAAATCATTCGGGAGACTCTTTCTCTCGTAAAAGGAATTGGCGATGAGCAGCGTAACATTTGAAGTGCAACTTTTACCTGATCTTCTTAAATTTGGTTTTAATCAAGATGAAGTGCAGCGCAATATAAATGAATGGCTCGTTCTCTCCTTATTCACTGATGGCTCTATTTCCACCGGGAAAGCGGCCAGACTGCTAAAC
>JAJRVV010000144.1 GCA_024277135.1 Chloroflexota bacterium | reverse complement strand
TGTCGCACAGTCAAACGCGAGGTCGTGCAGGGTCTGGTTCATTGGCTTTTTGCCCTCTTTCAGGCTGGTCGGAATGTTGAATCCGCTTGCCAACTACTCGGTATTTAATTATGAATGTGCAGGAGTTAAGTAATAATAAGGAAAGGTAACTGGGCAGCAGGGGAAAAGCGCAGGGAGAAAAGAAGCTGTCCACGCCGGCCACGACAGCCAGCAGGTACAGGTTGGCGCTACTCAAATCAGAACTGGCGAAGGCGCGGAAGCCGGCATAACCGGCGGCGATAACGGCGACAAAAACAGCCAGCAGCCCGGCATAGGCTAACCAGGCTGGGGTGGGGGAACGACCGTCCGCCATTTCGCTGCTCACACCAGTTTTACCTCATACCCGATCCAATCCAACTCCGCCTTCACCTTTTCCAAATCCGTCTCATCGCCGGTCAGGACAATTTCGATCACCTGCGTTTTATGATCGGCCGTGATCACCTTCACGCCGGGCAGTTGCGAGAGGGTGAACGTGACCGCGCGCTCACAACCGGCGCAGTGCATCGTTTGTGAGCCAACGACTTGAAGGGCTGTTTTTTGAGTCATTTGTCTATCTCCTATCATCTAGCGCCAGGCGCGGGGTAAATGGCCGTGGCTATGTGTAGATTCGACGCCTTGTGCCCGACGCTGCTTACTTCACTCGTCTAATTTCACATCCGCTACTTCATCCCCCGTCACGCCAACTTGGGCGACGATCTCATCCACGGTCACTGTGTCCTGGTTGAAAACCACAATCAGTCGGCTCTCCTCCGAATTCGCTTCCAGGCTGACGATGCCCGCCGTTTGCTGCAAGTTGGAGACCACACGGGCCTCGCAGGCAATTCAGAACATGGTGGGGATGGTCAGGGCGACTGTTTGCGCGCTGGCGTTGGCCGCGCCGACGGCGACAGGATCGCCGGAGAGAAGCTGCGCCAGCAGTTCGTCTTCAATCGGCAAGTTGCCGGTGGCTGCGGTGGAACCATCGTCCAAATGGATATGATCGGGCGCGTTGACCGGGTCGCTGTGTTCATCTGGCACGGCCGAGAAGGCTGGCTTGCCGGTCGGAGGCAGCGTGTTTGTGGGAATTGGTGTGGTCGTCGGCACGGCCGTCCGGCCCGTACACGCGCTCAACGCCAATGCGATGAGCCAGCCGAACAGAAACAAATTTTTACTCATAGGCTGTTTCTCCTAGCGGGGCTCCGGTCAGGTCGGGTGATGGGCACGAGCGGCGGCGACGCCACATGAATGCTAGGGTGATAAGTCCCAGTCCCAGGGCAAAATAGACCGGCAGCCCGATGACGGCTGGTGTCCCAGCCTCGCCTACCAAAGCTCGATAAAAGGTTTGGGCGTTAATCGCTTCCGCCAACGGTTGGCGCCCTCAAACGCGCCCACAACCAACAAGGGTAACGACATGGCCACGCCGAAGATGAACAGCGCCACCGCCCCAAACAGATAATCGCCCACCAACACCGTTTCCGCCAGCAAAGCTAACACCACCAGAAATACGGCGTTGATGCCCAGGGCGCAGGGGGTAAACGCGCCCACAACGCCGAAAACCAGCGGCAGGAGTAACAGGGAAGCGGTGTTCATCTTACGCTGCCGCCGTCTGCCAGCCGATTTTGGACAGGGTTTTCAGAACGGCCGTTACCGTCACTTCATCCGTATCCAACGTCACTTCAACTTGCTGCGATTCATGACTGGGCGACACCTCGGCCACTCCAGACAGTTGCCCCACCGCGCGCTTAATCCTGTTTTCACAAGCCTCGCAGCAAATATGCCCTTCGGTTACTTCCAAAATAATCGTTTTCTTTGTCACGTCACATACCCTTGTCAACCATTTACTGTTTACTGATTACTGGTTATTATTACCGTTTCACCAACCGCCCGCCAAACGAATTGAGCAGCACCAGACTGACGCTGGCAACCATCGCCGCCATCGCCCAGCCGGGTCGCACCAATCCCGTCACCGCCAGCGGTACGCCAATGCCGTTAAACGTAAACGCCAGCCACAAATTTTGCACCGTCTTTTGGTAGGAGGAACGGCCGATTTCTATCGCATCCACCATCGCCCCCAACCGTCCTCCTGTCAGTACCACGTCGGCCGCTTCAATGGCGATGTCCGTGCCCGCGCCGATGGCGATACCCACGTCCGACTGCATCAGTGCCGGGGCGTCGTTAATGCCGTCGCCGACCATGAGTACCCGATGGCCCGCCGCCTGCAACTGGCGCACTTTGGCCGCCTTCTCGCCCGGCAGCACTTCGGCAAAAATTTCGCTGATGCCCACCTGCGCCGCCACCGCTTCGGCCGCGCGCCGGTTGTCGCCGGTCAGCATCACCGGCTCAATCCCTTCGGTGCGCAGCCGGGCGATGGTGGCGGCGGCGTCCGGCTTGATGGCGTCGCTGATGGCAATGAGTCCGGCGGCTGCCCCATTCTGAGCAATGGCAACGGCCGTTTTCCCTTCAGACTGCATCCGTTCCAAATCCGCTTCCAGTTCGGCCAAATCCACACCCTGCTCTCGCAAAAAGCGGGGGCTGCCGATGAGAACCGGCCGTCCGGCAACCGTCGCCTGCACGCCCCGCCCCGGCACGGCTTCAAAGTCGTCAAAATCAACCAACTCCAGTTCCTGTTCCTGCGCCGCGTCCACAATCGCCCCCGCCAATGGATGCTCCGAAGCGATTTCCACGCTGGCGGCCAGTTGCAGGAGGGAATTAGTAATCAGTGATCGGTTATCAGTAATCAGTTCATTGCCCACTGAAAACTGACTACTAACTACTGAATACTGCTCACTGCCCACCACTTCTACCACACTTGGCTTGCCTTCGGTAATCGTGCCCGTCTTATCCAGAACGGCGCGGCGCACATCCTTGAGCGTCTGAAAAGCCTCTCCGGAGCGCATGAGGATACCCCGTTTGGCCGCCTCGCCGCCGCCGCGAATCATGGCCAACGGCGTGGCCATGCCCAGAGCGCAGGGGTAGCCCATGACCAGCACCGCCAGGGCGGCAAAGATAGCCCGCGTCCAGTCCGGCGCGCCGCCGCGCAGGGCCGCACCGGCCGTCCATAACAAAATTGCCAGCCCGCCAAAGAGCAGCACGCCGGGGACGAACCATTGCAAAATACGGTCGGCCAGGGCTAAAATGCCCGGCTTCATGGCTCGTGCTTCTTCGATGTGATGCGCCACCTGCGCCAAAAAGGAGTCGTCGCCCACCTTGAGAACTTCGACAACGAGCGTGCCGTTTTGGTTGATGGCGCCGCCGATCACCTCGTCGCCGACGGTTTTGGCCACGGGAATCGGTTCGCCCGTCACCAGGCTCTCGTCAATGGCGGAACGGCCGTCATGGATACGGCCGTCTACCGGCACCGATTCCCCCGGCCGCACGCGCACCAAATCGCCCGGCTGAATTTGCTCAATGGGAACTTCCTGGATACGGCCGTCTGGCAAAACCAGGCGGGCGGTAGCGGGCTGCAAAGCCAGCAAGCCGCGCACCGCCTCCGAAGCCCGCGTCCGCACCAGCAGCGACGCCCAGCCGGAGAGCAAATGGTAGGAGGTGATGTAGGTGGCAACGGCGAAAAAGTCGGGCGCGGGGAACAGCGGGTTGTAAATGCCGATCCAGCCGCCAACCAGCCCGGCAAAGGCGCCCAACTCCAGCAAGACGTGCTGGTTGAGGATGCCGCGTCGCAGCGATTGCACGGCCATCAGTAAAATGTGCCAGCCGGCGCCAAACGTCGTCAGCAGCGCCATCAGGATCATGGTGGGCCGGAACCACGGTTCGCGGAATCCCAGCCAGCGGGCGACCATGATGACCGTCGTCACCAAAGTAAAAATCCCGGCGGCGATGAGCCGGTTTTTGGCCTGGCGCAGGTCGGCCTGCTGTTCCTCGTAAGCCCGCACCTTATCCGTATCGCGCACGCTGTAGCCAATCTGGCGCAGGGTGTCGCGCAGTTCGGTGGGGGTGCGCCGCGCCGGGTCGTACTCGATGAGGGTTTCTTCGTGGGCCAGGCTGACGTGAACGGCTTCCACTCCATCCATCCGCCCCAATGCCTTTTCAATCGTCATCGTGCAAAACGAGCAGGCCATCCCGCCGATTTTCACTTGCAGCTTATCTGTTGTTTGTGCTGTCATCATTACTATCTCCTAAAAGATTAGAATTGAGAGACTAGCAGTTTGTCGGAGAACCTCATTTTGTAGCCGAGGTATCCTTACCTCGCCTCCGGGAACGCGGTAAGAAACCGCGGCTACTAATTTTCCGACAAGCTGCTAGAGACTGGCGATCTCCAGTCTCTCATCCCCAGCCTCCTAAAAACAAAATTCTCAGACCGCGATGAGCGACCTGAGAACGAGTGTATCGTTTCCAGCAACTGGAAGGTCAATGGGAGAAGTTGCCTAGCTTATCCGTTACTCATTTCCCCCCCCCGGATCGTCTGACTCCGCCCGGATCGTCTGATTTTGGATGAGGTGGCAGACGCACTCCTTGTCTACAATCACATCCAGCGGGATGATTTGTGCCTGCCGCTGAATGTCGTCCAACTCCTGGCGCAACTGGTTCAGCGCGGCGATTTTGGCGTCAATGACCTCCAATTGCCGCTGCACTAATTCCGTCACGTACAAGCAGGGCGCTTCCCCTTCCTCGCGCAAAGCCAAAATTTCGCCGATGTCGTCCAGCGAAAAATCCAGTTCGCGGGCGCGCAAAATGAAGGCGATGCGGTCAATATCGGCTGGCGAATAGACTCGGTAGCCGGCTTCGGTACGCCGCGCTGGCGGAATGAGGTTGATTTCCTCGTAATAGCGGATGGTTTTGGGGTTGATGCCCAACTCGCGGGCTGCGGCGCCGATTTGCCTCGGTTGATTCATCTTTCGCGCTCCTAATTATGCGGCTTATGGTCAAACGAATATATTGGTTGGGAGAAGCGGTGTCAAGGATGACGGCCGTTTTCACTCCTCCTTTAACTGCGCTGCCCGTTCCAACGGCCCCGCCAGAATATCCAGCCACTCTTTGACGATGTTCTTACCGATGATGGGTGCATACACTGCGCGGGTAGTGGAGATGTCGGCATGGCCCAAGTACTCCTGCACCACTTCTACCGGCACGCCCTCCCGCAACAGTTCCGTGGCCCGGTAGTGGCGGAAATCGTGGGGAGTGAGGGAGGCATCGAGTCCCAGGCTGGCAACGGCCGTTTCCACCATCCGCTGCACCGACCGGGTCGTCAACCGCTTACTATTGGCCCGCCGGCTGTGGGAGACGGACAAAGCCGGGTTGTTATCCGTCCGCTCCGACAGATAAGCCTGAATCGCCGCCCGGGCATAATCCATAAAGTGAATGGTACGAGTACGGCCGCCTTTGCCGGTAATGAGCACATCTTCGGCCCGGCCGCCGACCACATGCTTCCGGTCCAAGGCCACCGCTTCGCTGATGCGCACGGCCGTGCTATAAAGCACAGTCGCCAATGCCTGATCCCGTAGCAGCGACAGTCGCCGATTGTACGGGTCGTTGCCGGGGGAGGGTAGGGGGAGCGTGTGGTAATAATCTACGATGAGAGGGATTTGCTGGCGGATGGCGTCCAGGTTGACTACTTTCGACGACGGCCGTAGCGCCGTCTTGCGCTGCCGCTTCAGCCGTTCGCGCACCTTTTCCAGACTCAGCCCTGGGGGGAGCTGGTCAATGCTCACCAGATAGCCAAAGAAGCTGAGCAAAGCGGCCATATAAGTCCGGCCCGTATTCTGCGCCCGTTCGGAGCGCAACGCTTCGTTAAACTTCAATACCAGTTCCGTCGTCAGCAGTGCGATGTCCAGCGGCCAGATCTGCTCCAGGTCAAAACCGGCGCGCTTACCGACCTGCACCCAGTCGGCAAAGTACCGCAGCGCCGCCAGGTACGTGCCTTCGGTTTTCAAGCTGCGACTGCCGACGCTTTCCAGGAATGAATCAGTATGCAACCAAGGCAGCTCAGGGGGAATATCACGTTCTGATAGCGGCAGTTGTCGGCTCGTCATTTTTTCGCTCCGTGATGGTGGGGGAGTCGGATTTTACTTTCTATATCCTCATATGTCGCTTAATGAATCTTAAGTGACATATAGTATAACTGGAGATCAAAGCAGCGTCCACTGGTAGGAACTATTGGCATGAACTATGGGACTTCACAGTTTTTGGGACGGAACAAAATCAGCTTACCGAGATTAAGTCCTGGCCTAGCCCATGGCTTTATGAGAAGCGCTAAAGACATTTTTTATCGGTTTGACACTCCCTACCTGTTGCATTAAAATTATCTTCGCGCTGTTATATACCCCATGGGGGCATGGGTATATCACTTAGAGCAGTATATGCTGGGTAAACTCTTAAGGAAAACAAATCATGGATGAACAGTTAGAATTAGACGTGCAGGGAATGACCTGCGATTCCTGCGCCATACATGTGGAGAAGGCGTTGCAGAGTGTGGCCGGGGTGGCAGAAGCGGCCGTTTCCGGTTGGGACTCAGGCATGGCAACGGTGAAAGCCGCACCCAGCGTCTCGGCCGAAGCATTGTCTGCGGCCGTGCGCGAAGCCGGTTACACCGCCACCGTCAAACGCCGCCAGCCGGCCGGCGGCTCCGCATCCCGCAATGGCGGCGGCACAGAGTACGACTTGATGGTCATCGGCGGCGGCTCGGCCGGGTTTGCCGCTGCCATCAAAGCGGCCGAACTGGGCTACCGGGCGGCCATCGTCGAAGCCGGCACCATCGGCGGCACCTGCGTCAACATCGGCTGCGTGCCTTCCAAAGCCCTCATCCGCGCCACCGAGATGATTCACCACGCCGGACAGCAGCGCTTTCGCGGCATCCACACCGCTCCCGGCCGCGTCAATTGGCCGGAGGTCATCGCCCACAAAGATGAACTGGTGGACGCGCTGCGCCAGGCTAAATATGCAGACGTGCTGGCCGGCTATCCCAATGTGGAGTACATCGAAGGATATGCGAAGCTGACCGGTAAGAACGGCGTGGAAATCAATGGCAAAGCCTACGCCCCCTACCGCATCCTCATCGCTACCGGCGCCAGCGCCTGGGCGCCGCCCATCCCCGGCCTGGCCGAAGCGGGCTATCTGGCCAGCACGGCCGCCCTCGACTTGAAAGAATTACCCAAATCCATGATTGTGCTGGGCGCCAACGCCGTCGGCCTGGAACTGGCGCAAACCTATGCCCGCGCCGGCACGTTTGTCACCGTGGTGGAATTACTGCCGCGCATCGCCCCGTTTGAAGATGAGGAAGTCAGCGCGGCGCTGGCTGGTTATCTGGCAGGAGAAGGGATGCGGATTGTGACCGGATTCCAGACCAGCCAGGTAGCAAAGCGGGACGGCCGTTACCACCTCGCCGGCACATTAGACGGCGCAGAACTCACCCTGGACGCCAAACAACTGCTCGTCGCCACCGGCCGCCGCCCCAACACAGCCAACATGGGACTAAAAGAGGCCGGCGTTAAATTGGGCCAACGAGGTGAAATCCTGGTGGACGACATCTTGCGCACCGACAATCCGGCCGTTTACGCCGCCGGGGACGTCACCGGGAAGGACATGTTTGTCTTTGTGGCCGCCTATCATGGCGGACTGGCGGCTGACAACGCGCTCAACGGCAGCGGCGTGGTCGCCGACACTACCTACATTCCCCGCGTCACCTTCACCGACCCGCAAATTGCCAGCGCTGGGCTGACGGAAGCGCAGGCGCGAGAGCAGGGGTACAACGTGAAGGCGAGCACGCTGCCCATGGCATACGTCCCCCGCGCCCTGGCCGCCCGCGACACGCGCGGTCTCATCAAGCTGGTGGCCGACGCCGACACGGACAAGCTGCTGGGGGCGCATATCCTGGCTCCTGAAGGCGGCGAATTGATTCAAACGGCCGTGCTCGCCATCCGCTTCGGCATCACCGTGTCCCAACTGCGCCAGACCATCTTCCCCTACCTGACCAGCGTGGAAGGCATCAAGTTGGCGACATTGGGCTTTGAGAAAGATATCGCCCTGTTGAGCTGTTGCGCCGGGTGAGGTAAAAATGACGGCAAACAACCTAAACCAGTTAGCCGAAGCATTGTCCGCCACATTCGGGCAAATGCCTGACGCCGAAAACTTTGCCCCGCTATTCAAACAACTTCTCCTGCTCCTGGCCAACGGCGCGCCGGTCTCCCCGTCGGAGATCGCGGCCGTCAGCGGCCTGTCTGGCGAAGAAGTCGCTGCACTTCTGCCCCGCCTGCCCAGCGTCGAACTGGATGACGAAGGCAACCTGGCGGGGATGGGGCTGACGTTACGACCGACGCCGCATCGCTTTGAGGTGAAAGGACGCGCCCTGTTTACCTGGTGCGCTCTGGACGCCCTGACCTTCCCCTTCCTTTTGGGCAAACCGGCCCGCATTGAATCCCCCTGCCCGATGACGGGAACGCCGGTCAAGGTGTCCATCATCTCTGATAACGTGGCGCAAGTTGAGCCGCCGGACGCGGCCGTCTCCATCGTCGTGCCGGAAACGATGAGTGACATTCGCGGCGCTTTTTGCGACCAGGTTCATTTCTTCGCCTCGGCCGCCGCCGCCAGAGAATGGCTGGCAGGACGGCCGGGGGCGATGGTTTTATCTGTACACGAAGCGTACCAACTTGGCTCTTTGCTGGCCCGCAGCCTGTCCGGTCAGAACGCGGCGGCGGCCGGGAAGGAGGGGCAGCGATGAACGCCGCCCTGCTCACCTGGGCCTTCGGCGCCGGGATGTTGGCTACCGTCAACCCCTGTGGCTGGGCGCTGCTGCCCGCTTACGCTTCCTATTACCTGGGGGCCAAGGAGTCGGACTACGATCTGCGTCCGGTCTGGCATCGCGCTTTGGAAGGGGTGCGCCTGGGGCTGTTGATGACGGCCGGCTTTGTGCTGGTGTTCAGCGTGGTCGGATTCGCCATCTCCGCTGGGCTGCAAGCGTTGGTGCAGGCACTGCCCCTGGGCGCGCTGGCGGTCGGGGCGGGACTGGTTCTGTTTGGCATATGGTTGCTGGCCGGGAACAACCTGCCCTTTTCCCTGCCTGCGCCGCCAGCCAGTTTTCAGGCGCGTGACGCCCGATCCGTTTTTGTGTATGGCGTGGCTTATGGGACAGCCTCTTTGAGCTGCACCCTGCCCGTTTTTCTGGCAGTGGTGGCCGGCAGCCTGACGCTCAACGGCCCGGCGCAAGCGCTGGCGATGTTTGGCGGCTACAGTGCGGGTATGGCGGCCGTTTTGATGATCGTGGTGGTCAGCATTGCCCTGGCCAAAGACGCTCTGTTGCAATACGTCCAGCGCGCCCTGCCCTACGTGCATCGCGTAGGCGCCGTGCTGCTGATCGCCGCTGGGCTGTATCTGATCTGGTATGTGGGGCGGTTTATGCCCGTGATTCTATCTAATTTTCAATCATGAACGGAGTTGAACCCATGAAACCTATCTCTTTCTCCTCATCGTTAACCCGGTGGGCCGTCTGGCTGTTGGGCGCGCTCGTTTTGGCGATGGGCTTGAGCGCGTGCGGGGGGCAGGCTGACCCCATCCCCACGCCAGCGCCGTTGGCGGCCACGCCGGTTCCCAACACAAACCCGGCCGCGGTCCCGGCAGCAGTAGATGATTCTCTGGCTGCGCCCGCGTCTGCCCAGATCACGACCGGCTTCAACATCAGCGGCTGGGTCTGAGGCGGTTGAATCGCGGTGACTCTCGCGAGCGTCCGGCAGTTGCCGGGCATCATAGAAACGACAGGCGACTTGGGCGCGAATACGTTGATTGTGACTTACGATCCGGCGCAGGTGGGGCCGGAGGAAATTAGTCAGGCGGTTGCGGCCGTTGGCTATTCGGTAACAGGAACATTTGAACCATGAAAAACAATCCTTTAACCACCAAAAGCCGGTCTGGTTCGCTCATCTCCACGCTGGCGGCCACCCTCAACGCCAGTTGCTGCGTCCTGCCGGTGGTGTTGCTGGTGGCCGGCTTCACCAGCCTCGGCCCCTTTGTTTTTCTAATGCGCTACCGTTCCATCACGTTGCCCATCAGCTTTGTGTTCCCGGGCGCGGCCTTTTACGTGGTGTACCGGCCCAAGGCGGAAGCGGACTGCGCCAAAGGGGTCTGTTCGCCCAAATCGCTGCGCCGCCAACGCCAGATCGTGTGGATTTCGGCCGTGCTGGCGGTTTTGTTTACGGTACTGGGTTCCCTGCCAATTACGATGTCGTTGGCGGGGTGAGTTTTAGCAAAAGGAAGCTGATTGATGGGAAGAATCTGGCACACTGCAAAAGGGTATGTAGCCGGCGCTGTTGCCTTTGTCGCCTGCCCCTGTCATTTGCCGTTGACGCTGCCTTTGTTTCTGGCCTTGACGGCGGGCACGGCCATTGGCGCCTGGCTGTCGGCGAATACGGTCCTTATTTACATTATCTTCACCGTTCTGTTCCTGGGTGGATTGCTGCTGTCCGGTAAATGGTTAATGGGGGACAAGACGATCTCTATCCCGGTCAGCGCCGGCTTGGCTGATGTGGTGTTGGTTTCATCGCCCACCTGCTCATCCTGCGCTGACGCTGCCAGGCTGTGGGAAGGGGTGCGGATTGATTACCGGTTCCGTTTTCAAAAGGTGGATATCACCTCCGGCAAAGGCCGCTCGTTGGCGGCTAAGCACAATATCCTAACGACGCCGACGACGCTGATTAACGGCCGTGTCGCTTTCCGCGGCGTACCCAAACAGCAGAAGGCAATCGCGGCCGTCAAACAATCATGAGAAGGAGGTATTTATGTTAGGCACAATGGAACAAGTAACCGCAAAAGAAACCTATCTCGACCCGGAACTGGCAGCCAATGTCCAGGCGCGTCTCAGCCGCATCGAAGGCCAAGTGCGCGGCGTCAAGCGGATGCTGGATGCAAAGGAAGAGTGCGAGAAGATTCTCGTACAAATGTCTTCCATCAAAGCCGCGCTTAATCAGGCGACGATTAAGGTGCTGGAAGGACATATGGATACCTGTGTCACCGGTTGTCTGAGAGATGGGGATGAGGATGCCTTAGACCGGCTCAAAAACGCGATGGCTTTGGTGTTAAAGCGGTCATAATTTACTGTTCCGTATTCCGTGTTCCATATTCCGTTACAGATAACGGAGAACGGTTTACGGGCAATGGATAACGGAGGTCATAATGGGCAAGTACGATGTCGTCGTCATTGGCGGCGGTCAGGGTGGATTGCCGGCGGCGGCTTTGTCAGCTCGATTGGGGGCCAATATCGCCCTGATTGAAATGAGCGAAGTCGGCGGTACTTGAGTGAATGAGGGGTGTATCCCCACCAAGACCTTGTTAAGGTCGGCCGAAGTGATGCGCTTAGTCCGCCACCGCGCCCATGAATTTGGCGTGCGCGGCATTGATCCGACGAATATCTGGTTTGATCTGGAAACGGCCGTCGCCCGCAAAGACGCCATCGTGCAGGGGATTATTGACGGCATTTATGGCTGGGTACACAAAAGCAAACAGATTACATTCATTCGTGGTCATGCCCAATTTACCTCGCCCAAAGATATCCGGGTTGATGGAAAGACCATCACCGCCGACAAAACCATCATCGCCACCGGCTCCCGCGTGGCCGACGCGCGTGTTCCGGGGCTGGAAGAAATTGGTTTCATCACCAACTACGAGGCGTTGATGCTGAAGCAACTGCCCGCGTCGCTGATCATCATCGGCGGCGGCTATATCGGCGTGGAGTTTGCCCAGATGTACGGCCGTTTCGGAACCAAAGTCACCATCATCAGCCGCAGCCCGCGCCTGATGAAGCGGGAGGAGCCGGAACTATCAGACCGGCTGGCGCAAATTCTAACCGCCGAAGGGATTGACGTACAGCATGGGGCAACGGCCATTGCCGCCGAAACGGCGGGCGCCGAAAAGGAAGGCCACCATAAAGTTGTTGTAGCCATGATTGACGGCCGTGAACACCGTTTCCAGGCTGAAGAAATTCTCTACGCCGCCGGCCGCGTCCCCCGCGTGGATGGCCTGGGGCTGGAACAGGCCGGGGTGGAAGTCGGGCCGGGCGGCATCATCTACGACGAGACGCTGCGCACCACCGCCGGCAACATCTGGTCATTGGGCGACGTCAACGGCGGCGCCATGTTCACCCACCGCGCCACATATGACGGCACCATCGCCGCCCTCAACGCGGTCAAAGGATTGGGAAAAACGGTGAATTACCGGGTTGTCCCCCGCGCCGTCTTTAGCCAGCCAGCCTTAGCCAGCGTGGGCTTGACGGAAGCGGAAGCGACTGCCGCCGGGCGTGAAGTGAAGACCGGAACGGCGCTGTTTGCTCACTCTGGCCGCGCCAAAGCGATTGGCGAGACGGAAGGGATGCTCAAGTTTGTGTCCGACGCGGAAACGGGCGAGCTACTGGGCGGCCACATCCTCGGCCCCCACGCCGACATCCTGATTCATCAGGTGGTGACAGCCATGCACAACAAAGGCACGGCCGAATCCATCTACCAATCCATCCACATCCACCCCACCCTCAGCGAGATGGTGAAAGACGCGGCCAAGAAGTTGAAGTAAGCAAGGTATCATTCTCGGCGTTCAAGCCGGGTAAACGCACTGAGAAATAGGCGCGTCTGCTCATCTTGGGGATTGTCAAACAGTTGGGACGGGTAAAGCAACTCCCATTGTCAAGACCACAAAATCACGAATTTTAGTAACATTTTCGCCATGTTCTATTAAATCCAGCGGTCAAGCGGCCGGTCGAGCATCTTGAGGCTAAAATAAACCTCAGCGGGTGTACAGTCCCCCAGGCTTTGATGCGGCCGTTCGTGGTTGTAAAAATGGACATAGCGCGTCACTCCTTTTTCCAAAGCAGCTACAGTTTCATGCTTGTATAGGTACACCTCCTCATATTTCATCGAACGCCAAAGCCGTTCGATGAAAATATTGTCGTAGAAACGGCCACGTCCATCCATACTAATACGAATACTACTGTCCAGCAGCCGCTGAGTAAACGCATTGGCTGTAAATTGACTGCCTTGGTCACTGCTGTTGCTTATGCTTATAGTGACATGCTCGGCCTTTTTGTAGATCGTAACCGTTACCTTTGAGCACCTTGATTGCTTCCCGCGCTGCATTGTAGCCAGGGACACCAGTGACGCCGCCGCCAGGGTGGATCCCAGCGCCGCAGAGGAACAGGTTTTCGATGGGTGTGCGGTAACGGCCGTATCCCGCCACCGGTAGCATCACCAAAAATTGGTCCAAACTCATCTGCCCGTGATGAATATTGCCTTCGGTCAGACTGTACTGCTGCTCCCAATCCAGCGGGGTGATGATTTGGTGATTGGCGATTA
>JAJRVV010000143.1 GCA_024277135.1 Chloroflexota bacterium | reverse complement strand
TACTCGACGTGGGCAATCGCAATGGTGATGCCCCGGTCGCGCTCTTCGGGCGCGTTGTCGATCTGGTCGAAGGCGCGAAAATCAGCCCACCCTTTCAATGCCAGGGTCTTGGTGATGGCCGCCGTTAACGTGGTCTTGCCGTGGTCGATGTGACCGATGGTCCCGATATTCACATGTGGCTTCTCGCGCACAAATTTTTCTTTTGCCATTGTTTATATCCCTCAACTTTGAATTAATTCAATGACGCCAAGAGGTGAAAATTTCCCCTTGGCTGGCGGTTTTGTGAGAACCACCCTTCACAAGAATACCCCGTCACCCGACGTAGATTGTTTGGGTGAACGGGGCAGAAAGCCCACGATGGGAATTGAACCCATGACCTCATTCTTACCAAGAATGCGCTCTGCCGCCTGAGCTACGTGGGCGGAACAGTCGTTCAGTAATCACTGTTTCGGTAATCAGCGAACTTGCTTGCTGATTGCCGAAAATGGGCCAGGTAGGACTCGAACCTACGAAGCGCGTCGCGCAGCGGATTTACAGTCCGCCCCCTTTGCCACTCGGGACACTGACCCTTGTTGTTTAGGTTAGCGCTGTTGGAAACAGTACTTGAGCCGACGATGGGACTTGAACCCATAACCTATGCTTTACAAGAGCATTGCTCTGCCAATTGAGCTACGTCGGCAAATGTACTCTAATTGAAATAACGAGCACTTTTTGCCTTTGGATGTTAACAGTTCACCCGAGCGTGCAAGTATAACACCTGCACTCTTTTCGTCAAATTAGATTTGGTTAATTCTAAGGAGCTTTTGGCAGAATTATACCGGGGTTTGCCGGTTTGGGGTAGGTTTGTATTTTTGGGTTATAATAACGTGACATAAAATGCGTTGAGCGTGAGTTTTTTATGGACATCCCAGTTAGTCAATTGAACCGTCGTTTGGGTGTGCAACTGCCGGCTGAACTCCCGTTGGGGCTGGTTTTTGTGTTGGGGCGGGCAGCGGACTTGGAATGGCTGACTGACGGCCGTCTCCGATTCTGGTTGATTGAGGGTGAACATCGTATTTTATGTGTGCTGACTGAGCGGGCGGCGGCGGAAACTGAGCTGGCGGAGGGGGATGAAGTGCGAGCGGGCGGTCATCTGGCGTTTGATGATCGGTTGGCGGGATACTATTTATTGGCGCGGGATGTGGAGGTGGCGCTGCCGGTGGCGGATATGACCGTGCCTGCCGAACCTAAATCAGACCAGGCAGCTTTGCGGGAAATGTTGGCTGAAGTGTCCCGCCGTTCCAAAACGGCCGTAAAAACCGACCCGGATTTGCCGGGATGGGTGCAAAGGTTGGCCCCGGCCGGGCTTCAGGCAGATTTTGGGGAAAAACCGGAGAATGAGCCGTCAGTGATGGTGGAGAGACGGCCGTCTTTAGCCGACCGATTTGCGTTGAATGATGAGTTGATCGCTTTCCTTTCTGACGCCATGGACAAGGATGAGGATGTGGAATTAAGTCCCGACTTATTGCAAGAACTGGGCGCGCCGGTTCCGGTGGAACCGCCGCCTGCTTTGCCGGACATCAGCCCCATCCGTCCCCCCACACCTGCGCCGCCTGATATGCTGATGACTTTCTTTATCGCCACTTTGTTAATTGTGTCGGTGCTTGTTTTGCTGGCCTTGCTAATGGTTGGGTTGTCAGGGTAAAGTTGAAGGCTTTATCCCCTTTGTAGACGGGTTGTTAAATTTGATATTGTCGCCGGTATTGGGCGATGAGTTGGCGGATGGCCTGCTGCTGATTGACGGCCGTCCGCACCGGCGTTTTTAATTCATCCTGATAAGCCGCCGCCAATGCTTCGGCCTGACTGATGGCGGCGTCGGCCTTTGCCAGCACTTTTTCTTCCATCGGCTGAATCAGGCGAGCGCGTAAGGGGGCTTTGCCGCCGTCGCCGTCCAGCAGATCGGTCAACGGCCGTTTCACCCGCGTTTCCATGCCCTCAATCGTGTCCGGCGTCGTCGTCAGTAACTCCGTCAGCGAGGCCATCACCCCGGCTGCCGTTTCGCCAATGCCGAACGGCAGCCATTTGCGGATATCCTGGAACCAATCGCCGAGCATTTCTAAAAAGGAACCGGCCCGTTCCACCGCGGCGGCCAAAACCCGTTCAAAAGCGTCCAGCGCGTTTTGCAGCCGGGTTTGTTGCGTTTCCAGCCACTCACGGCCGTCTGCCAACAAAGGAATCTGTTCTTCCAGTTCGGCCAACGCCTGCCGCCCGATTTCGATGCCCTCGCTGAGGGAAGGGGTGTCTGCCAATAAATCAGACAGGCTGTCGCTGACGGCCGTCAGACCACTGTCCAACAATTCATCCAAATCCACATCATCCAACTGCTCATACAACGCCACCAGCCCGGCCAAAACCCCAGCGTTTTGGCTGGCCTCATTCAACTGCATTTGCAGCGTTTCGGTGATGGAGGCATTTTCGCCGGTGGCCGTTTCCATGGCGGACAGACGGCCGCGCAGCGCCGACAATTCATGTTGCAGCCGGGTGTTATCTGCCTGGAAAGCGGCCAGTTGGAACATCAAATCTTCGTCGGCGGCGTTGGGCAGCAGCGGTTGAGGCGGGAAATTGGTTGACGGAGCCGAGGTTGTTGTGATTTTCGTTTCGCCAGCGCGGTTGATGGCGGCCGCGCCGGCGCCGGTCGCCACGGCGGCCACGGCCGTGACGGCGGCCGCTTTCAAAAATTGGCGGCGGTTAACGGGTTGATTTTTTTCATCCAGGTACTCTTCGGACATGATAGAACCTCGCAAAAAAACGAAAAACGAAAGGTGTTTGCGTCCCAATTATATCACAAATTAGCACGCATGTTCGCAAGAGCGAGACAGAAATAACATACTTGCCTCATTAGACGCCCAATTTAACCAGGGGTCACACCTCACAAACATCCGATTTCTCGTTGTCGAGTACGCTGATGCTATGATTGATAAGAAATCGGATGTTTCGTTTTACTCTGGTTATTTCTGGGAGACGTAGCCGAATCGCTTCAACGCTTTTTCGTTGCGCCGCCATTTCGGTTCCACTTTGACCCATAATTCCAGGAAGACTTTGCTCTCCACCAACGCCTCGATTTCCTGGCGGGCGGCGGCGCCGATACGGCGCAGTTGGCTGCCCTTAGCGCCGATGAGGATGCGTTTGTGGCTGTCCCGTTCCACGTAAATGGTGGCGCCGATGTAGATGACCCCGTTTTCCCGCTCCTTGAATTCATCCACGCGCACGGCCGTGCCGTAAGGAATCTCGTCGCGCAGTTGCAGCATGATCTGTTCGCGCACCAGTTCGGCGGCGATGTGGCGCAGGTAAACGTCGGTGATCTGATCGGCGGGGTAGTAGCGGGGGCCTTGGGGCAGGGCGTTGATCAGCATTTGCAGCAATGGGTCACGGCCGTCGCCCTGCGTCGCCGAGAAGACGATCCAGGCTGCGTTGGGCAGCAAAGAGTGATACGCTTCCGAATGGGGCAGCACCTGATCGGCCGCCAGCAAATCCGCCTTGTTCATGCCTAAAATCACCGGGATGTCTGGGTTGAGTCCGGCCAATTGCCGGGCGATGATTTTGTCGCCGGGGCCGGGCGTCTGGCTCACATCCACCAGCCACAACAGTACATCGGCCGATTCCAGGGATTCGACGGCCGTTTCCATCATGAACTCATCCAGCTTGTGCCGCGGCTTCATCAAACCGGGCGTGTCCATTAAAATCATCTGGTAATCGGGCGTAGTCAAAATGCCCAATTGCCGGGTGCGCGTCGTCTGCGGACGCGGCGTGACGATGGCGATCTTCTCCTGCAAAAAAGCGTTAATCAGCGTGCTTTTGCCCACATTGGGCCGGCCCGCCACCGCCACAAACCCCGATTGATGCCCTTCAGCGATAGGGAGTTCATCCACGTCAGCGTCATTCGTCATCTCACCGGCCTCCATTGCCGCTTTGCAAAATGCGTTCCATCTCCCGCGTCGTCAGCCCCACCCGCTCGTCCCGCAGCAGCGGCAACCGGATGCGCGCGCGCCGAATCTGGTTCAAATCCAGTTGGGCGATAACCAGCGCCTCCTCGTAATACGGCCCATGCGCGATCAGATTGCCATCCGGGTTGTAGACGGTGGCGCCGCCCCAAAAGGTGACGCCATCCTCAAAGCCGGTGCGATTGGCGTGCAGCACAAAGTTGGTGAAAACGCTGGCGTAGGCCTGGTTAATGTGATCCACCCATTTGGCGCTGCCAATTCTTTGTTCGGAATCCAATCCCCGGCCCGGCGACGCCGAGGTGAGGATGAGGATATCCGCCCCATCCAGCCAGAGCAGGTAGGGGGCGCTGACGTGCCAGAAATCTTCGCAAATGAGCAAACCAACCCGGCCAAAGCGGGTATCGAAAGCGCGGGCAGCGTCGCCCCAGGCAAAGTAACGCCCTTCGTCAAACATGCCGTAGGTGGGCAGGTACACTTTGCGGTGCAGATGGACGGTTTCGCCGCGTGAGAGGTAGGCGGACGTGATGTAGAATTTCTGGCGCGCGTCGGCCTCAACGAAACCGACCACGATGTCCATATCCCGGCTGGCTTGCAGCAAACGGCCGAACACCGGGTCAGTCGGTGTGGGTTGGATTGCGACGGTGAAGGCCAGGTCGCGCAGGCGATAGCCGGTGAGCGACAGTTCGGGGAAGACCAGCAGTTCCACACCCTGCCCGGCCGCCTCTTCAATGATTTCCAGGTGATGGGCCAGATTTGCTTCCACATCGCCAAGTTTGGGGGTAATTTGAGCCAGTCCAACTTTGAGTTTCATCAGGAAATTGTGTAGTCGCTTTTTGTGGGAGCGATAGCTATCAGAGAACGCAGCGTTTTATTGACGCTTTCAGATGTCGGGAAGTATTTGCGAACATCCGGTTCTAACATGACCGCGCCATCTTCTAGCGTAAAGTAATGAATGCTCACCGCTCCGTCAGCTTCATGTATTCTCACTGTGTGGCCTTGACGATACGCTTCGTGATATTTTCCGCGAACACCCTTCTGACCTGTGAAATCGTATTCGGGTAACATTTCATTTTCTACTTGGGATGATTCAATCTTTTTCTTCATAATAGGTTCGCTCCGAAGGAGTCGCTTTCCGACAACTAATGATTCGAATAACCAGGGTATCTTCAGTTTCCCGATCTTCTGTATGAACAGCAAGCAGTATCCGGTTACGAGTCGAATAGCCAATACTGATGTAACGATTTTCTCTGTCAGAATGATAGTTATCCAAATAGGTCGCTAAATACAGATCATGGAATATGGTTTTTGCTTCATCAAAGCTGACTTTATGCTTCCTGATATTATCGCTGGCTTTATTAGCGTCCCATTCAAAGATTAGTTCCATTTAATTGGCCCTCTCAAGTTGTAGATTACCTGATTAGGGCTGTTTTTTCAATGGGCGTCATAGGATAGCGAGATGATTCAAGCGCCCCACATCACTTTAGCTGCGTCTTGTTTTGGCGTATTTTTGTAGAAGCAGAGACAAGAACGCCAGCAAAAGGTCTAGCAGGATGTCCAGGCGTATATTACCGAGGAAAACGGCCGTATCCCCCCGCAACACCCCAATCCCGGCGTGGGCCAAACTGAGCCAGCCCAGGGAAAAAGCCAACTGGCGCAGCGGCGGCCAGTTGGCCCGCCGCCACAGCCAGCCGAACAAGAGCAGGCTGGCGAAGATGCCCAGCAGTTGGGTCTGGTAGCGGACGGCAAACAGGCCAAACGCATCAGGCAGATCGGCCGTCAGCCAGCCGAGTGGGGCTTGACGGCCGTACCCACACCCTTCCAGCCAGCAGGCCAGCCAGCCAAACCCGCTGCCGAGCGGGAGAAGAGGGGCGATGAGGGCAGCGATGGCTGCAAACGGCCGTCCCCGCCACCGGCTCCACAACCACACACCGGCCAAACCGCCTAGTAGCGCGCCATGATAACTTAACCCGCCTTGCCAGATGTGGAAAATTTGGGACGGCCGCGCCTGAAAATAGCCCCATTCCATCCAGACAAATCCGGCGCGGCCGCCGAGCAGCCCCATCGCCAACCCGGCCAGCATCCCGTCCGGCCAATCGGGCAGTTTGACCGATTTATTCCGATATGCCGCCACGCCCAAACCGAGCGCTGCGCCCAGGCTGAGCACGGCCGTGTAGCTGTAAATCACCAACGGGCCAAACCGGCCTAAAATCGGAAACATGCCGGGGATGATATTTCGACCCGCCCAGGAAGGCAATTTTGATGGATAGGACTTCGTGATAGACCCAAAAGGTTTTCAAAACCCTTTGGGTCTGATATCTGTTATAGTATAGTTGTCCCAAAACTGATCGGATTGTACCCTGCAAGATGGACAGCAGGGAAAAGCGTATGCTCATGAAACCTGGCCGGAAATTTCTCATAACAGCCCTGACGTTTCTTGTCGTTTTGGGCATCAGCGGCAGTTTTGTTGTCCTGATCCGGCAGAACCAACAAGCGGCGTTGCGCGCGGCCGTGTCTGAGATTGGGGACTCCCACGCCCACTCCCTGGAAACCCAACTGGGTCGCTCCCTGTCCGCCACTTTTGCCCTGGCCAGTGTTTTGCGGCAGGCAGGCGAGATTCAGGATTTTGAGGCTTTAGCCGCCGAAATGATTGATACCTATGACGGCATCACAAATTTGCAACTGGCTCCCAATGGCGTGATTCAGCAAATTTATCCACTGGCGGGAAATGAAGCCGCCATTGGTCATGACTTGCTCAATGATCCGGCGCAGCGTACGGAGGCTTTGGCTGCCATCGAATCGCGTGAATTGACGTTGGCCGGACCGATCGAGCTGATTCAAGGCGGAACGGCCGTCATTGGCCGCCTGCCGGTGTTTTTGCCGGATGAGAGCGGGCAAGAGCAGTTTTGGGGATTTGCCAACGTCCTCATTAAATTATCCGATTTATTAGCCGCCGGCAATTTAGAACAGCTAACTGAAGTGGGTTATGGGTATGAAATCTCCCGCCTGCATCCCGACACGGAACAACCAGAAATCTTCGCCCGATCAGGGACCATTGCTCTGGAAGAACCAGTCTCCATTCCCATTAAAGTGCCTAATGGCCATTGGCAACTTGCCATTGCCCCCCAGGGCGGCTGGCAAGATTTCCCCATTTTAGAAGCGGTATTTGCTATACTGATGGCGTTGGTCGTGGCTGGGTTAATGATTCAGATCATGCGAAATGCCGTGATGTTGGCCGAGACAAATGTGCAGTTGGCAAGAGAAGCGCGAGAACGGGAGCAAGCCCAACTGGCGTTGAAAGAGACTAATGAGGTATTGGAGCAGCGGGTGCGGGAGCGAACGGCCGAATTGGAAACGACCGTCTCGCAATTGGAGCAGGAAATTGCCAAGCGAGAAGAGGCGAAGCGGGAAATCGCCAAATTGAGCAAAGCGGTCATGGCATCGAGCGAAATCATTTTTATGACGGATCGGGATGGAGTGTTCACTTATGTCAATCCGGCCTTCGAGAAGTTGTATGGGTATGCCGGCCAGGAGGTTGTGGGGCAGAAGACGCCGCGCATATTGAAAAGCGGCCAGATGACCTTGTCGGCGTATGTTGATTTTTGGGAAACGCTGCTGAATAAACAGGTTGTAAACAAGGAAATAATCAATCGCGCCAGGGACGGCCGTCTTGTCACCATGTCTATCTCCGCCAACCCCATTTTGGACGATGAGGATGAAATCATCGGTTTTCTGGCCATCCAAAAAGACATCACGGCCCGCAAAGAAGCGGAGCGGGCTTCGCGGCAGGCCGAGATGCGGTATCGGGAGCTGTTTGAAGAAGCGCCGGTGATGTATGTAATCACGCAGAATCGCGGCAATGGGCCAATAATTGCAGATTGCAACAAAGTTTTTGCCGAAACTTTGGGATTCGACCGCGCGGAAATTTTACATCGGCCGCTGGCGGATTTTTATACGTCTGAATCAAAAGAATGGTTGTTGGCGGGAGGGTACAACCGGGCGTTGTTGGGCGATTTTGGTATCGAAGATCGGGAATTGGTCGCCAAGGATGGACATATCATCAAAACCGTACTCCACGCCTCTCCGGAATTTGACGCCGACGGCCAGGTTAACGGCACCCGGGCCATGTTTGTTGATATCACGGAGCGAGAAAGGCAGGAGCGGGAACTGGAAACGGTGATCAAGGTAGCGGAGACGGTGCGGATGGCCCATACCCGAGCTGAGTTGGCTCCCGTCATTCTGGAACAGTTGGAAAATTTGCTTGAAGCCAGCGGCGTGGCGCTGATTCTGATTGATTCTGAAACGGGCGAAGCTTATGCAGAGATGGGGCTGGGTGTTTGCGTTGATTGGACGGGCGTACGGCTGTCGCCCGGCGCCGGCGTGACAGGGATGGTGATCGAAACGGGGCAACCATATCGGCATGACCATGTCCTTTCAGATCCGCGCATTATTCGTCCCGATTTAATTGAAGGGATGCAGGCGGCGGTTTGTGTGCCGCTAACGGCCCAGGAGGAGCGGTTAGGGGTGTTGTGGATGTGCCGGGATACGGCCGTATCCAAAGATGAATTCCGCCTGATGGTGGCTATTGCCGACATCGCCGCCAACGCCATCCAACGCGCTATGCTGTATGAGCAAAGCGTGCAATATGCCGCCAACCTGGAACAGCATGTGGTCGAACGAACCTATGAATTGGCTAAAGCCAATGAACAGCTTCAGGAGCTGGATAAGCTCAAGTCGAAATTTGTGTCTGACGTGTCGCACGAACTGCGCACGCCCATCACCAACATCAAGCTATATCTGGATTTGATGGTACATGGCCGCGCCGAAAACAGCGGGCGGTACATTCACGTTCTCAAGCATGAGGCGGAGCGGCTGACGCGATTGGTGGAAGACACCCTGGCGCTGTCTCGACTGGATGGGACCGATGTGGGGCTTTGGCAGCGGCATTGGGTGGATTTGAATCAGGTGGCGGGGCAGGTAGTAGAGACGCTCCAGCCCAAAGCGGCGGCGGCCGGGCTGGATTTGTCCTTTGACCCCATGGCCGATTTGCCCCAAGTATGGGCGGAACCGAATCAGATCGCCCAGGTGGTGACCAATCTGGTGACAAATGCGTTGAATTACACCCCGGAAGGAGAAGTAGAAGTGTACACGGCCGTTGCCGATGATGACAACACTGTCTGCCTGCTGGTCAAAGATACCGGGGTGGGGATTCTGCCGGAAGATCGCCAACATCTGTTTGATCGTTTTTATCGGGGACGTTACGCGGGTCAATCCGCCATTCCCGGCACCGGGTTGGGGTTGGCGATTGTCAAAGAGATCATTGATTTGCATGGCGGCCAAATTGAAGTGGAAAGTAACGACGGCCAGGGGACGATTTTTCGGATTTATTTGCCGGCGCCGATGGAGAGCCATTTATGACACGAGTATTGATAGTTGAAGATGATCCGGCGTGGCGGTATCTGCTGCAAACGTTGCTGGAAATCAATGGGTACGAAGTTGATCTGGCGCTCAATGGCAAAGAAGCATTGGCTTTGGCCGGTGAAGAGCCGCCGCAGCTCATCATCAGCGATATTCTCATGCCGGAAATGGACGGCTTTACCTTGTGCCGCAACTGGAAACGAGACCCCCATCTGCGAAATATCCCATTTGTCTTTTACACGGCCACCTACACCGATCATGAAGATGAAGCGTTTGCCCTCAGTTTAGGCGCGGACAAATTCATCCCCAAACCAACCGAACCGGAAAAATTTTTAACCGCTATTCGGCAGATTTTGAGTGATTACGAGGACGGCCGTCTGACGCCAGCCACACTTGCAGACGATGCCGCCGACAACACCGTGTTACAAGCCTATAATCTGGCGCTGGCGCGCAAGCTGGAAGACAAAATGATGGAGATGAAGCGGGCCAACGCCGCTTTGCGCCGGCAGCATAAACAACTGCACCTTCTGCGGGAAATGGATCAGGCTATCAGCGAAACGTTGGCATTGGCAGATGTGTTGGATAAGTTGGCCGATGGGCTGATGCAATTGCTGGCGGTGAATCGTTGCAGCGTTTGGCTGGCGGAGCCGGATGGGGCATTTTTGCGGGGGCGCGAGTATGGGCTGGATAATCCAAAGCCGGATGGCGGCCAAATTCTCCTGCCCAGCGATCACCCTCTGGTGGCTCATCTGTTTCGCAGCAAACGGCCGTTAGCCATCCCCGATGTCACCGACCCCAAATTTGCCCATATCATCGATCCCAAATTTGTGGAGGCTTTTGACATCCACGCCATCTTGCTGGTTCCGCTCATCCACCGGGAAGAAGTCATCGGCTTTTTGGTGTTGAATGATACCCACGCTCCCCGATCATTTAGCCCGGATGAGATCGAATTGGCAGAGAGCGCCGCTACCCAGGCTGTTGTTGCCATTGAAAAAGCGCGGTTGTTCACGGCCGTTGCCCAATCCGAATCCCGCTATCGGGACATTTTTGAAGGCATCCGCGACGCCATTTTAGTAGAAGATTTAGACGGCGCCATCCTCGACGCCAATCAGAGCGCCTGTCAGATGTATGGCTATACCCGCGCCGAGCTTCTCAGCAAACGGGTGCGCGATCTGGTGGCGCCGGGATACCCGGCCTTGATGTCCGACCATCTCATCACGCCAGACCAGCCATTCATCCCGATAGAAAATGTCAGCATTCGGGCGAATGGGGAGCAGTTCCCGGTGGAATTGACGGCCACGATGCAGAAAATAGGCGGTCAGGATGTGATGCTGGTGGCCGTGCGCGACATCACCGCCCGGAAAGAGGCGAACGCTCAAATGCGGCTGCAAAGCGCGGCGCTGGAAGCGACGGCTAACGCCACATTTATCACCGACCCCAATGGCATCATCCTGTGGGCGAATCGAGCATTTACCGATTTGACCGGCTACCCATTGGCCGAAATCGTGGGTAAAACCCCGCGCCTGCTCAGATCAGGCCAGCACGACCAGGAGTTTTATGCCGATATGTGGCAAACTATTCAGGCGGGTCGGGTGTGGCGCGGACAACTGGTTAATCGGTGTCGAGACGGCACGTTTTATTTGGATGAACAGACGATCACGCCGCTGCTGAATGAACAAGGCGAGATCACCCACTTCATCGCCGTCAAACAGAATGTGACCCATCGGGAGAAATCGGCGGCTGCATTGGCGGAGTACGCGGCCCGGTTGGAAGGGTTGCACGCGCTGGATCAGGCGATCTTGCAGTCGGCGTCGCCAGACCAATTGGCTGATCTGGCGTTGGCGCGGGTGGAACAGTTGATTCCCTGCGCCAGCGGCGGTGTGGCGCGGGTTGACTTGGAGAGCGGGATGGCAGACGTATTGGCCCGATGTGGGAATACGGCCGTTTTCCCCCCGGCAGGTTCGCCAATCTCCTTGTCCGACTTTGATTACACCGTCATGGGCGCGCCGTACACCGCCATTCTTTTGGACGATGTGGCGACGACCAGCCATCGCTCCCGTGAACTAGAACGGCTGTTGGAGCAAGGCATCCACGCCTTTTTGCATGTGCCGCTTCTGGTTGAAGGCGACTTGATCGGCGTCCTCCAATTAGGCGCGGAAACGCCGATGGCTTTCACCGACACCCATCTGCAAATGGCCCGCGAGTTGGCGGGTCAGCTTGCCATCGGCTGGCACAACGCGGCGCTGGCGGCTGAAAAACAACGGCGAGTGCAGGAGATGGAAGCGGTGATCAAAGCGTCGTTGGCGATGCGTCGGGCGAAAGACCGGGCGGACATGCCGCCTGTTATCCTGGATATTCTACTCGATTTGCTCCAGGCTGATGGCGCGGCGTTGGCGATGCGGGATGTGGAGACGGGAGGCACATTGATCGAATTGGGCTGGGGAGAGTGGGAGACTTGGACGGGTCTTCGATTAGCGGCTGGACAGGGCGTTACCGGGCATGTCATTGCCACCGGTCGGCCGTACACCCATGCTGATGTGTCTGCTGATTCGTTGGTGGTTGTGCCAGAATTGCACCAGGGGTTGACGGCCGTCGCTTGCGTGCCCTTGATCACTCAGGAGATGACGATTGGGGCGCTAATGATTGGCCGGAAAACGGCCGTGACCGATGATAAACTCCGCATCTTCAACGCGCTCAGCGACATGACGGCCAACGCTATCCAACGCGCTGCCCTCCACGCCGAAACCCGCCATCACGCCGCCGAACTGGAAGATCGGGTCGCCGCGCGCACCCACCAACTGGCCCAAGCCAACGAGCGATTACAAGAATTGGATCGGCTCAAGTCGAAATTTGTGTCCGATGTTTCCCACGAACTGCGCACGCCCATCACCAATCTGAACCTGTATCTGGATTTACTCAAGCAGGGTGATCCAGACCAGCAAAGCCGCTACCTGCAAGTCCTGCAAGCCGAGGCCAACCGGTTAGGGCGGTTAGTGGAAGACATCCTCAACCTGTCTCGTCTGGATATGGGCAAAGCCCACCCACCCACCCTGCGCCAGTTGGATTTGAACGATTTGGTAGCGCATGTCGTCACCGCTAACCAACCTCGCGCCGCTGCCCGGAACCTCACGCTTGATTTCACGCCGGCGCCGGGTTTGCCGCCGGTGTTGGCCGAGCCCAACCAACTGGTTCAAGTGGCGACCAATCTGATCGCCAACGCCATCAACTACACGCCAACAGGATTCATTCGGATAAACACCTATCTTGATGCCGAAGGCAGCCAGATTTGCCTGGAAGTTTTGGATTCCGGCATCGGCATTTCGGCGGAAGATCAAAAGTATCTCTTTGACCGGTTTTATCGGGGTGATACAGTGGGCCAACTCAAAATCCCCGGCACCGGGTTGGGGCTGGCCATTGCCCAGGAGATTGTGGCGCTGCATAACGGTTCCATCAGTGTGGAGAGCCAACTGGGACAGGGCAGCCGCTTCCTGGTTTGCCTGCCAGTCTACTCTCAAGAGGAAGAATGAGCGAGTGAGCGAGAATCAGCCGCATAATGAAAATGGGGTCTTTGAGCTTTCGTGGGGTAGCGGTTCGGGAATTGGAATTCCAGATACAAACACGCTTAACCACATAATTCCTCAGAGAACCTGAAAATGTTGCCGAATGGGATTAACCGCCGGCCACGACAAGCGCCATGAGAAGCCGCCGCCGCGTCTGAGGCTTTGTGGCAAGATAATAAATAGAGAAAGACGGCCGTACCTCCTCCGTTACGGCCATCTTATCTTCATTCCTTAACCCCCGCTCCGAATCACTTCAGTATCACCGGCAGATACACCTTCTGATCATCATCATTCAAAATTTTGCCTTGACCGCCGTTCACCGTAATGGGGATGTTGGCGTTGCTGATGAGCGTGCTGTACACCTCATCCGCTTCCAAGTCGGTGTCGCCGATGATTTGCACGGTGTACGTCTGCACCGTTTCCCCCGGCTGGTAGGCGAGCGTGCCGGAGATGGGGACGAAATCCTCCCCTGCTTTGGCCCCGGTGTCGCCGAAGCCGGAACTGACGTTAAAGTCAACCGTCACCGTGAAAGCGGCGGGGGTGGACAGGGTGACGGTGAAGACGGCCGGAGTCAAGCCGCTGTCTCCTTCCAACACCTGCGGCCCAAAGGTTTGGCTGAGGCGGGCGGTCTCGTCGTCGGTAATCACGCCGCTCCCCTGGCTGTCGGCAATGGCGGCGTTGGCAGCATTGCTCAAATCCACCGTGAATGATTCGCTGCCGCCCTCATCCACATTGTCGCCGGTTACCTGGACGGCGATGGTTTTGCCGGTTTCGCCCGGTTGGAAGGTAAGGGTATTGCTGACGGCCGTATAATCGCTGCCGGCAACGGCCGTGCCATCATTGGTCGTGTAATCCACCGTCACCACATCGGCGCTGGCCGGGGAAAGGGTGACGTCAAACAGCGCGTTCACCGAGCCGCTGTTCCCCTCCAATACCGTCTGGTCGGCGATGGCGAGTTGGGGCAGGCCGTCATCGTCCACAATGGTGCCGGTGGCGGTGTCGTTCAGCAGTTCGGCGTTGGTCGGGTTGCTCAACTGCACCGTGAACTGCTCATCCGGCTCGTCAAACAGGTCGCCCAACACATCAATCGAGATGATCTGCGTGTCATCGCCCGGATTGAAGGCGAGGGTGCCGGTGACGGCCGTATAATCGCTGCCGGATGCGGCCGTGCCGCTGATGGTGGTGTAGCTGACGGTGACGATCTGGGTGTGGGTGGGCGCCAGGGTGACGGTGAAGACGGCCGTACTCGCGCCCACGTCTCCTTCCAAAACCGACACATCCGCAATCGTCAGTTGATGCTGCGCTTCTACAGAGCCGATGTCGCAGGTGGCAGTGGCGTCATTGTCCCCGTCATACGGCCGGGCAACACCCCGTTGATCCGTCGCCGGACAGCCCGCATTCGTGCCGGCGTCAATCGCCGGGCTGCCGGGCTGCAAAGCGTGGGTCAGCGTATCGCCGCCGTTGTCCGCCAGCGCGCCCAACAGCGGGTCCACCCCTTGTTGGTCGCCCGTTTGCGTAAAAGCGCAGGTGAAATCAGTGGATAAATTGTAGCCCAACGAATTCCAACTACCGTTGGTTCCACCACAATTGTTGCCATCGTTGTTCGCCAGAATGGTATTTAACGAGGTGACGGTAGCGCCGCCACCCAACATAATCCCATTCCACCCGGTACTGATTGAATTGATGCGGATATTGTTAGCAATAGTGGAATTGACAAGGTAGAGGGAGACATTCGCCCCGTTGACGTAGAGGCCGGCCTGGTTGTTATCGGCGATGTTGCCGCTAACGGTGCTGTTAGTGATACTGATCGCCCCCGTCTGGGAAAAGAGAGCTGCCCCTGCTGCGGATTGGTTGCCGGTGAGGGTAACGCCATCCAGCACGGTGGTGTCTCCCACATTCAACCCACCGCCAAAGGTGCCGGCGCTGTTGTCGCGTATGGTGGCGTTGATGAGGTAAAGGGGTTGGTTGGTATAGATGCCGCCACCCATGATGCCGACGGCCGTGTTGTTACCCACTGTCCCCTGCGTCATCGTAATCACGCCCAGCGTGTAATTGTAAATGCCGCCGCCGAGGCCGTCAGCGGTGTTGCTGAGAACGTCGCTGTTCTCCAGGATGAGCGTGCCGTTGTTGAAGATGCCGCCGCCGTTGCCTACCGTGCTGCTGCTGATAACGCGGCTGTTACGCAGGGTAACATAGGCGTTGGTGCCAACCTGCATGGCGCCGCCGGCGGTGTCGAAAAGAATGGAGGAGGGGGTGATGATACGGCCGTTCTGGATGGTGACGCCGGAGATGACGACACTGTTGCCCAGGACGAAAACCCGACCATTGCCGCCGCCGTCAATAAACGTGCTGTCCGCTCCAGCGCCGGTCAGCGTCAGCGATTTATTATTGTTGGTGATGTCATACTCGGCATAGGTTCCGGCGGCAATTTCGATGAAGTCGGCGCTGGACGCTTTGCCGACGGCCGCCTTGACGGTGGCGCACGCCGTCCCCGGCGATTGGCAATTGTTGGCGTCGCTGCCAGTGACTGCGTCCACGTACCAGGTGGCGGTGGGCATCGCTTTCAACCCGCCTGCCAGGGCAAATAACAGCGCCAATATCAGCCCGCCGCCGATGACGATGACTGCAGCCAGTGAAAATAATTTTGTTCTTGTTTGATACATACTTACTCCTTTCTGTAAAATAGGTGAGATTGATCGTAAAGCATAAAGCGAAAAGGCGTATTTTCAACCGTTTTATTTTACGCTTTTCATTTTATGAGTGGAAGACAAGTTTTCTGTTGCACACAATGCTATCACTTTACCCAACAATCGATCAGCAAACGATCAGGAAACAGGAGCACACCTTACAATTGTCCTGATAAATGATGACATCTGTAACTCGGAAACGGCCGCGCTCCGCCTAAAATAGTATGAGGGTCAGCAGGTTATTTGCCGGGAGCCGGACAATTTGGATAAAATCCTGTCTCACCCAACAAAAACAAAACACACCCCTATCGTATTTAGATTTCGCCAGGAAAAGGCGAGGGAAAAATGATGAGCGAACCATTGCAAGCAATTTTGGAGGCGCATCCGGCCAAACGGGAAGAAATCATCCCCATTTTGCAGGAGGTGCAGTCCGCCTACAGCTATTTGCCAGACGAAGCGATGCTGGCGATTGCCCGCCACACCCGCATGCCGGAGAGCCGAGTATACGGCATCGCCACCTTCTACGCTCAGTTCCGCTTCACGCCCATGGGTAAAACGCACACCATGGTCTGCCGGGGAACGGCCTGCCACGTCAGCGGCGCGGAGCGTATCCTGGAAGAAGTGGAGAACCAACTGGGGATCAGAGAAGGGGAGACGACGGCCGATCTGGAACATTCGCTGGAAACGGTGGCCTGCATCGGCGCTTGCAGCCTGGCCCCCTGCCTCATGATCAACAACCAAGTCGAGGCCAAGATGACTACCGAAAAAGTCAAAGCGTTATATCAACATGGGGGTGAGTGATGGCGTCTGATTTTACCCATTTACGAGAACAAGCGATTGCCGCCTGGGACAGTTTACATAGCGACGGCCGTCCCCTCATCCTGGTGGGCACGGCTACGTGCGGCCGTTCGGCCGGGTCGCTGGCCGTTTTAGACGCGATCCGAGCCGCAGTTGAAAAAGAGGGGTTAGCCTGTCACATCATGGAAGTGGGCTGCATCGGCTTGTGCTACGCCGAGCCGATTGTGTGCCTCATCAAGCCCGGCCGTCCCGGCATCGCCTACAGCAGCGTCACCCCCAAACTGACCGCCCGGCTGGTCAACGCCTATCTGGTCAAAGACAACCCGCTGCCGCGCAACGCCATCGGCACATTTGGCGATGGGCAGGTTGAGGGCATTCCGCCCCTGTTCGAAACGCCGGTCTTTGCGCCGCAGGTGCGGCGGGCGCTGGCGCGGTGCGGTTTCATTAACCCCGCCAGTCTGGAACATTACCTGGCTCACGATGGCTACACCGGCCTGACCCAAGCGTTTGCCATCGGCTCGGAACAGGTCATCGAAGAAGTGAAAAACGCCGGATTGCGCGGCCGGGGCGGGGCCGGTTTCCCTACCTGGCGCAAATGGCGCTTCTGCCGCGACGCCGAGGCCGACCAGAAATATCTTATCTGCAACGCCGACGAAGGCGACCCCGGCGCGTTCATGAACCGCTCTTTGTTAGAAGGCGATCCCCACGCTGTGCTGGAAGGGATGATCATCGCCGGCTATGCCCTGGGGGCCAGCATCGGCTACATCTACTGCCGCGCCGAATATCCGCTGGCGCTGGAACGGCTGCGGCTGGCGATCCGGCAGGCGGAGGAGGCGGGCTTGCTGGGGGATGATATTCTCGGTTCCGGTTTTAGCTTCCGCATCAAAATCAAGGAAGGGGCCGGGGCGTTTGTCTGCGGCGAGGAGACGGCGCTAATCGCTTCGATTGAAGGCAAACGGGGCATGCCCACGCCGCGCCCGCCATTTCCGGCCGTGTCCGGGTTGTGGGGTAAGCCGACCATCATCAACAATGTGGAATCGCTGGCCTGTGTTGGCCTGATTTTGCAGAATGGAGCCGATTGGTTCGCCCAGGTGGGCACGGAAAAGAGCAAAGGGACGAAGACCATCGCCCTGGTGGGCAAGGTAAAGAACAGCGGGCTGGCGGAAGTGCCGATGGGCATTTCGCTGCGGGAACTGGTGTTTGATATCGGCGGCGGCGCGTCGAACGGCAAGGCGTTTAAGGCGGTGTAGACAGGCGGGCCGTCGGGGGGCTGCATCCCGGAAAGTATGCTGGATACGCCGGTGGATTATGATTCGCTGAACGCGGCGGGGACGATTATGGGTTCCGGCGGCGTGGTGGTGATGGATGAAAGCACCTGCATGGTTGATTTTGCCCGCTACTTCCTCGATTTTGCCGAAAAGGAATCGTGCGGCAAATGCGTGCCCTGCCGGTTGGGGACGAAACAGTTACTGCAGATTTTGGAGGGGATTTGCGCGGGGGACGGCCGTCCCGGAGACATCGAACTGCTGGAAGAACTGGGGCGCGGCATCAAAGCCGGCTCGTTATGCGGCCTGGGCCAAACCGCGCCCAATCCGGCGCTGACCACCATCCGCTACTTCCGCGACGAGTACGAAGCCCACATCTACGAAAAGCGGTGTCCGGCGGGCGTGTGCAAATCGCTCATCTCTTACTACATTGACCCGGAATTGTGCGTGGGTTGCACCTTGTGTCTGCCCTCCTGCTCCTCCGGGGCCATCAGCGGCGAATTCAAAGGGGTGCATGTCATTGACCAATCCGTTTGCACCAAGTGCGGCATGTGCATCATCAAATGCCCGCCCAAAGTGAGCGCCATCGAAATCATTTCCCCCAAATTGGAATTGCCGAAACCGGTTTTGGAAGAGGTTGCCTGATGAATGAGATTACCTTTACGATTGACGGCCAGACTGTTTCTGCCGCGCCGGGAACGAACATTCTCGACGCCGCTTTGGCTAATGACATTTACATTCCCCACCTGTGCCATCACCCCGACTTGAAGCCGGTGGGGGCGTGCCGGTTGTGCGGGGTGGATGTGGACGGCCGTCAAGAAATGTCCTGTCTGCTCCCCGTGCGCGAAGGGATGGAAGTCAAAACTGACAGCCCCATGATCAACCACACGCGGCAAACCGCTATCGAGCTGCTGTTGGCCGGCCATCCCCAGGGCTGCCTCTCCTGCGGCGCCAGCATGCAGTGCGAACTGCTCCACATTGCCGATCATGTCGGCGTGGATGGCGAGCGCATCAAACGGATGCGCCGCCCCACCGAACCGCTGCCTATTGACAATTCCAATCCGTTTTTCTCGTTCGATCCCAACAAATGCGTTTTGTGCGGCATTTGCGTGCGCACGTGTGAGGATATCGTGGGCTTGGGAGCGCTTGATTTTGTCAATCGCGGCTCGCGCACGGTTATTGGCACATTTGGCAATGAGCCGTTTATTGATTCGATTTGCGAATCGTGCGGCGAGTGCGTCGTTCGTTGCCCGGTGGGTTCTTTAACCCCGAAACGATGGGAACGGCCGTCGCGCGAAGTCCAATCCACCTGCGTCTACTGCGGCGTTGGCTGCGGTATTTATTTGGGGGTGAAGGGGGATCGGGTTGTCAGTGTGCGGGCGGATGGGGAACGGCCGTCCAACCAGGGCAGCTTATGCGTCAAAGGGCGCTACGGCTACAACTTCATCCACCACCCCGACCGGCTGACCACGCCGCTCATCAAGAAAAACGGCCAATTTGCAGAAGCGACCTGGGACGAAGCGCTCGATCTGGTCGCCGAAAAATTGTCGCAATATAAAGGCAGCCAATTTGCGGCGCTGGCCTCAGCCAAATGCACCAACGAGGAAAACTACCTCATCCAAAAATTCACGCGGGCGGTGATGGGAACCAACAACGTTGACCATTGCGCCCGACTTTGACACAGCCCCACCGTGGCCGGTCTGGTCACAGCATTTGGCAGCGGCGCCATGACCAACTCCATCCAGGAGATTGACAACACCGCCTGCTTCTTCAACATCGGCACCAACACCACCCACGCCCATCCCATCATCGGCCATCGCATTCGGCGGGCGGTACACAAAGGCGCTAAACTCATCGTCGCCAACCCCAAAGAGATAGATTTGGTGCGGCACGCCGACCTCTTCATCCAGCACCAGCCGGGCAGCGACGTGGCCTTGATGATGGGGATGGCCCGCGTCATCCTGGAAGAAGGGCTGCGCGACGAGGCGTTCATCGCCGAACGCACCGAAAACTTCGCCGCTTTCGAGGAATCGCTGGCCCAATTCACGCCCAAATACGTCACCGAACTCACCGGCGTCCCCTGGGGAACTATCCAAAAAGCGGCGCGGATGTACGCCGCGAACAGCCCGGCGGCCATCTACTACGCCATGGGCATCACCCAACACACGCATGGAACCGATAATGTGATGGCTACAGCCAATCTGGCGCTGCTGACCGGCAACGTGGGGCGGGCATCGGCTGGCGTTAACCCATTGCGCGGCCAAAACAACGTCCAGGGCGCCTGTGATTTGGGCGGTCTGCCCAACGTCTACCCCGGCTATCAAAAAGTGACCGACCCCGCCGCGCAAAAGAAGTTTGAGGAAGCGTGGGGCGTCGAATTATCGCCGGATAACGGGTTGACGCACGTGGAAATTTTCAACGCCATGTACGAAGGCGACATCAAGGCGATGTATCTGGTGGGCGAAAATCCGCTGTTGACGGAGGCGAACGCCAACCATGTGCAGGAAGCATTGGAAAAGGTGGAGTTCCTGGTCGTGCAAGATTTGTTCATGTCGGAAACGGCCGCATACGCCGACGTCATCTTGCCCGCCACTTCTTTTGCCGAGAAGGACGGCACGTTTACGAACACCGAACGGCGGGTGCAGCGGGTGCGCCAGGCCATCCCGCCGCGCGGCGATGCCAAGCCGGATTGGTGGATTACGGCCCAAATGGCCAAGCGGATGGGCGCTCATGGCTTCGATTTTGCCTCACCGAAAGAGATTATGGACGAGGTGAACCAGGTGACGCCCATCTACGGCGGCATCACCTACCAACGGCTGGAAGATGTACGCGGCTTGCAATGGCCCTGCCCCACGACCGATCATCCGGGGACGAAGTTCCTGCACCAGGGTCAATTTGCGCGCGGCAAGGGGCATTTCTCGCCGCTGCGGTACAAACCGCCGTTTGAGCAGCCGGACGACGCTTACCCGCTGCTGCTGACGACGGATCGCAGCCTGTTCCATTGGCATTCCGGCTCGATGACGCATCGGGTGGCGGGATTGGATGTGTTGAACAGCGAAGAGCTGCTGCTCATCCACCCGCAGGACGCGGCGGCGCAGGGGATCGCCGACGGCGAGAGGGTGGCGGTGGCTTCGCGGCGGGGCGAGTTGGAGGTGCGCGCCAAAGTCACCGACATTTGCCTGCCGGGGGTGGTTTCGATGACCTTCCATTTTCCGGAAGCGCCGACGAATGTGCTGACGAGTTCGGCGCTGGACCCGATTGCCAAGATTCCAGAGACGAAGGTGGCGGCGGTGCGGGTGGAGAAGTTGGCTGAGTTGGTTTAGTTAGATTTAGGTTTAGATAGTTTTTAAAGAACGGCCGTCCCCCCCAAACGGCCGTTCTTTTTGCCTGCTCAATATTAAAGAAATAAAGAATAATTGAAGAAAGGTGTAGAATTGTGTAGAATGCCATCAACTGGAGGTTTACTATGGCCCTAAACATTAAAAATCAGGATGTTGAAGCCTTGTTGAATGATGTTGTGAAAATGACAGGCGAATCTAAGACCGAAGCCGTGCGCAAAGCGTTGGCAGAACGGAAGCAGCGGTTGGCCTTGCGCTTTGTGACGCCCCAGGACAGCGACCGGCTTAACACGTTTCTGCATGAGGAAATCTGGTCTCAAATTCCGGCCGATCTGCTGGGAACCAAACTCGGCAAAGCGGAAGAAGAAGCGATTCTTGGCTTTGGAGAGATGGGGGTATGATTATTGATTCATCGGCAATTGTTGCCATTTTCTTTCAGGAACCGGGATACGAAAACTTGGTAGAGAAGCTGGCCGACGCCACAGAGGTGGGAATTGGCGCGCCCACGCTGGCGGAATGCGGCATTATGCTTTCCGCCCGACTAAACCAGGATGCGCGCGGTTTGTTGACGCGGTTTTTGAAGGAGACAAATATGGTCGTTATTCCATTTACGGAAGCGCATTATGAAACGGCCGTTTCCGCCTGGCTCAAATTTGGCAAAGGACGACACCCGGCCGGGCTGAACTTTGGCGACTGCCTGACTTATGCCGTCGCCAAATTGTCGGGGATGCCGCTGCTTTTCGTTGGCGACGATTTCACGCAAACGGATTTGCAACCGGTTGAGCCAATTGGCTGAACCATTACAAAAATTGCGCCGCCACTTCGGCCGGGGTTTTTTGCGCGACCCAGTCTTGGGCAGCGGCCGTGGCCTCATCCGGGAGTGTTCCTAGTTCGGCGACATACTGCGTCACCTGCTCCTGTACCTCCTCCGCCGTCGCCGGATGTTGTTGGGCAAAAGCCAGCAGCCGGGCGGCCGTGTCCAACTGCCCCTGCCGCAGCGCCAGCGCCCCCGCTCCCGCCACCACTTCCAGCGTCAGCTTGACATCCCCTGCTTGTTGCGCCAAACTTAATGCTTCGCCCAGCAGGCGGCGCGTTTCGGCGTAATCGCCGGTGATCAGCGCCACTTCAGCCAGAGTGGCCAGGGCGACGGCCGTGCCCCGTTTGTCCTGAATCTGCCGCTTCAATTCCAGGCTTTCTTTGAGTAGTTCCCTGGCCTCATCATAGTTCCCCATCTTCAGCGCCAGCTTGCCCGCATTGGCCAGCGTCGTCGCCGCCCCGTGCGTGTGTTCGTGTTCCTTAAAGAGGTCGCTGCATTCCTGGTAATATCTTTTAGCCTCGGCAAAATCACCCGTTGCCTGCGCCAGATTGCCCAGGTTATTCAACGCCATCGCCGCCCCCATGCCATCTTCCATCCGGTAATACGTCTGCGCCGCCGCCTCAAAACGCTGCTGCGCCCGCGTATAATCCCCCTGAGCTTTGGCGCAGCTTCCCAAAAAATTGAAAGCAAAGGCAATGCCGGCATCGTCATCCGCCTCTTGGGCAATGCGTAGGCTCTCCTCGGCTAAATCAGCCGCGCGTCCATACTCTCCGGCGTAGTATGTGGTAATTGCCAGGTAGCCCA
Organism: Chloroflexota bacterium; assembly: GCA_024277135.1. Taxonomy (GTDB): domain Bacteria; phylum Chloroflexota; class Anaerolineae; order Promineifilales; family Promineifilaceae; genus JAJRVV01. The sequence goes on along the minus strand of JAJRVV010000143.1, from coordinate 2,682 downwards.
ACACGGCCGCCCGCGTCTCGGCGCTGTCCACCTGTTTCAAGTAGGTCGTTGCTCTGGCCAACACCGAACGGGCTTCATCAATCTGGCCGATGTGGATGCGCAGCCGCGCCTGACGCCCCAACAAGCCGCAGACCAGCGAGGCATGTTCCGGCGGGACGGCCGTTTTGCCGCTCAACTGGTCAATGACAAACTGAAAAGCGTCAATCCCTTCCTGGAACCAGCTTTGCGCGCTGTAAAAAGCGTGCAGAATGGGCATGGCGCGTTTCAGCATCTCTGTCTGCCGCTGCCCGGCGGCCCAGCGCCAGACGGCGCGCACATTGTCCATCTCGGCGCGAATGGCGGCGCGTTGTTCCGCTTCTTCGCCGCCGCCCTGCCCGGCCAGGAATCCGACGTAAAAGTCGGCGTACTGCCGGGCGACGGCGTCGGTTGCGGTTGTCTCCGCCGCCAGTTTCTCCGCTAAAAATTGACGCAGCAAGGGGTGCAGTTCATACCGCCCTGCTGCCTGCGTGTGCAAGAATGATTTGTCGACCAGCCGCCGCAGTTGGCGGGGTTGGGCGTTGGTGACGGCGGCGGCGGCCTTGGTCGTGAACGAACCGGCAAATACGGAAAGTTTGCCTAAAACGGTCTGCTCGCCCCCATTCATCCGCCGCCACGACTGCTCCATGACGGCGCGCAGGCTTTGGTGGCGCTCCGGCACATCGCGCAGGGAGGTTGCCAGGATGTCCGGGCTGGTTTCGATTGCATCAGCGATGACGCGGCACGAATGCGCATCGGCCAGACCGGCGGCCAGTTCGATGCCCAGGGGAGCGCCGCGCAGGAAACGGCAAACGCGGGCGATGTGGCGGTAGTCGTCGGCGGTAGGCGCGAAGCGGGCGGCGATGCGCTGCGCCCGTTTGATGAAAAGGCGAACGGCCGTGTATTCGGGCAAGCGGTGGGGGGGAACGGCCGTCACGTCAACCGGGTGCGATAATCCTTCCAACCGCATCACCCATTCTGCTTGCAGACTTAGACGCTCCCGCGAAGTGGCCAGGAGTTTCAGGTGAGGGGCAGCCTGCAAAAGGCGGGGAATCCAGGCCGCGCCCGCCATCAAATGTTCAAAGTTGTCCAGCAGCAGCAATATCTCTTTTTCCGCCAGGTAGTCGAACAGTTGCCGCTGTAAATCCGCTTCCCCTTTCAGAGGACAATTGATCGCCTGGGCAATGGCCGTTGCCAGCAGATGGTGTCTGTTGACGGCCGTCAGCGGGACGAAGAAAACGCCGTGAAGGAATAGTCCCGTCTGTTCGACGGCCGTTTGCAGCGCCAACCGCGTTTTGCCCATACCGCCGGGGCCGGTCAGGGTGATGAGGCGGCAGTCAGGATTTGCCAGCCGCTCGCCGATGGTCTGCAGCTCTTCTTCCCGGCCGATGAGGGGGGTTAATTGCAAGGGGAGGTTGTGGGGGCTGGTTTCGCCTGCGGCGCGGATGCGCCGGTAGAGAGCTTGCGTTTCCTGACCCGGTTCTACGCCCAGTTCTTCGGCCAGGATACGGCGGCAGGTTTCATACTGGGCGAGGGCCGCGCTCCGTTGGCCGCTGCGGGACAGGATGTTCATCAGCGCCCGGTGAGCTTCTTCCCGATAAGGCTCCAATTCCACCTGCCGCTGGGCAAAGTTGAGGGCGCGGCTGTATTTCCCGCGGTGGGCGTAATGGCGGGTCAGCCGGTGGCAGGCCATGAGGGCGCGCCGCTGGTAACGTTCGTTGTTGAGCAGCCGCCACTCTTCAAAAGCGGCGCTGTCGCCGATGATGAACCCTTCCAGAAAACGGCCGCGATACAGGTTGACGGCCGTTTCCAGGCGGCGGATGCAGGGTTCACACGCTTCCAGATTCAGGTGGGAATGAATTTCGCTGGCGTCCAGCTCGGCCGTGAACGCATTCACGTCCAGCCAGGCGTCGCTCTCGTGGTTAAAGGCCACCGTCTGCCGGGTGATGGTAAGGTAATCGGCTAACGTTTTACGCAAGCTGGAGAGAATTGAGCGTAGGTTAGCTAACGCTTGTTTTTGGGTGCGATCATCCCATAGTAAGTCGGCCAGCGTTTCGCGGGAGAACGGCCGTTGGCGGCAAGCCAGATAAATTAGCAGCGCTTCGGCTTTGCGAGAGGGCAAACCGGCTACTGGCTTCCCCTTCAGGCTGATTTGTACTTCTCCCAGCAGCTTGATATGCAGTCCGTGGCTCATGTTGTCCTGATTAGAGGTCGCCTGATCGTTTTCTGATCGTTTGATGGTTAAGCTGGTATCAATGACCACATTATAACGCAATGACGTAAGGGAAGTTACCCATTGTGAGTAAGGGAAAAGTGGATGGAGAATCAGCGGCAGCGTGATTATTATGCCTGTTTGCTTCGGATTTGGCGGGAAGAGGCGGCATCGCCCTGGCGGGCGTCGCTGGAAAACCCGCATACAGGTGAACGATACGGCTTTGCCAACCTGGAACAACTCTTTACCTACCTGCAAGAACAAACAGCATCTACAAGGGATGGGCCGGGTCAACGAAATCGGGAACAGTTGCCCTAGCAGGCTGTCGGAGAATGATTTAATGGATACACGGATGATACGGATCTAACGGATTTACACGGATTTTCCCTTATTTTATCCGTGAAAATCCGTCCAATCCGTTCTACCCGTGTTGCTATTTCGACTCTTCCGACAAG
>JAJRVV010000142.1 GCA_024277135.1 Chloroflexota bacterium | reverse complement strand
CTCACTCCCCTTTGAGCCAAGAGAACAGTTTACCCACCGCCCCCTGCGGCCGTTCGCCGCGCACACGGCCGTTTTGCCCATTCACCAGCACATCAAACGCCAATTCATCCGCCCGAAAGTGGGTCAGCCACACGGGCAGCAAAATCAATTTGAATGATTCGATGAAGAGGTTAGTAGACTTCAGGCGAAAATTACGAGTAGTGCGGCCGCCGGTCAAAATGTACGACTTCTTCCGGTAATAATTGAGGACGCGCTGCCGCGCTTTGAGCGACGCATCGGCCAGCGGCAGTTGGTACCGCTCCGCCGGCCAATCGGCCAGATACCGCTCATCATAAGGCGTCACCTGGTTTAAATCAAAGTCGCCAATCCCCTTTGCCAGACGGGGCGGCAGTTTATCCGTGGCCGGAACCAGCACATCATCCTCAATCAGCGGCCGTGAACCCGTCGTCCACGCCCAATCATCCCCCTGGCGCACGTACCCCGACCAGCCCACTTCGCCGCTCAGGTCAAACGTCCACACCGGCAAATAAAGGCCGGTGACGGCCGTCATCGAAGTCGGCGCGATTTTGTGTTCCTTAAACCAGTTTCGCAGCGCCTGCTCCGCCTCGCCCAACGACAAGGCAAAGGGAACCAGCGCCGTCGGCGGCATGATGGCCTGGGTTTCCGCCGCTTCGGTCACATACACCGAATCGCAGTAAGGGCAGGTCAGCGACAACGTTTCCGGCGATAGGGTGAATTCCACCGCGCAGCGCTGGCATTGCAGCACCCGCATGTTGACGGGTTGGAGATGTCCCCGCGCCGTAGCTAATCCGGCCACAAAATCCTGCTCCAACATGCCCTGTCCGAAACGGCCGTCCACCGTCACCTTTTCCATCGTTTGCGGAGATTGGGTATAGCCGCAGTAATCGCAGCGCAAGGTCTGGCCGTCCGGGGCAAAGTTCATGCGGGCGTCGCATCGGGGGCAGATGAATTGAGTGGCCTGGGCCGCGGTCGGGGTTTCGCTGGCTGTTTGCGTCAACTTGTCAGGATCGATGATTTCTTCCTGGCGCAGACGGCCGTCCACAACCGCCAGACCGCGCCGGGCCGGGGCATTGGTCGGCTCCTGCGCCAACGCCTGCTCCAGACAAAACCGCTTGTCCGCCAGATCATCATACACCTGGCTCAGCCATAGCCACGCCTGCGCCTGCTCTTTGGCAGATGATTGGGAACGCAGCACCCAGGCCAGGTAAAAATGCGCTTCGTCCATGTCGCCCGCTTTGGCCGCCGCCACCCCCTGCCCCAGCAAATCGCGGACGTTGCTGCGAAAGGAAGCAGGGTCTTCGATCAGGCTCTCATCATACATTTGCCCGGCCGCCAATTCCTGCGGGGATTGCCGCCGCCGTTTTATCTCCTGCCGGTGTCCGCAAAAGTCGCACAGCAGCGCCCGGCCGTCGCCGGTGAAAAACATCTCCCGATTACATTCAGGGCATTTTCGAGAATCACTCATCCAGTTCACCTTCATCCATCACACTCATCCATACAAATCCGCCCGCCGGTCGGCGAATACCGGGATTTGGGCCCGCACCTTGTCTACCAAGCTCAAGTCGAGTACGGCCGTGGTCAGCATCTCCTGTTACCCTAACTCCAGCACAATCTCCCCCCACGGATCCACAATCGTCGAATGACCGAAAAAGCGAGTTCCAGTCTGCTCCCCCACCCGATTGCAAGCCGCCATGAACATCTGGTTTTCGATGGCCCGCGCCCGTAGCAGCGTGCGCCAATGCGCCAGCCGCGGATGGGGCCATTCCGACGGCAGAAAGGCCAGATTGGCCCCCATTAACGCATATTGGCGGAACAGTTCCGGGAAACGTAAATCATAACAGATCGCCAGCCCCCACTGCCCCCACGCCGTTTCCGCCAGCGTCACTTTATCTCCCGCTGTCAGGTACTGTTCCTCGTTCATCAAGCGAAAAAGGTGGGTTTTGCTGTAATCGGCCACCATCTGACCATCGGGGGCGAACAGCACGGCCGTATTGCCAAACTTCCCCTCCCCCAGCAACGACAAACAAGACCCCAAAATGTAAATTTGATGCTTTTGCGCCAGCGCCGCCGTCTCCGCAAAAATCCCCTGGCCAAGCGGCGCGGCGTATTGGGCGGCGTTTTCAAAATCATACGCCGACGACCACAACTCCGGGAAAACCACCACGTCCGACCCGCGCCGGGCAGCTTCGTCCGTCATCGCCGCCGCCGTCGCCAGATTCGCCGCCGGATCGCCCCATTTCACATCCATCTGTCCTAACGAAACAACTAATTTCATCACTCACGCTCCTTGCCTGTCAGCCACTTTGGGATACATTCTACCTAAAACATCCGGCGAGGTGAAACATGAGCAAAATGGCGCGACGAGTGAGCCGATTTGGAACCACCATTTTTACCGAGATGACGGCGCTGGCCAACCAGCATCAAGCAATCAACCTGGGGCAGGGCTTCCCCGATTTTGCCGCGCCTGATTTTCTGAAAGAAGCGGCCGTGCAAGCCATTCGGGATGACGTGAACCAGTACGCCCCCGGACACGGCCGTCCCCGATTACGTCAGGCCATCGCCGCCAAAATGGCAAAACAGTATGGATTGACCGTCAATCCCGACACCGAAATCACCGTCACTCACGGCGCCACCGAAGCCATCTTTGCCGCCATCATGGGGTTGGTAAACCCCGGCGATGAGGTCATCCTGTTTGAACCCGCCTACGATTCCTACGTGCCCGCCGTGCAAATGGCTGGCGGCATCCCCCGTTACTACACCCTGCGCCAGCCGGATTGGGCCATTGACCCCGACGAGTTGGCCGCCCTGTTCTCGCCCCAAACCAAACTCATCCTGGTCAACACTCCGCACAACCCCACCGGGAAAGTGTTCAGCCAAGCCGAGCTGGCCCACATCGCCGATTTATGTCAACAGTACGATGTCATCGCCATGACGGATGAAATGTACGAGCATCTGGTGTTTGACGGCCGTACCCATCACGCCCTGGCCGCCTTCCCCGGCATGAAAGAACACATTGAGGCAAAAGTATCACGAGGGTAAAGTTTTAGTATCATGGGCATTCATCACATCAGAGTATGGAGGATGAATTCATGACCAAAAGAGCTAAACAATTGGAAATATAATCCCGACATATCTATAAGCCAGAAATTGAAACCTGCCCCCATTGTGATCAGAAGCTG
>JAJRVV010000141.1 GCA_024277135.1 Chloroflexota bacterium | reverse complement strand
TGTCATACCTGCGAAAGTTACAGTGAGTTAAAATCGAAGGGAAACGAAGGTTTTAACTCACTGTAACTCCTCGTTACGGTTAGTTAAGCCGGAGGCGTACTCACTGTAACGAAGGCAGGTATCCATCTTTTTACAGAGCCTGCCCTCATGGAGATGGGGAAGTGGATTCCCGCCTTCGCGGGAATGACAGTTCGCTTTTGGCCGAAACGAAGACCATCCCCGGTTTTTCTTTGTGCCTTCGTGTCTTTGTGGTGAAATTCCAGAGGGGCTTAGTAGTTACAGAAGAGATAAATAAATGATACGCGAATTAGATACAGTCGTACTATCCCATGATATTGAAAAATACGACTTAAAATCAGGAGACATCGGCGCGGTTGTGCATGTATACAAGAATAATATGGCCTATGAAGTTGAATTTATCACGGGAGAAGGCGAAACCATCGCCGTATTAACATTAACGCCAGATGATGTCCGGTTCATGCGTGAAAGAGAAATTCTTCATGTGCGTGAACTGGCGCTGGTTTAGGCGCTGGCCGTTTTTGCCGCCAAGTTTTCCAATAGTGAAGTTGAAGATATTTACACCCACAACGACCATCCTCGCCATCGCCAGCCTGTTCGCCGCCGCTTTACTCGGCTTCAGCTACGTCAGCTATCGCAAACGGCAAATCTAACCGACAGTTTGACACACGCATCAAAAAGAGGGGCGTTCATCCGAACCCCCTCTTTTTTCATCTATTTCAGCAATTTTACGTGGGAATATTTGAGAATTTTCTCGTCCGCTGTTAACAACGGGCTGTCATGGACGCGCGCTGTAGCCACAATAATCTGATCGGCCGGATCGCGGTGAAACTTACCCGGAAGTTGTGTTGATTCAATGACGATCTTTGGCGTGAGATCGAGTAATTGTACGCCCGGATAATGTAGAGCCGTGTCCAGCCATTCATGAATGGGGCAATGAAGAATCAACCTTTTTAATTCGACTAATTTGGCAGCTTCCCAGCAAGAAAAGACACTGACGCCCAACCCTTCGTCTTCATAGTTCCGAACGATTTTACGGTATTTGTCGGTTAATTGGGCATCATCATGAATCCACCATACCCAAATATGGGTATCCAGCACGATCATTGCAATACCTCCCAATCCGCTTTAGCTACCGGATCGGTTGGGTTCAGGTAAGTGATTGGTTTCCCCCAAAAAGGATACTGCTTTTTATCGAGATGGCGACTTGAACGGGGGATAATAATTACCTCTACCTTCTCGCCAGCATTTATAGGCAAATCTTTTAGTGTGAGCGTTCCCTTTTTTTTCATTGTGAGTTTATAGGCGTATACTTGCATATTACATATCTCCGTTTCGGATCAGAATCACCCCATCACCTTGTCATCTTATCATAATTATAGCATGAAGCGCGCTTTAGCCGTGTACTATTTTTCCAGCACAGCCAACTATGTCAACTACCGCAAACGGCAAATCTAACCGCCAGTTTGACACACGCATCAAAAAGAGGGGCGTTCATCCGAACCCCCTTTTTTTTATCAACAAAACTCGAACTATCAATCGAACATCCGCTCGTTTTTATATTCAACTGCACTTCATACGCCACATTCCCCTTTCCGCCCTCTCCTGCTACAATTCCACCCCACAAACACCGAATCAGCCTACAATGCCGCTCTGAAAGTGGAACCTGATGTATAATTGAGAAAAACAGAGGCAGAGGTGAAAAATGACCTATAAAACAACGATTATCATCGAAAAAGATGAAGATGGCTACTATGCTTATGCTCCAGAATTGGAGGGATGCCAATCACAAGGGGAAACGCTGGATGAAACCATGGCGAACATTGAGGAAGCCGTTCAGCTTTACCTGGAAACAATGACCAATGAGGCAATACGAAAAGCGTTAAGCACGGCCGTCATCACCACCACATTGGAGGTTGCCATTGCCTAAACAACTTCGCCTCACAGCCAGAGACGCCGAAAAACTGCTGCTGGAGGCCGGCTTTTCGCTCATCAGAACCAAGGGCAGCCACCACATTTACAGGAAATTTAACAAAAGAATCATCGTTCCCTTTCATGGAGCTAAAATACTTCATCCCAAAATTGTTAAACAAGTCATCAAAGCGATAGAAGCAACAAATGTGTAACCCTTTCCTGCCCTACGCCATTCATTTTTCGTTTGTTCCCTTTACGCTGCCTGCCATTCCCATTCAATGAACCCCGACATCCGCCAACTCATCCAGGCCATCCACGACAGCCCCCAACAATTGGTGCTGGTGACGGCCGGGGCCGGCACGCAAGCCCTTTCTGATCTGTTGAGCGTGGCTGGCGCCACCCGCACCCTGCTGGAAGCGGTCGTGCCCTACAGCGAAGCCGCGTTTGCCGAATTTCTGGGCCAAAAACCAGCCCGTTTCGTGACGGCCGACACCGCCCGTTTGCTGGCGGGGCGGGCCATCACCCGCGCCCGCTGGCTGCGCGAGAGCCAAGATATTCCCGCAGCCGGTTTGGCCTGCACCGCCACCATCATCACCGACCGGCCCAAGCGGGGAGACCACCGGGCGCACATCGCCCTGTGGCAGCCAGAACAACTGACCGGGTACAGCCTCTATCTGGATAAAGGCACGCGGGACCGGGCCGGAGAGGAGGATGTCGTCAGCCGCACCATGCTGAATGCGCTTTGCGCCGGGTTTGGACTGGAACCCCGGCTGGAAGCGCCCATGACTGCCGGCGACCAACTGCGGGTGACGACAACGGATTTTGCTAAACTGGCGCGGGATTTAGTCGTTGGCGAATTGCCCATGATCGGTTGGCGGGACAACGGCCGACCCTATGAGCCGGGCAGCCAGCCCCGCATCATCTTGTCCGGCGCGTTCAACCCCCTGCACGACGGCCATCTCTCAATGTCCCGCGTTGCCGCCGCCATGACAGGCGAAGCGGTTGCGTTTGAACTGTCGGCGCGAAATGTGGATAAAGCTCCCCTGCCGCCCCAACTCATTGTGGATCGGATGGCGCAGTTTGCCGGACGTTGGCCGGTACTGGCCAGCGCCGCGCCCACCTTTGTGGAAAAAGCGCGCATCTATCCGGGAAGCACATTTGTGGTGGGGTATGACACGGCCGTGCGCATCCTTCACCCCCGCTACTACGATAACAGCAAACCCAACCTGCAAGCGGCGCTA
>JAJRVV010000013.1 GCA_024277135.1 Chloroflexota bacterium | reverse complement strand
GGACAGAACGGATTGGACGGATTTTCACGGATAAAATAAGGGAAAATCCGTGTAAATCCGTTAGATCCGTATCATCCGTGTATCCATTAAATCATTCTCCGACAGCCTGCTAGCTCTACACTCTAGCTCTGGCTGTTTACAGAGGAACCCCATGAAAACCATCTTACAAATAGAGGATAACACCGCCAACAAACTCCTCATCGAACGTGTATTGGAACGATTCAACTACCGGCTGCTCCATGCTGAAGATGGCGAAACCGGCTTCAACATGGCTCTCGAAGAAAAGCCAGACCTCATCCTGGTAGATATGGGATTGCCTGATATTGATGGTCAGACAGTCGTCACCCTCATGCGCCAGGTGCCTGAGCTAAAAGACGCCGCCATCGTGGCCATCACCGCCTGGCCCGCCGACACCGCCCTGGAAATGGCGCTGCGTTATGGCTGTGACGGCTGCATCACCAAACCGATTGACGTCAAAACCTTCCCGGCTGAAATTGCCAAATATCTTACGACCGACGATTAACTGCACGGCCGTCCCAACCAACGCCAACGCCTTATGGAAGTTCTTCCGGCAGATCAATTTACATTTGAACAATTGACCGACGCCTACAACCAGACCCGGGTAGATTATCTGGTACCCATGCCCATGAATGTGGCGCGGCTGCGGGAATATGCCCATGTATACGATGTCAATCTGCCCTGCTCTTGCGTGGCTGTGGCAGGAGAAACGATGTTGGGATTGGGGATGCTGGGACTGCGAGACGGCCGTAGTTGGATCACCCGGCTCGGCGTCCTCCCCTCTGGCCGACGCAAAGGCACCGGCAACGCCATCATGACATGGCTCATTGATCGTTCCGCCCAAAACGGCGTAGATGCCGTTTGGTTGGAAGTGATCAAAGGCAACGACCCCGCCCACCGGCTCTTTCGCAAATATGGATTCAGCGAAACCCGCGATCTCATCGTCGCTCGCCGCCCGCCCGGCGTTGACACCGGCTTTCAACCCAGCCCCATCGCCAGCATCACCAATCTGAACCATGAAGACGCCCTTATTTTGCTGGCCCATCGTCGCCAGCCAGCCAATTGGCTCAACCAATCCGAATCGCTGCAAAACGTGCGCAACCTGTCCGCCCTGCAAATCGAGATGGCAAACGGCGGCAAAGGCTGGGTGACATACCACGCCGGGTTGCTGCAATTAACGCGCATTTTGGTCGAAGTCATCCAGGGCGATCCGGTGGAAGTGACCGCCAACTTGCTCTACGCCCTCCACGATCGGCACAAACGACAGGATGCCGTCACCGAAAATTTAGCCGATGACGCCGTCTGGCAAGGTTTTCAGGCCATTGGCTATTTTGAATCTTTCCGCCGCATCGAAATGATCAAACCCATGAAAAGTAGCCGCGGTTTCTTACCGCGCAGGTGACGCATAACGAGATGACCCCTTTGACGCCCAACGTTATTTCTGAGGCGATGAGCCGCCTGACCGGGATTGTGAATCGCACTCCGGTTTTAACCTCCCGCGCTCTTAACAAAATAACCGGCTGCCAGATTTTTTTGAAATGTGAAAATTTCCAGCGCGTTGGCGCCTTCAAATTTCGCGGCGCGTACAACGCCATCAGCCAACTCAGCGATGCGGAAAAGATGGCCGGTGTGATCACCCATTCCAGCGGCAACCATGCCCAGGGAGTGGCGCTGGCAGCCAGATTGTTGGGCGTCAAGGCAGTGGTGGTGATGCCGGAAGATGCGCCAGCCATCAAACGGGCCGCCACCGCCGGATACGGCGCGGAAATCATACCCTGTCCGGCCATCGAACGAGAAGAAATTACGGCTAAATTAGTGGCTGAGAAAGGGTACAGGCTCATTCATCCGTATGACAACGACCACATCATCGCCGGGCAAGGCACGGCCGCCTGGGAATTGTTTGACGAAGTGGGAGAATTGGATGCGCTGTTTGTGCCGGTGGGTGGCGGCGGCTTGATCAGCGGCAGCGCCCTGGCTGCGGCCGGCCAATCCGCCAACTGCCGCGTCATCGGCGTGGAGCCGGAACTGGGGGATGACGCCAACCGCTCCTGGCGCGATGGCCGTATCCACACCCTCCCCTCCGTCCCCAACAGTATCGCCGACGGCCTGCGCACCCGCTTCATCGGCCAGCGCAACCTGGCCGTGATGCAAAAATATGTGGCCGACATGACGGCCGTCAGCGAAGACGCCATCTTGCAAACCCTGGAATTTCTGTGGACGCGGCTCAAAATCATCGTAGAACCCAGTTCGGCCGTGGCCCTGGCGCCGCTGTTCACCGGCCAATACCCGCTGTCTGACCAGCGCGTCGGCGTCATCCTCAGCGGCGGCAACGTAGATGTGTACTCGTCTTGGGCGGGAGCAAGAGCCGGCGAGACGGAGAGCGGGGAGCGGGAAGCGGGAAGCAGGGAACAGCGAGCTGAGAGCGGAGAGCGGGAAACGGCGGACGATTCCAGGAAAGCGGCGGTGTTGGTTTGCACCGAGATAGATGAGCAGGCGTTGGCGTTGTTGGCGGAAACGGCCGTGGTGGATGTTTGGCCCCATTTGAGCGGCGAGAAACTGATCAACCACATCGGCGGCTACCAGGCGGTCATCGTGGACGACAAAACCGCCATCAGCGACCAGATCATCGAGTATGGATTCGACTTACGCGCCATTGGCGTCATCTCATCCCGGCTGGACAATGTGGATGTCAGCGCCGCGCGCGATATTGGCATCGCCGTCTGTCACGCGCCCACCGGCAGCGCTGTGGCCATCGCCGAACACACGCTGTCCCAGATGTTGATGCTGGCAAACCATTGCGGCGACGGCCGTCTGGCGGGCAAAACACTGGGTCTGGTCGGCTTTGGCCGGATTGGACAGCAGGTCGCCCGCCGCGCCCACGCCTTTGACATGAACGTGCTGGTTAATCAGCCCCGCCTGACGCCGGAATTGGCCCTTTCCGCCGGAGCGGAGGCGGCCGATTTGATGGATTTGCTGCGGCAATCCGATTTTGTCAGCCTGCACGTCCCCCTCAAACCAGAAACCAGCGCCATCATCGGCGCCGCCGAGTTAAACGGGATGAAGCCGTCCGCCTGCCTCATCAACACTGGACATACCGAATTGGTGGACGAAGCGGCGCTGCTAGGCGCGCTGGAAAACAGTCATCTGTCCGGCGCCGCCGTAGCGTCATTGCCCCCGAAAAGCGTCGCCTCATCACCTGTCCATGAAAAACTGCGCCAACACCCGCGAACGTTGGTTGCCCCGCACGTCACCGCCATCATCGGCAGCCAGCGGCGGGATATGGCCCGTCACGTCGCCCGCCAAATCGCCCAAATCCTGACGCAAAAGCAGGCCAACGAAACACTCTCCCTGGAACTGGTTCCCATCGAACAAGTGCTGCCCCACGAGCAGATTGACGACAAACGGGTGGCGCGGCTGATGGAGCGATTGGAGCGTGACGGCCGTCTGGTCAACCCGCCTGTCACCACCTTCTGGCGCGGCCGTTACATCATTCTAGATGGAGCTACCCGCTTCACCGCCTTCCAACGGTTGGGCTACCCGCACGTCATCGTCCAGGTGGCGCCGCCGGAGCGGGCCGGATTTGAACTGCACACCTGGTATCATGCTATTTCCAGCGAACGGCCGGCGTCGGAACTGTTCGCCCATCTGCAAACTATTCCCGGACTGACGTGGACGGCCGTTTCCCGCGAACAAGCCCAAACCGCCCTGCGCGAACAAAACGGGTTGTGCTACTTCCTGGATCGAGAAGGCCAAACCACCCTGGTTCAACCCCAGCCCGACGTCGAGCAATTGGATGTGATGAATGAATTGGTGGCCGGTTACACCGCCTGGGGCCATGTGGAACGCACGCTGCTCACCGATTTGCCTCGCCTGCTGGCCCAACTGCCGCAGATGACGGCCGTGGCCATCTTCCCCCAATTCCAACCCGAAACCGTCTTTGATGTCGCCCGTCAGGGCAAACTTCTGCCCGCCGGACTGACCCGCTTCGTCATCCCTGGCCGGATATTGCGCCTCAACGCCGAACTATCCCGTCTCAAAAGCAATGACCCCCTGGCTGTTAAACGCGCCTGGTTCAACCGCTTTTTAGAGGAGAAGTTGGCGCGCAGCCGCCTCCGGTATTACGAAGAGCCGGTCATCTTGTTGGACGAATAGTTTCAGTTAAGATTTTCGCCACGAATGACACGAATGACACGAAAAACACGTTCTTAATTCGTGAAATTTGTGCAATTCGTGGCGGATTTTAGATCTACTGAGTTTGCGCGCTCCATTTGGCTGTGCTAAAGTTTATCCGGCGCAGGCAAACTGCGACTATTCGGAATAGAAGGAGAAAAAAATGGCAGCAAAAATATATACCATTTTTTTCAGCGACAATGGCGATGGTTTTGTTCCTTGTCGGAGTGCGCCTGCCGTCAGATAGCTTAACATAATTCGAGCTTCTGCCGCAACGCACGAACAAGTGCCTGCGGTTTTTTGTTTTTATGGCGAAAAGGCGTGGGCATTGAGTCCACGTCTTTTTGTTTTGAAAATGGAGTAAACGATGATTCAAGCAATTATATTCGATGTTGGCGGCGTTCTCATTCGCACCGAAGATTATCGCAGCCGCCGCACGTTGGAAAACAAGTTAGGTTTGGCCGAATGGGAATCGGAACAAATCGTTTTTAACAGCAAAATGGGGCAAAAAGCGCAGCGCGGCGAGATCAGCAACGATGCTTTGTGGCAGTGGGTTGGCGAGCAGTTACAACTTTCCCATGAAGGCTTGCGCGATTTCCGCCGCGCTTTTTGGGCGGGCGATGTGCTGGATTCCCGGCTCGTCAGCCTCATTCGCCAACTGCGCGCCCATCATCAAACGGCCGTCATCAGCAACGCCACCGATAACCTGCGCTGGGCTTTAAACGAAGAATACGGCATCGCCGATGCGTTTGACCTGATCGTGGTTTCGGCCGAGGAAGGGATCATGAAACCCCGGCCAGAAATCTACCAGCGGGCAATGGCCCGGTTGGGCCGCCAACCGGCCGAGTGTGTGTTCATTGATGATTTCGCCCACAACATCGCCGCCGCCCGTGAATTGGGGATGACGGCCGTTCACTTCACCCCGGCTGCCAACTTACCAGAAGAATTGGAACGACTGGGCGTAAACATTAAATTTGAACAAGCGAGACAGTAATCGAGAGGAAATTATGTTAGCAGTCAAACAAAAACAAACAGGGCTTCCAGAGGGTTTTGCCACCCGTCCGGCAACCATGCGCGATGTGACCGAAACGGCCGAGTTAATCAACACTTGCGCTCATTTCATGATCGGCAAACCGGATACCGACGAAAGCGAAATGAAAAACGAGTGGGAAACCCCCGGATTTGATATGGACAACTCGACCCGCGTCATCTGCGCGCCGGATGGGCAAATCGTGGGCTATATCGCGGTGTGGGATTTGGCCGATCCGCCCGTCCAACTCTGGGTATTTGGCCGGGTACACCCTGAGTTTGAAGGGATGGGCATCGGCACGCACCTCTTAAACTGGGCGGAGCAACGAGTGAAACAAGCCACCCCCCGCGCGCCAAAAGAGGCGCGGATAGCAATGCGCTGCGGCTCGTTCAGCGGGTATGAACCGGCCAAACAGCTCTTCCAGGAGCGAGGCATGAGGTTGATCCGCCATTTCTGGCGCATGGAGATCGAACTGGATCAGCCTATCCCGGAACCCGCCTGGCCGGAAAATATCCAGGTGATGACCTTTGCCAACAAGCCGGATTTAACGGCCGTCTACCACGCCATCGAGGACGCTTTCAAAGACCATTGGGGCTTTGTAGCCAGCAAAGAGGAAGAGGAACTCAAACGGTGGCGGCATTGGAACGAAACTGACGAAGCGCATGATCCCGCGCTCTGGTTCCTGGCCACGGACGACGGCGAGATCGCCGGGGTCTCCCTCTGTCGCAAATATCTGGCTGAAGATAAAGAGATGGGGTTTGTGGATGAATTGGGCGTGAGACGGCCGTGGCGGCGGCAAGGGTTAGCATTGGCGCTGCTGCATCACACCTTCCGCATTTTCCAGGAACGGGGGCAAAAGCGGGTTGGTCTGGGCGTGGACGCCGCCAGCCTGACCGGGGCTACTCGGCTCTACGAAAAAGCGGGGATGCGCGTCACCCGCCAATTCGATGCTTATGAGAAAGTGATTCGACCCGGCGTTGACATCAGCACGCAAACCGTCAAAGAGTAGTTGATCGGAGAGTGGAGAGTGGAGATTTCACTCTCCACTCTCCAAATCGCAACCCTGTTCATCAACAGGTTTGGCAGACTTCGTCATCTTTAAACAATGGCTTTAAGATAGTACCGACGGAGACGGCCGTCACCCCCAGGAAAAACGTGTAAACGAAAACAACCGCTAAGTCAAACATGGTGAACTCCTTTTTAAGAGGACACCAAAATGGTTTATTTTTCATCTGGCAGTTGGCTGATGCCTTTTGACTTGAACCGTCCAGGCCGCCGTCTGACCGAGATGTGACTTTCCTGATTGTTTAGGTCCTCTCAACTATGTCGCTTAGATGGGTTGACGGCCGTTTCTCTTACTCCCTTCTCCCTCAATCCAAACCCAACGTCAACAGCCAATCCCAGTAGATCAAGATTTTCGCCACGAATGCCACGAATTACACGAAAAACACGTTCTTAATTCGTGAAATTTGTGCAATTCGTGGCAGATTTTGGATCTACTGAATCTCGAATCATTTCCGCCGCTTGCCGGGAGCTGCGTTCCATCATCAAATTATGCCCTTCATTCGGAATCATCACATACTTTGCCCCATAATGCGCGGCCGATTTCCGCTGCCACGACTCTTTGATCATGCTATCGCCGCCGCCAGCCAACCACAGCAAGGGCGTCTTCACATCCCGCGCCGGCCGCCATTGCACAGGGTTGTGCTGCATCAATACCCACAGGGACTCTGGCCCAACTTTGGCGTGAAGTTTCTCCGGCGAAATGCGCGCGCGTCTCCCAACCCCACTCCGCAAACCATCACCCGTTCAATCCCATTTTCAATCTGTTCGATCACTTCAATCACAACTGCCCTCCGAAAAATCGGGCCGTCGTTTCGGGCGGCGCAGCCACCCCATCCGCCATCCCGGCAAGCCATTGACAAACAAAACGCCCAGCAAAATCAGCAGCGACCCGGCATAGGCAAACCAGGTCAACCGCTCGCCCAACACTGCTACGCCCAAAATCACGCCGATGACCGGAATCAGGTAAGTCACCATGGAGACATAGCTGGGATCGGCAATTTCCACCAGGTGATAGAACACAACGAAGGCGACGGCCGTGCCCAACACACCCAACGCTGCCAGGGAAGCAAAAGATGCGAGAGAGGGCATGGGGATGGTGTACGGCCGTTCCCACAAAAGAGACAGCGGCAGCAGATACAGCGTCGTCATCAACATCTGACCAGTAGGGGCAACCAAAGAGGGTAAACCGCGCAAATGCAGACGGGAATAAATCATGGCCGCCCCATACAAGGCCGCGGCCGCCGCCACCGCCAGCAGCCCCCAAAAGGTAGCCGTCACCCCGGTCTGGATCGCCGGCAGTATCAACAAAATCAGCCCGCCAAAACCCACCACCACCCCCACAGATTTCGCCAGATTCAACCGATCATCCGCCACAAAAAAATGAGCCAGCAAAATCGTAAACAGCGGCGTAGCCCCATTAAAAATCGAAGCCAGGGCGCTGTCAATGTACTGCTCGCCCCAGGCGAAGAGGACAAAAGGGATCGTGGTCTGCACCAGCGCCATAAAAGCGAGCCGGCGCCAGACCTGCCAGGAACGAGGCAACTGCTGCCCCCGAAACCACAAAAGCAGGGTGAGCAAAACCGCCCCAATGCCGACGCGGCCCAGCACCAAGGTTAAGGGCGGAATATCCGCTACCGCTACTTTAATGAACAAAAATGATGGCCCCCAAAGCGACGCCAGCATGATCAGCCAAAACAAATTCCGCAAATTCATCATCCACTTCCGCCTTCGGTTACGAACCTGCCATCTTTATATCACTCTTTGGGCAAAACTGAAACCGAGCTACAATCAGCATCCATGAAGAAACGACTTATTTACCTCTGGTGGTCGGTATTCTTGTTGGGGTTGATTGGTTGCCAGCCACCAGCGCCGTCCCCCATTTCTGCGGCTGCGGTTACGCCGCCAACGGCCGTCCTCCCCACCGCCACCATCTCACCAACCGCCGAACCCACCCCCCGGCCCCCGGCCACGCCGACGGCCGTGCCCACCGCCGCCCCATCGCCAACCGCAACCCCCACAAACACCCCCCGCCCCACCGCCGCCGCCACCCCCATCGCCCCTTGCGCCCAACGCCAGCCCGGCGGCGACCTGTTAACCCTCGTCACCACCAGCTACGGCCTCAGCCGCGATTTTGCGCCTTCTGACCTGGTTCCCCTGGCTGATTACTTATCGGCAGACATCACCCTGGGCTACCCCACAGAAGTGCGGGAGATCATCGTCGCCCCGCTGGTCAACATGGTGGGCGACATGCAGGCCGTCGGCCTGAAGCCCATCATCGTCTCCGGCTACCGCAGTTACAGCGCCCAGGCCATCGCCTACCAAAAATGGCAGAATCAATTCCCGGACCGCGCCCAAATTCTGAGCGCGCCGCCCGGATTCAGCGAACACCAATTGGGCACAACGATTGATTTCACCTCGCCGGAACTGGTCGAGATCACCGGCGATGAATCGCTGCAATTCCACACCTATTTCTTCCAAACCAGCGAAGGAGAATGGCTGCTGGCAAACGCCCGCCGCTACGGTTTCACCCTCAGCTACCCCCGTGACGCCTTTGACCTGACCGGCTTTTATTACGAACCGTGGCATTACCGTTTTGTGGGCGTGGAGATGGCGACCTTGCTGTACGAAAACGAAACTTTTTTAACAGCCTACCTATTGGACACACAACCCATCCCCTGCCTGCCATGAATTTCACTCAACCCGCCCGCTTTCTCTGGCTGATGACGGCCGTCCTCCTGGCCGCCTGCCAACAAGTAACGATTAACAATCAACAGATAACGGTTAACAGCCAACAACCAACGGCTGCCGCTCAACAAGCAACCATGACGCCAACGCCGCCAACGGCGACGGCCGTACCCACCCCCACCCCCACCGTCACGCCGACGCCGACGGCGACGGCCATGCCCCTCATTCGATTCGCCGTCCCCACACAATGGCAAACGGCCGGCGAACGCGCCATCGCCACTCTCTCGACCGGCGGCCGTCGGCGATGGCAACTGCTGATCAGCGACGATCCCGCCGCCGATCTAGCCGATGGTCTGGCAGACGTGGCGCTGATCGCCAACGAAAGCGGCCAACTCGTTCATCAGGAGCCGCTGATTCTAGCCGTCCCCTTCACCAGCGAATGGGAAAACGTCACCGAATCGGACGCCCGCGCCATCCTGTCAGACGGCCGCCCGCTCGTCACCGCGATGCCCTGGGCCGAGCTGACGCCGGATTTGAAACCGCTGCGCGTGGACGGCCGTCATCCCACCGATCCCGATTATCCCTTGCAAACCGCCTGGTCGCTGCGGGCCGATGATGGCTTGGAGGAGGTTGCGGCCGCCATCTCACATTGGCTACGCGAAGAAATGGATGAGGAAATGGTGACGATGACGGCCGTTGGCGACATCATGCTCTCCCGCACTCTGGGCTGGTATTTGACCCAGGGCGACCTCACCTTCCCCTTCGCCCAATTCCAGCCCATCCTCAGCCAAAGCGACCTGGCTCTGGGCAACCTGGAAACCGCCCTGGGCGACGCCGGCGCGCCAGAAGAAAAACGATACCCCTTCCAATCCCCGCCAGAAGCCGCTGCCGCTCTGGCGCTGGCCGGGTTCGACATCCTCTCCTTCGCCAATAACCACGCCATGGATTACGGCGCGGAAGCGCTGTTGCAAGCCCGCGATTTACTGGCAGTGCAGAACATCGCCGCCATCGGCGCCGGGGAAAATGAGACGGCCGCCCATGCCCCCCTCATCCAGGAAATCAACGGCATCCGGCTGGCACTTTTGGCTTACGTTCATGTGCCGGTGGAGGCCAGCAACGGGTTTGACACGGCCGACTGGACGGCGACGGCCGATGCGCCCGGCGTCGCCTGGGCTGATCCGGAGCGCATCCGACAAGATGTAGCCCAGGCTAAAATCCAGGCCGATTTAGTCATTGTGTTGTTGCACAGCGGCCTGGAATACATCGAAGCGCCGGGCGAAGCGCAAACGGCCGCCGCCCATGCTGCTATCGAAGCAGGCGCGGCGTTGGTCATCGGCCACCACCCCCACGTCCTGCAAGGGATTGAGTTCTATCAAAATGGCGTCATCGTCTACAGTTTGGGGAACTTTGCGTTTGATATCACCGGGCCGCCGGAAACGGCCGTGCTCCAACTCTGGTTAGATGCGGATGGCGTGCGCCAACTCGAACTCATTCCCGCTATCGTTCAGCCTGGGGGCCAACCCCGCCCCGCCACCTCCGCCGAAGCCGCCGCCATCCGCCGCCAGGTTTACCGCCTCACCAACCTGCTCAACAATTAGGCCTCAGTCGGCGAAGATCGACTTAGCAAATGTCGCCGCGAATTCATTCGCCCGACACAAAAAAAGACCGGCTAAACCGGTCTTTTCTCAATGTGTACTCTAACGATTACCAGCGACGGCCGCCGCCGCTGTCCGGGAAATCATCCCGCCGGTTGCCGCCAAAGCCGCGATTGCCGCCGCCACGGCCTCGGTTGCCGCCGCCGCGACGACCACCTCGATCCTCACGAGGACGGGCTTCATTTACACGCAGCGTCCGGCCCATCACTTCCTGTCCGTCCAGGGCTGAAATGGCGGCGTCGGCCTCCGAAGGGGACATTTCCACAAAACAAAAACCACGGAACCGGCCCGTGTCACGATCCGTGATCATGGCTACAGACTCAATGGTCCCAAATGGCTCGAACAGGTCGCGTACCTGCTCTTCCGTCGCTTGAAACGACAGATTCCCTACATACAATTTCTTCGCCAACTTTCTATCTCCTAAACTATTTTCCAGTGTGAGCCATAACCAACGGCCGGATCAACACGGACCTAATCAATCATAAATAGCATACCCTGTTTTTATGAATTTTCAAATCAGAATGGCCAGAGCCAGGGCAAGAGAACGGCCGTCGCTGTCAACGCCAGTAAAATCATAGGCAGCCCTACCTTGAAGTAATCACCAAACCGGTAATTTCCCGCTCCCATCACCAGGGTATTAACCGGCGATGCCACCGGCGAGGCAAACGCCATGGAAGCGGCAATGGCGACCGCCATCAAAAAGGCTTGCGGGGCTACCCCCAACGTTTGGGCGGCAGCCAACGCGATGGGCGCCGCCACCACCGTCGTCGCCGTATTGGACAACACCTGAGTGAACAAAGAGGTGAGCAAGAAGAGGCCAACCAGGATCGCCCGCGGCCCAAAACCACCCAATCCGAACACTAAACCTTGCGCTGCCGCATCCACCAAAGCCACCTTTTCCAAAGCGATGCTCATAGGCAGCATCCCCGCCACTAGAACTACGCTTTTCCAATCTATCGCCTGATACGCCTCGTCCATTGTCAGGCAGCCAGCAAGTACCATCAGTAACCCGGCTAACATGCTGGCGGCCGCCAGGGGCAAAGCGCCGGCGATCATGATGAGCAGCATCCCCAACAAAACCAGCAAGGCGATCCCTGCCTTTTGTTGATTGGGCGCGCCCATCATCGCCTCTGGTTGGCCCAGCACCACAAAATCACGCCGTTTTTCCCGCAGCCCAACAATGTTCTGCCAGCGCCCTTGAACCAGCAAAATATCGCCAACAGTCAGGGGAATATTTTTGAAATCTTGGCGATTTTCGTCTCCCCGATGATTGATGCCTAAAACGGTCAGACCATACTGTTTGCCAAACCGGGTCTTCACCAATGTTTGTCCAATCAAGTGAGAGCGGGGTGGCAGCACCACTTCGGCCACGCCAACTTCTTCGGTGATCAGGGCGTCTTCGTCATCTGCATGAGCGGGCTGGACGCCCAGGTTCCAGGCCGCGGCCACGCTGCCTACCGCACCCGCCTCGCCTTGCACTAAAAGCACATCGTCCACCTCGATGACGGCCGTACCCGGCAACACTGATACCCGCTGCGGGGCCACATTCTGCGGAACCGCATTAACCGGCTGTTGACGGGAACGAACCAGGCGAAAACCAGGACGCGGCTCCACCCGGCGCAGCACATCCAGCACAATCACATCAAAATCCCGACCTAAACCAGCCGCCGCCAACGACAAACCTACCAGCCGAGAGCGGCGGCGCACCCGAACCCGGAACAAATTATCGGGCAGGCGGTAATGAGCCACCAAAGCCTCTGGATGCTCGATGGGCTGTCCCGTAACCCGCAATTTACGGTCGGGTAACAACCGGCGGCCGGCAACTGCCATAAAACCGACACCTAACAACAAAAGAATCAGCCCCATCGGCATAAAACTAAAAAAGCGGAACGGCTCCAGGTTGTTTTCGATGAGCAAATCGCTAACGATGATATTGGGCGGTGTGCCGATGAGGGTCATGGCGCCGCCGAACAATGCGCCAAAAGCAAGCGGGATGAGTAGTTTAGATGGATTGAGTTTGGCTTCGCGGGCCAGGATGACGACGGCCGGCAGCAGCACGGCCACGGTGCCAGTATCGCTCATGAAGCCGGACAATAGGGCAACGGCCGTCATCAACACCACCATCAACCGCAACTCGCTGGTACCAGCCACCAGCAAAATCCGGCGGCCAACCATGCCGGCCAGACCGGTTTGCATCACGGCGCCGCCGACCACGAACAATGAAGCAATGGTGAGTACGGCCGTGTTCGAGAAGCCAGACAGCGCCTCAGCCGTGGACAACACCCCCGACAACATCAGGGCTACCACTACGCCGATGGCTACCACATCCACCCGCACCCATTCGGTCGCAAAGAGAACGATGGCGGCGGCCAGGATTATCAGAATCAGAATAGCGTCAGAAGACATTGAACATGAAAGAAAAACGTGGCGGGTGAGCGTTTCTCACCTGCCACGTTTGTTTATTCCACAATTTACATTCGGCAATCCGCGTTGCCAATTAGCGGTTACGGCCGTATGCCTCATGGCTCGACACCCAATCCGAAGAAGAGATGGCCGAAGCCAGCGACAACTCACCGGCCAGCGCCACACCGCCCACAATTTCGGCAAACTTCTTCACCTTGCCTTTGCCATAACAACCCAATAGTTCCAGGCACTCCCGCTGCGTCGCCAGACCGGTGCCGCCGCCATACGTGGCCACAATCAACGAGGGAATGGTGATCGAAATGTACAAATCCCGCTCCGGCGTCAGCTCCGCATAAACCACTCCGGCCGAGGATTCCGACACATTGGCCACATCCTGGCCGGCAGCGATGAAAATTGCGGTGATGGCATTCGCCGAATGAGCGCCGTTGTTGTTGGCTCCCGACAAAATCGTGCCCACATTGGCCACGCCATTATGATAGGTCAGGCTCTCCGGCTCCACCCGCATCACCTGGATCAGTTTATCCCGCTTGATGAGCGCTTCGGCCGTCACTCGCTTGCCCCGCGTCCGCATCAGGTTCACCTGCGACGCTTTCTTGTCCGTGGCCAGGTTCGATTCCAGATAAAAATGCTTGATGCCGGGATACTGATCCAAAATCCAACTGCACGCGGCAAAGGTAGCCCGCCCCACCATATTTTGCCCGGCGGCATCCCCGGTGGTGTAATTGAAACGAAGATAAGCGAACTTGCTGGCCAGATAAGGATCAATTTCGCTTAATTTAGCCACGCTGGAGGTCGCTTCTGCCTCTTCCCGAATTTTGTCCATGTTTTGATTCACCCACGCCACAAAATCACGAGCACAACGCGCATCTTCAAACACAAAAACAGGGGCGCGCTGCATCGCGTCCGCCACCACGCTCACCTTGACGCCGCCGCACAGGTTGAGTAGTTTTATGCCGCGATTGTAGGAAGCGACCAACGTGCCTTCCGTGGTGGCCATGGGAACGAGAAATTCGCCCTGGGCATGTTCTCCATTCACTTGCAGCGGCCCGGCAAAACCGATGGGAATTTGGGCGACGCCGGTGAAATGCTCGATGTTGCCGTTGGCGATGTGCGGGTCAAAAGAGTATTGGGCGATGTGTTCCAGTTTTTTGCCGGTAAAATCCGCCACAAATTTCTGCCGGGTGCGGATGATGTCAGCATCATAATCGTCAGCATCGTTTCGAGGGATGCTGATCCGCGACTCATCTTTTTTGGACAAGGAATCTTCGACTTTGAGATTGAGTTTGCCGAACGGTTCTGTCTTGAATTTGATTTCAACTTTGTGCTTGCCGGGAGGCAGTGGCTCGCTGTCGGCTAAAATGGTCACGATTTGACGCAGGGGGAAGGCAAAGGGCTGTTGGCTGAGGATGTCTGGGTTGATGGTATCCCCGTTGCCCAGGTCGAGGGTAACGGCCGTTAACGGAATCATCCTGCCATCAATTTTGACGCTCTCAATCCCCGTTAGTCGGGCATCGCTCAACCGGTTTTTGAGAGAAAAGCGAATGCCGCTGTCGGTGTTTTGCAAACTGCCAAAGGTGTAAAGCTGTTTCAGTAAAAGGCTGGGAATCAGGGCCATGGGAATTCCTCCGATCTAGACCCGCACGGTTTATAAACCTGGCAAATCTTCAGATAAATTTTAGTTTTGTTGACAATGGGAATTATTATACCGTTGTCCCCACGATTAGGGGAAATTGGGACGGTTCCCGCTGCCGGCGCAGCCGCGCCCGCCACCGCCGCACTGTCCAGCGCCATTGGGGAACCGGCCAGAACAGCCGCCAACGCACCCCCAGTTCGGCCGCCAATTCATCCAGCCGGTGATAGGTGAGGAAGTTTTCACTGGCGACGGCGTTGGAAGGGAAGCCGTATCTTTCCTGGAACAACGCTTCCCGCTCCTGCACCATTTGGCGGCCGCTGGTGGAATCGTGGTAAACAGGGGTGTCCATGATCGCCACCGCCCCATCCGTCACCCGCCACGCCTCAGCCAGCGCCGCCGCATAATCGGTCGAGTAATGAAAAGAAGCGTTGAAAATGGTCAGGTCAACTTGCCGGTTAGTGAAGGGCAAATGATCAAACTCCGCCTGGACGGGCAGAAATTCGGCGTCGTACATGACGTGCGTCCCCAGGCCGTCGAAACGGTTGGTAGTCAGGTCAACGGCCGTCACCCCATGCCCCCGTTTCGCCAATTGATAAGAGAGCCAGCCGTTCCCCGCCCCTAAATCAAGGATGAGAGATGAAGGATGAAGGATGAATCCAGAGAGCAGCGTTTGAAACGAGCGGGCGCGTTCTTGCCACATGGCGGGCATACGGCCGCTCACGTCTTGGAAAGGGAGGGCGCGGTAGTAAGCCGGGTCGTCGCTGCCCCGCCCTTCCGCCTGACGCACCGTCTCATACTCGTGGATGAATTGGGCGAAGTGCGCTTCCCGCCCCGGCCGCAGCAGCCGCCACACGCCCTCCACCCGCCGGTACGCCTGCCCATCCTGCGGGCACCGCCCCTCATCTCCCGCAATTTCCAGCCGGGTCTTACAAATCGGACAGGCCAATTCCGCCTTCATCCCTCATCCTTCATCCTTCATATTTCATCCTTCATCCCACCGCCTGCATACTTAAGATAAAAAAATCGCCCCAGCCATTGAACGGCCGTCTCCGCGACAACCAATCATCCCCCCGCGCCAACTGACGATAGAGGCGGGGATGGTTGGCGGCGAAGGTTTTGTTATCGGCCGTGGGCGTGATGACGGAAAGCCCCTCCAGCTTCACCTGACGAAACCCAGGGCCAAAAGCGCGGCGCGCCTGCCGGGCGGTGAAGTACCAGGTCTGAAAGCGCACCCCTTCCACATGCGCCAGCACGCCGCCGGGCCGCAGCCGCCGCGTGCCCACCCGCCAATCTTTGAACGTCAGCGCCAGTTCCCAGGGGCAAATGCGGGGCATGATGACCCAGGTGACGATGCCGCCCGGCTTGAGCAGGCGGGGCAGTTGGCGGGTGACGGCCGTCAAATCATCAATGCAGTTCAGCCCGCCAGAGTTGGAGTAAATGGCGTCAAATGGCCCGGCCGTCACCTGTTCCAGGTCGGTGAAAGAACATTGCTGGGCGGCGAGACGTCCGTGCAGCCCCCCTGCCTCAATCTTCCGCTCAATCTGCGCCACCATTTCTGGCGATAAATCGGTGGCGTGAACCCAGTAGCCGCGCCGCGCCATCTCGGCCGCGTCCAGGCCGGTTCCCGCGTTCAACTCCAGCAGATAGCCGCCGGGCAAAACCAACCCGCCAATGTGGTCATACACCTTGCGCCGCATCCGCGTCAGGTTCTGGTGTCCTTCGCCAAAAGCGTCATACACCCCCGCCTTGCGCGAAAAGGCGGCGGAGACTGCTTCAAATTGCTTGTCCATGCCGAAAATTAAAGGTCTTCAGGATTTCACGGGGTTGACGTAAGCAGTAGCGAGCAGCAAGCGTGGCCTCTAAACACGCCACCCGCTATCTGCCACTCGCAACATACGCCGGTTATGGCCACCTTTCACCAACGGTCTCTCGCAAAGCGTGGCGCAAGACAGCATCGTTGATGCGATAACCGTGCGATAACAGGGTTTGAAGTACGGGTACGGCGGCGGGAATCAACTGCTTCTGCCGAGCTGCCAGAATGATGGCTAACGTACCGGCTAAGGGGATGGCAAATGTGCGGGCGCAGCGACGAGCAACCCCATCATCAATGATCGCTTTGTATGGCGGATGGGTAAAGGCGTGACTGAGAACGGCCGTTTCCCCAGATCCCAAATCCCATGCCGCAATTAAAGGGTGAGGCGGCACAGCCACTCTAACGGCAAGCCCCGTCTCTAAAAAACGGCGCGCCGGATCATCTAGCGGCCCCGCCAAAATCTCGGCTGCCACCGCGTCCGGCACGACAAAAGAGACGCTCAATTGGTCAAGCAAATCCAGGCGATTGATTTTTGCCAGCAAGATGAGCGGAGACGCATCAACAACCCACCGCTCAGACATTGGCGACTTCCTGAATCAGGTCATCAGATGTACTCTGGAAAGGGGAGACGTTAAAACGAGCCAATGCCGCCAAAAATTCTGCCCGTGAGACGCCTGCAATTTCGGCCGCTTTAGATTGCGAGATTTGTTCTATCTCATACCATTTAACGGCCGCTGCCAGACGCATTTCACGCACAAACGCCTCCGGTTCCTGCCGTAAAGCGGAAAAAACATCTTGTGGCAATTCTAATTTGAGTTGAACAGGGTTACTCATGAGGATATTTTAACACGGATGACAAGGGGCAGGAAACCATACTCAATCTCTATCCCCCTGCGGCGACGGCCGTGCCGCTTCTTCCAGGCTCATGTGAGGCAAGGGGGACAACCCTTCGTGAGGGATAGCCGCCAATTGATCCAGTTTGCGCCGCGCCAGGGGCAGAGTCGCCAACCGGTACGCCGTCGCCGCCAATTCCCGCAGATGATGACGCCGCCAGCGGGACGGCCGTGACGCCACCTGCCTCAACGCCTGCCACGCCTTGCGCGAGCGAAACTCCTTGTGCAGCGTCACGTGCAACTGCCGGTAAAACGCCGTCGTAAACGGCCCCCGGTACATCATCGCCAGGTCAGCCGAATCCGTCCAATTCTGCTTCTCCCCTAACTGCAATTTTATATTCTCATAAAACTTCGTCCCCGGCAGCGGGTAGGAAACCGACATACCAATATCATCCGGCGCACAATCCCGCACCATTTGCAGCGTCCGTTCAATATCCGCCCGCGTCTCGCCAGGGTAGCCAAACTGCAAGAAAAAGGCGACCTGGATTCCCGCCCCTTTCAGCAGCCGCGCCGCCTCATAAATCTGCGCCACCGTCGTCCCTTTTTCCATCCCATTCAAGATTTTTTGCGAACCGGACTCCGCCCCCATCCAGACGATCTTACACCCGGCCGCCGCCAGCGCCTCCACCTCTGCCGCATCCCGCGCGATCAAATCCGCCCGGCTCAAGCATTTGAAGGGAATGGACACATCCAGTTCACGCAAATGATGGGTCAATTCCGACCACCAGCCCGGTTTCAAGCCCATGATGTCGTCGGCGAACCAGATATGATCGGGGTCAAAAGTGTCACCGAGCCATTTCATCTCCTGCGCCACATTTTTGGGGCTGCGGGAGTTGTAACGCTGGCCCCAAATCGGCTTGGCGCACCAGTTGCAATGGTAGGGACACCCCCGCGTCGTCACCATGTTCATCGAATAATAGCCGTGCCGTTCATACCAGATGCGCCGGTACTTTTCCACATCCACCAAATCCCAGGCCGGGAACGGCAGGCGATCAATGTCGCGCATCACCGGGCGAGGAGGAGAACAATGAATTGTGAATTGTGAATTGTGAATTGTGAATGAGTTTCCACTCGCCGAGTCCCCGCTCGCTTTGAAGGCAATCCCTGGAACAGCCAGCAATTTGTTAATTGTTAATTGCTCATTGTTAATTGTTAATTGCTCATTGTTAATTGTTAATTGCTCATTGTTAATTGTTAATTGCTCATTGTTAATTGTTAATTGCTCATTGTTAATTGTTAATTGCTCATTGTTAATTGTTAATTGTTCAATCAGTTCCGCCAGCGTCTCTTCGCCTTCGCCGCGAATGACGAAATCAGCGCCAGCCTCCAGATATTGTGAGGCATGGTCGGCGGCGTCGGAACCGGCCACGATGACGACGCAATCGAACGCTTGGGCCATGCCGATCATGGTGAAGGCGGCCTGGCGCATGTTGAGCAGACACATTTTAGAGAGGTAGTTGAAGTTATCCTCATAAATGACGGCAAAGCGGGGGCGGTGCTTATCCAATGCTTCTGCCCATTCCTGTGCCGACTCGGCTAACATGGCGTCGAACAAGGCCACGCTGTACCCTTTTTGGCGCATGAAACTGGCAGCGTACATCGTGCCCAGCGGCGGGTAGGGCTGCATGGCCTGGTATAATTTAGGGTCGAATCGGAGGTAGTAGGATTGGCCGAAGAGGATGTTCATATCGAAATTGTAAATTGCGAATTGGCAATTGTTAATTGAAAGGCATCCATCGTGGGACGGTTGTAGGCGTCGAAGTGGCCTTTGCAGTAATCGGGTGAGAAGTTGGTCTCGGACACGGCCGTTTCCTGAGCCTGAAACTTGCGAATTTTGCGCTTCATTTCCCACCGCTCTAACCCATCGCCAACGGCCGTGCCCAGGAGCAGTTCCGCCGTTTTTTGCCAGAAACCAGGGCGGGTTTGCGACGGCAGCCGGGGCGGGCCGACAGCGTTGGGCAAGAAGGCGGCCGTCCAACTGTTGATCTGGCGCATCCGGCGGTACACCTCCAGGCCGGAAAGCGGGATCATCTGCGTCACCTCATGCGCCACGTACAAATTATGATCGGGAAAAGCCAGCGCATTTTCGGCCAAAATGTAATTGGGGCACAACTCGACGCCATCCCGCCGCGCCAGCCGCACCAGGGCGATGATGAAGGCGCGGGCCAGCCAGACACGGCCGTTCGCCGTCACCACCAGATAATCAACGTCCGCATGAGAATCGGCATTGTTCATCGTCAACGAACCAGTCACAGCTACCATGCGTACAAAAGGGAGGCGGGCGATGAGACGGCCGTAACGCACCGCGCGCGGCCACAACCGGCGGGAAATCGCCTCTCGTTCCTGCCGCACCGGCGCGATCTCCTCCCGCCCCGCCAGCATAAAATAATCATCCCGGCGGCTGAGTGTGTGCGGAATGAGACGGCCGTTCGCCAACGCCTGCTCCACATCCGCCAGCCGCGCCGGCACGCCATCCAGATAACGGTGCATCTGTCCGGCCGTTAACGGATAATTAAACACATCGCTGTAAGCAACCGTTCTCACAATGGCGGTGGTCAGGCTGGTTATGCCAGATTGAGAGAGGTTGACGCCGGGATTCGCTTCATCCATTAAGACAATTATTCCGTAAACATTCGTGATGTCAAAAACGCTCCGCCCACTACACTAGCTTATACGCGCGGCCGTCTGGTTTAGACGAATTCCCCAGAACTAAAAAAGCCTGTGGGAAAATCCCACAGGCTTTCACAAAAGGAGGCGAAAACAGCAGCGATTACGCTGCTTTTGTCTGCGCTTTCTTCAGTTCGTCCACTTTTTTGCTCAAGGCATTGACCTGTTTGGTCAGCGCTTCGATGCTGTCGGCGGTCGGCACTTGGGCGCGATCCAGGACGCTCTTGGCAGCGTCGTTGAAGGAAGTTTCCACCTTCTGCGCCAGCTCTTTCACTTGGCTGCGACGGCCGTCCACTACCTGATTGACGCGCTCACGGCCGTTGGTCTGAACCTTGTCGCCCCGTTCCACCAGTTGATCAGTGAAATCCAGCCCTTTCTCCAGCAATTCGGCAATTTGCTCCTGGGTTAGCGTGAAGACGCCCAGGCCAACCTGAAATGCTTTGTGCGCCGCGCCGCTGACTGTGCCGTAAACTGCTCCAAATTGTCCTTGTACTTTTTCGATTCGTTCGTTTAACATGATTAACCTCTCCGGGATTGTTTTTGATTTATTTTTATGACGCATCGCGTTACGAGCCGTACTATAACGCATTGCGTCATGATTGTCAATACCCACTTTCGTCAGAAATCTGTTAGAATTATCACCGCAAAATGAGCGAGAAAAATTACGCCATACGGCCGTTCCGCCCCACCGACCAATCCGCCGTCAAAGACCTCGTCCTCAACGGTCTGGACGAACATTTCGGCTGGATTGACCCGGCCCGCAACCCCGATCTGGACGACATTCAACAGATGATCGTCCACACCGGCGGCTATTTCGTCGTCGTCGAGAAAG
The DNA here is from genome assembly GCA_024277135.1 of Chloroflexota bacterium. GTDB lineage: Bacteria > Chloroflexota > Anaerolineae > Promineifilales > Promineifilaceae > JAJRVV01. The sequence goes on along the minus strand of JAJRVV010000013.1, from coordinate 39,950 downwards.
ATGAGGAGATCGTCGGGACCGGCGCGCTGCTTGAGGAAGCGCCCGGCGTGGGCCGTTTAGCGCGTATGTCAGTGAAGCCGGACGAACGCAAGCAGGGGGTTGGGCAGGCAGTGGTGGCACATTTACGGGAAACGGCCGTCGCCCGCCAATACCACACCCTCCTCGTCGAAACCAACCACGACTGGGACGACGCCATCCGCCTCTACCAACGCTGCGGCTTTGCCGAATATGACCGGGACGAGGAAAGCGTCCACCTGCGCCAGACGCTCCCCCTGGATGGGTGATTGGTGGTTGGAAGTTGCCCGTTGATTGTTAACTGTTGATTGTTAACTGTTTCCCCACCGCCGTCAGCAAAACCCGGTGCTCCGCCTCGCGCATCCGCGCCTCAAAATCCGCCAGCGAATCCTCCGCCAAGATGGGCACAATTTCCTGCACAATCACCGCCCCCGCGTCCACCTCCGGGATGACGTGATGCGCCATACAGCCGCTGTGCCTGATTTCGCCCCGCTGAAACGCCTCGTAGGCCCGCTCGACAGCGCGGGTTCCGGCAAACTGTCCGGGCAGCGCCGGGTGTAGATTGATCACCCGCCCCGGAAATTGATCCAAAAAAGCGGGGCTGAGGATGTGCATCCAGCCGGCCAGCGCGATTAAATCGGGCCGGTAAACGGCGATTTTTGCCGCCAAATCCGCATCGTACTGCTCCCGGCTCTTGCCCGCTTCCCGATACGGCCATAACGGCCAAAGCAACCGCTCAATCCCCGCCTTCTCAGCCCGCGCCAACCCATACGCCGCCTTGCGGTTGGAGACCACCAGCACAATTTGCGCCGCCAGACGGCCGTCCGCCGCCGCATCCATCAACGCCTGCAAATTCGTGCCAGAGCCGGAAATCAACACAACGAGCTTTTTGTTCATTGCTAATTGCTCATTACTCATTGAATCACGACTCCTTGAATGCCGGCAGCCATCTCGCCGACGACGGCCGTTTCCAACAAAATCTCTTGCGCCAATTCCGCCTGCTCCGGCGGCAGGATGACCAACATTCCCAACCCCATGTTGAAAACATGAAACATCTCGGCGTCGGCGATTTTTCCCGTTTGTTGGATGAGGTGAAAAATAGGCGGCTCCGGCCACGCTCCTCGGCGAATGTTCGCACCCAAGCCATCGGGAAAGATGCGCGGCGGATTGTCCACCAGCCCGCCGCCGGTGATATGCGCCAATCCGCACACATCGACCCCCGCCGCCCACAGCTTTTCCACATCGGCCAGATAACAGCGGTGCGGTTCCAGCAGCGCATCGCCGATGGCGCGGCCGTCCAAATCCGCCCGTTCCGCCAACCAATCCAACCCGTCCAAAACTGACCGCGCCAGGGTAAAACCGTTGGTGTGCAGGCCAGAAGATGGCAGCCCCAGAATCACATCGCCTGGCTGGATGGCGCGGCCGTCAATCAACCGCGCCCGATCCACTGCGCCCACAACCGTCCCCACCAAATCTATCGCCCCGGCCGCGTACACCCCCGGCATCTCCGCCGTCTCCCCGCCCAGCAGGGCGCAACCGGCCGCCCGGCACGCTGCCGCCGCCCCGCTCACAATCGCCGCCACCTGCGCCGGATCGAGTTGGGCCGACGCTACGTAATCGAGGAAGAACAACGGCCGTGCTCCCTGCGCCAAAATGTCGTTCACGCAATGGTTCACAATGTCGTGGCCGATGCTGCCCCATCGGCTCAACCGCGCCGCCACCTTCGTTTTCGTGCCCACGCCGTCGGTGGAAGCCACCAGCACTGGATCGGCCATCTCTTGCAATTCAGCCGCCCGAAACAAACCGCCGAAACTGCCCACGCCGCTCAACACCTCCGGGCCATAGGTGGATTGCACGGCCGTCTTCATCAATTCCGTCGCCCGCTGTCCGGCGGCGATGTCCACCCCGGCGCGGGCATAAGCCGAACGTTCACTCATCTATCCCCTCTCCTCTGCCCCCCGGCCGATATCCCGCCGGTAATGCGCCCCCTCAAAATGAATCCGCCCCACCCCGGCATAGGCGCGGCTGACGGCCGTCGCTACATCCGCCCCCCGCGCCGCCGTCGCCAGCGCTCGGCCGCCATTAGTGACAAGCTGATCGTTGGATACGGCCGTGCCCGCTTGGAACACCATCACATCCGGCGGCACGCCATCCAGCCCAGTGATGGGCAGCCCCTTGGCATACGTCCCCGGATAACCGGGCGCCGCCATCACCACCGCCGCACACGCCCCTGGATGCCAGCCCACCATCTGCGGCAACAATCTCCTTTCGACGCAGGCTGATAAAATCTCGGCCAAATCGCCGTCCAGCATGGGCAAAATCACCTGCGTCTCCGGGTCGCCAAAGCGGCAGTTGAACTCCAACACCTGCGGCCCCGACTCAGCGAGCATCAACCCGGCGTAAAGGACGCCGACGAAGGGCGCGCCCCGCGCCGCCATGCCCGCCGCCGTTGGTTGCAAGACGGCGCGCGTTACCTCATCCAAAAACGCATCGTCCACATCCGGCGGCGGCGCAAAGACGCCCATACCGCCAGTGTTCGGCCCCCGGTCGCCATCATAGGCGCGTTTGTAGTCGCGGACGGGGATCATGGGCACAACAGTACGGCCGTCGCAGAAAGCCAACACCGATACCTCTGGCCCCGACAGGCGCTCCTCGATCAACACCTCGGCTCCGGCCGCGCCAAACGCTTTTTCCACCATAATTTGGCGCAATGCCGCTTCCGCCTCCGCCATGTCATCGCACACGATCACCCCCTTCCCCGCCGCCAGCCCGCTGGCCTTGATCACCACCCCGCCAGAGTGCGGCGCCAGATACGCCATGGCCGCCTCATATTCGGTGAAGACGGCAAAATCACCGGTGGGAATGGCGTGTTCGCGCATAAACTGCTTGGCAAACGCTTTGGAAGCTTCCAACTGCGCCGCCACCCCTGTCGGGCCAAAGATGGGCAGACCGGCCGTCTGGAATGCGTCCACAATCCCGGCTGCCAGCGGCGCTTCCGGGCCGACGACGGTCAAATCCACTTTATTTTCCCCGGCAAACTGCAACAGAGTGGGGATGTCGGCAGCGGGGATGGGAACGTTGCGGCCAACAAGCCCCGTTCCCCCATTCCCCGGCGCAACCAAAATTTCGCCTATTTGCGGCGATTGGGCCAGTTTCCACGCCAGGGCGTGTTCCCGCCCGCCGGAGCCGATCACCAATACCGTCAATTTCTGCCTTCGGCCTTTTGCCTTCATCCTTCACCTACCCCCACATACTTTCAAACATAACTTTGTCCCGATCATCGGCGAAGAGCCAGTCGGGAATTTCAATCGGGTAATTGCCGGAGAAACAGGCGTTGCAGTAGCCCTTAATCTGGCCGGTGGCAGCACGCGCGGCCGTTTCCAGCCCCGGCAAACTCAAATAAGCCAGCGTGTCCGCGCCAATGCGCTGGCGGATGCCTTCTAAATCCAACTTATGCGCGATCAGTTCCTTGTAGCCCGCCATGTCCACCCCCATGAAGCAAGGATGGGCCACCGGCGGCGAAGCGACGCGCACATGGATTTCAGTAGCGCCGCCATCGCGCAACAACTGCACCAGCGGCCCGGCGGTGTTGCCGCGCACGATCGAATCGTCAATCAGCGCCACCCGCTTCCCCTGCAAATTGGTCGTCAGCGGGTTGTACTTGAGAGCCACGCCCACCTTACGCAAATGATCGTCCGGTTGAATGAAGGTACGGCCAATGTACCGGTTTTTCGTCAACCCCTCGGTGTACGGCAGGCCAGACTCCAGGCTGTAGCCGATGGCGTGCGGCGTGGCCGAATCGGGGACGCCGACGACGATGTCCGCCTCGACCGCCGCTTCCCGCGCCAACTGCCGCCCCAACTGCTGCCGCACCTGGTGTACCACCTGCCCTTCAAAATAGGAGTCGGGGCGGGCAAAGTAAACGTACTCAAAGATGCATAGGGCCCGTTTAGCGGCGGTACGGCCGTTAAACGAAGTGACGCCGCTGCCATTGATGCGCACAATCTCCCCCGGCGCGATTTCACGGATAAATTGAGCGCCAACAGTGTGGAGGGCGCAGGATTCCGAAGCCACAATCGTGCCCCCGTTTTCTAACTCGCCCAGGCAGAGCGGTCGCAGCCCCAACGGGTCGCGCACAGCGTAAATGGCGTGCCGGGTGAGGATGACGAGTGAGTAAGCTCCTTCGGCCACGCCCATGAAGCCGCCAATCCGGGCCGCCCAGGGATCATTGGCCGCGGCGTCTGAGTCGCTGCCCCAAGCGCCCTCCGGCGCGGCCAGCATCTGGGTGATCACTTCGCTGTCGGAGGTGGAGGAGAGGCCGACGCCGCGCGCTAGCAGGCTTTGGCGCAGGGTGAGGGCGTTGGTCAGGTTGCCGTTGTGGGACACGCCTAGCGGGCCGCGGCTGGTTTCGATGAGGTATGGCTGAGCATTGCGCAGATGGGAGGAGCCGGTGGTGGAGTAGCGAGTCTGGCCGATGGCCAAGTAGCCTTGCAACGGCCGTAAATTTTCCTCGTTGAACACCTGCGATACCAGCCCCATCCCTTTGTGAATGGTGGCGATACGGCCGTCGCTGGCCGCGATCCCGGCGCTCTCCTGTCCCCGGTGCTGGAGGGCGTACAGCCCAAAAAATGCCAGCCGCGCCACCGCCCGCCCTGGCGCATACACGCCCACCACGCCGCATTCGTCATGGAATTTGTCGTCTGCCAATAAATCCACCTTTACCTCCGGTTAAGAGCGTGGAGCGGCGCTCACTGCTTCATCATCCGCCACAATCTTCTCCCGATTCGCCGCCTGCAAGGCTGCCACCCGCTCCTGGATTTTCGGATGGGACAGCCCCAGGATTTTGGCCGCCAACAGCGCCGCGCCGGCAGGTTCCAACACCACCGCCGGGGCCACGCCGCCGGGCATGCGCAGCGAGGAGAAGATGTCCACGCCGCCGAAGCTGGCAGAGGGGGGCGGGCAGGCGATGACCGGGGCCATCACCTGGGCGTCGGCGAAGCCGCTCAGGGCGTTGGAGCGGCCGGCGATGGTGATGTACACTTTGGGTCGCGGATCCGCCTCATACTGGCGCAGGATTTCCAACACATGCGCCGGGACTTTGTGCGCCGAACCGATGCGCAGTTCATATTCGATGCCCAGTTCCGCCAACGCATCGCCGATTTTCTGAGCGCGCGCCATGTCGGAGCGGGATCCCATGAGGATGGGGATGAGCGGATAGATGTTTTCTTGGCTCATGATCTTTCTTCCTCGTTGTCACGCTTTAAAAATTTCTTATGCAGCCATTTATTTCTTTCTCGCTTCAAAATCGAACCTCCGATCATCAAAAAAGCAACCAAAATGAACAAAAAAACCGTGCCAACAAATGGATTCGAATCCAGAAAAGGGACAAATGCAACTAGGGTAAAAATAGCTGCGATGAAGAACAAAATACCCCACCCAACCAAGGGCGTATTTGTTTCTTTAAGACGATTAAGTATCTTCTTTTCAGTAATGCTAAAAATAAGTAAAACAACACTGATTACAAAAATAAGGATGGGAAGTCTTCAGTCCATTTGACAACCTCGAAGTGAAGTTTAACGTATCATTCAGCCAGATTTCTTTTGATTCTACTCGGTACGGGTTGTGTGCCGGGCATGAAGGTTTCGCCAGTAAGTTTTTCATAGGCGGCGATGTAGCGGGCGGCGACCTGGGCGATGAAGTCGGCGGGCATTTGCGGCGGACGGCCGTCCCCCCGGCACCCTCGTTCGGCAAACCATTTGCGCAAAAACTCCTTGTCAAAATTCTGCGGCTCCGCGCCGGGACGGTAAGTGTTGGCGATCCAGTACCGACTGGAATCGGGGGTGTGGAGTTCGTCAATGAGGGTAACACGGCCGTGTACCAGCCCAAACTCGTACTTCGTATCCACCAAAATCAACCCGGCTTTCTTTGCCACTGCCTGCCCCCGTCGGAACAGAGCCACAGCAGCGCGGGCCACTTCGTCCCAATACTCCGGCAGCAACGCCCGTGCCTGTTCGTGAGTCAACCGCTGGTCATGCTGCCCCTGCTCCGCCTTCGTCGTCGGGGTGATCAACGGTTCCGGCAGGGGATCGTTCTTTTGCAGGCCGTCGGGAAGGGGAATGCCATACGGCCGTCGTTCCCCATGCGCATACAACGTCCACAACGAGGTCTTGGTGACGCCGGTGATGTAGCCGCGCACAATCACCTCCACCGGCAATGGCTCCGCAACGGCCGTCAACATCACATTCGGGTCGGGCACGTCCAGCAAGTGGTTGGGGATGATGTCGGCCGTCTGCCGGAACCACCAGGCGCTCAACTGGTTGAGCACCTGCCCCTTGTACGGGATCAGCCCCAGCGCCCGGTCAAACGCGGAAACCCGGTCAGTGGTGATGAGCAAAAGCTGATCGCCGCGCCGGTACCCCTCCCGCACCTTGCCCGAAAACTTCTCCCCCCATCCGGGCACATCCACCGTCGCCAACGCCTGGGGGATCGCTTGCAACAATTCTTCGTGTGTCATCATAAAACGCTCCTCAAATTCACAATTTACAATTCCTCAGCCCATTCTCGAACAACTTCAGCCCCAGCCCGCCCCCTTCACCGCGCGTGTGGCGCGGGTGCTGCCAGGGGAAGATGTGGTTTTCAGGATGGGGCATCAATCCCAGCACATTCCCCGCCGGGTTGCACAAGGCGGCGGCGTTAAGAACCGAGCCGTTAGGGTTAGCGGGATAGTTAACCGTTGACTGTTGGCTGTTGGTTGTTGATTGTTCGTTACTGTATTTCAGTGGAATGAGCCGCCCCACCTGCAATGCGGCCAGCGTCCCCTCATCCCGAGCCGCCAGCCGCCCTTCGCCGTGCGCCACCGGGCAGTAAATCGGCCCGGTCAGCCCTTCGGTGAAGAGGCATTGGCTCTGCGGATCGGGTTCCAGCCAGACCCAGCGGCACTCGAAACGGCCGTTCTCGTTAAATGTCAGCGTCACATTTTGGATTTTGGATTTTGGATTTTGGATCAGGCCGGGCAGGATGCCCGCCTTCACCAACGCCTGAAAGCCGTTGCAGATGCCGAGAACAGGACGGCCGTCCGCCACAAACCGGCGCAGAGCCTCCCCCAATCCCCACTGCAAATCCTGCGCCCACAGCGCCCCCGCCCCTAAATCATCGCCATAGGAAAAGCCGCCGGGAATGACCAGCATGGCATAATCCGCCAGCCGCCGTTCCCCGGCCAAAAGCTGGTTCACATGCACGATCTCCGGCCGCCCCCCCGCCAATTCACACGCCAGCGCCGCATCTCGATCCCGGTTTGTGCCGTTGGCATGCAAGATGAGAACTTTGGGGTGATTACCAGTGTTCAGTATTCGGTAATCAGTGTTCAGTTTTGGGTTTTGAGCAATCACTGAATACTGCTCACTGCTTACTGAACACTGGCCACTGAAAGCCGCCGCCAGCGCCGCTACCGCCACATCCACCAAGTACGCCCCCCGCGCCGCCGGGTTCATCGCCGCCAGCCGCAGCCGGCCGCCGCCGATGACGCCGATGCAGTTGTAGGGATGCCCGGCCATCATCTGCTCAAAGCGGGGGGCGTCTTCTGGGCGCACTTCGACGAGGAAGCGGGAGAGCGTTTCCGAGAACAGGATGGCTTCGTCATCGGCGTAGGCGGCCCATTCGTGGCGGGGGACGCGATTGAGCTGAATCTCCGCGCCGAGGCCGCCGGCCAGGCTCATCTCGGCCAGCGCCACCGCCAGCCCGCCTTCGGAACAGTCATGGCAGGATTGCACCAGCCCGGCGCGGATGGCCTGATGCAGGGCGCGCATCCGATCTAACCCGTTTTCGACGGGACGGGGAGCCGCGTTGTGCTGGGAGCGCACGCTGCCGCCGATCTGCTGATAATGGCTGCCGCCCAGTTCGGCCCAGGTGTCGCCGATGATGAAAATATGATTGCCCGCCTGCTTCCAATCCATCGTCACCGTCTGGCTCACATCGGGGACAATACCCAGGGCGGAGATGAGCAGCGTGCCGGGGATGGCGTGTTTACGGCCGTCTCCCCCCGTGTACTCGTTGTTCAAACTGTCCTTGCCGGAGATGAAGGGAGCGTTGTAGGCGACGGCGGCATCGTAACACCCCTGCGCGCAGCGCACCAGCTCGCCCAGCCGGTCGGGCAGATTGGGATTACCCCAGCAGAAATTGTCCAGCAGCGCCACCTGATCCGGGTCGGCGCCGACGGCCGTCACGTTGCGAAACGCCTCATCCACCGCTGCCCACGCCATCCGGTACGGGTCGAGGGCGGTGTAGTGGGGGCGGATGCCGTTGGCCAGGGCGACAGCCCGTTGATTGCGGATTTTGAATTTTGGATTTTGGATTTGGGCCGGTTGGGGGACGAGGACGGCCGCGTCGCCGGGGCCGCGGTTAGCGACGCCAGTGAGGGGTTTGACGGCCGTGCCGCCCTGCACCTCGTGGTCGTAGCAGCGAATGATGGCCTCTTTGCTGCGAATATCTGGATGCGCCAACAGCGCCAACAACGCCTCACCCGCGCGACCCGCCGAATACTGATTACTATTTACTGAATACTGGTTACTGTCTCTCCCCTCCCATCTCGCTTTCAAAAGGCGGGGCGGCAGCCCATCGTGCAAAAAGTCCAGCGCCAGGTCGCCCGCCAGTTTGTCGCCGTAGAAGATGCGCAGACGGCCGTCGCCGGTGAAGACACCCAGTTCAACCGCCTCCACATTCTGCCCGGCACAGATGGCTTGCAAGCGGGGCCAATTGTCCGGCGGCACGGCCAGCGCCATCCGCTCCTGCGCCTCGCTAAGCCAGATTTCCCAGGGGCGCAGGCCGGGGTATTTGAGTTTGACGGCTTGAAGTTGGACGCGCGCGCCCAGTTTTTCCGCCATCTCGCCTACCGCCGAGGAGAACCCGCCGGCGCCGCAGTCGGTGACGGCCGTGTACAGCTTTTCGTCGCGGGCGCGCAAGATCGCCTCCTGCACCTGCTTTTCCATGATGGGATGGCCGATTTGCACGGCCGTACACGCGATTTCGCCCGTCGCTGCGTCCATCTCCATGCTGGAAAAAGTGGCTCCGCGCAGGCCGTCCCGCCCGGTACGGCCGCCAATGGCCACGATCAGGTCATCGGCTCGCGGTTCGGTGGGGTGAGCATCGCGGGGCAAAATGCCCAGGCAGCCGCAGTAAACCAGCGAGTTGGCCGTGTAGCCGGGATGATAAACGACGGCGCCGTTGACGGTAGGGATGCCCATCTTGTTGCCGTAATCCTCGATGCCCTGCACCACGCCGTCCGCCACCTGCGCCGGATGGAGGACGCCCTGCGGCAGTTGCTCGGCGGGCAAATCGGGCGGGCCGAAGCAGAGGATGTCGGTGTTGGCGATGGGGCGGGCGCTGACCCCCAGCACATCGCGCACCACGCCGCCGACGCCGGTGTTAGCGCCGCCGAACGGCTCCAGCGCCGAGGGGTGATTGTGCGTTTCTACTTTGAAGGCGAGGTCAAACTGCTCGTCAAAGGCGATGATACCGGCGTTGTCCACGAAGGCGGAGTACACCCAGGGCTTGTCCACTTTTTCGGTGGCGGCACGGATATAGGTATCGAGCAGGCCGGGAATGGTTTCGGGTTTGCCGTCCGGCCCGGTGTACTCAATCGTGGCTTTGAAAGTTTTGTGGACGCAATGTTCGCTCCACGTCTGCGCCAGCGTTTCCAGTTCCACGTCACTGGGATCGCGCCCTTCGCGGCGGAACCAGGCGCGGATGGCCTGCATTTCGGCCAAATCCAACGCTAATCGCCGCTGCCGGCTGACGGCCGTCAACGTTTCATCGTCGGCATGGCGCAGGGGGATGGTTTCTACGGTATCGTCAACGGGCTGGACGGGAAGAAAGGGGGGCGCGATGGGATGGTTGACGGCCGTGTGCTGGATGACCGGGTTGGCGAACACCTCACGCGCCAGCCGGTGCAAGTCACTTTCGCTCAAATCCCCGGCCAGTTCAAAGTGCCAACCGGTGGCCGCCGCCTGCAAGCGGGTGATACCCAGCCGCCGGGCGGCGCGCAGTATGTTTTCGGCGGGCGGGTCGGTGACGCCGGAATGGAGAGAAGTTTCAATAATGAATTGTGGAGCTGCCGGCTGTTTATCGTTGATTGTTGACTGTTGATTGTTGATTGTTGATTGTTCGGTCACGGGATCAACAAGGAGGGTATCTGTAACTTGTCGAAGCTCCGCTTCGGTCAAGTCGCCTTGCAGAAAGATGAGGCGGCTGACGCGGCAGGCAGTGAGGTTGGTGATGCCGAGTTGATGGGCGGTTTGGAGGTGGGGGCGGCCGTTTTCTCGGCGCGGGCTAACGAGGATGCGGTGAATGGAGGGAACGGCCTGGTTCGACATCAAAACACGTCTCCTGTAACGAAGAAACTCCCGTACCTGAGAGGGTAAGCGGGAGTTTCGATCATCGCTATTCTTTTGGATGAGGCGGGGTAGTTAAGAACCCATCTGGGTGCAAATAGCCCGCATTTGGCCAGAGAAGGGCGAACATCAGAAGCCGCCTCCCTTGCCGGTTTGAGTGTACCAAATAAACTTCCTCACCATAACGGCCGTGATTTTATCACCTTATCAATCAGCATCAAGGTTGTGGCAAAATTTTAAGATGGCTCTGTGACTGCCTGCCCGGCGGCGATCTCCAGCAATTGCTGGATGCGGGGCAGCATGTCCGCCGGATTGGGATGCAGCCCTTCTTGCAGCAACGCGCTTTCATACAACTGCTCGATGCCCAATTGAACCAACGGGTTATCCGGCTCACTCGTCACCAGATGCGCCAGATCAGCAATCAGCGGATGCCGCCGGTTAACTTCCAAAATCCGCTTCGGCGCCTGATAATCCTTGTCCATAAAGCGTTGAATCCGGTCCATTTCCCGGTTTTGGGCGTCTCGGGGCGACACCAGACGCACCGGGCTGTTTTTCAGCACCTTCGATTCGCGCACTTCTACCACCCGCTCGCCCAATGTGGTGACGCATTTACCCACAAACCGGTTGAAATCCGCCTCCGCCAGTTCCGGCTTCTGGTCATCGTCCGTTTCCGTTTCCGGCTGATCGGGCAGTTCCAAACCGGCGTCGTCAATGTTGCGCAACTTTTTCCCTTTGTATTCCGGCAACATCGGCGCCAGGAAGGCGTCTAGGGGGTCCACCCACAACAGCACTTCCAGATCGCGTTCCTTGAACTGATCCAAGTGCGGGCTGCGGCCGGCCGATTTCACGTCGTCGGCCAGCACATAAAAAATTTCCTCTTGCGATTCAGCCATATTTTCCAGATACGTATCAAGCGAAACCAGTTTACCATCCGATTTGGAGGATGGGTAGCGCAAGAGAGGCATAATCTCTTCTTTGGCGGTGAAATCGGTGGCTAATCCCTCTTTGAAGACCCGGCCGAATTCCTGCCAGAATTGAGCGTATTTTTCCGGCTCTTTTTCGGCCAGCCGTTTGATCTGTCGCAGAACCCGGCCGCGCACGGTTTTGGCTAGATGCTGCACGATGCGGTTGTTTTGCACCATCTCCCGGCTGACATTGAGCGACAAGTCTTCAGAATCCACCACGCCATCCACAAAATTGAGCCAGTCAGGCAACAGGTCGGTGCAATACTCCTGGATGAGGACGTTGTGGGAGTAGAGCATGACGCCCGGCTCTTTGCGGGCGGCCAATATGCCCGGCTCTCGTTTGGCCGGGATGAACAGCATGGCGCGGACGTTAACCGGCGCATCGGCGGCAAAGTGGATGGCGGCGACGGGCGGTTCAAAGTCCATCGTCATTTGCTGGTAGAATTTTTTGTAATCTTCTTCGGTGACATCGGACGGCCGTTTCCGCCACAACGACTCTTGTTCATTAGCCTGCTCCCCATCCACATAAATGGGATAACGCACAAAATCGGAGTACTTTTTGACGATTTGCTTCAGCTTCCAACTGTTGGCAAATTCCTCGGCGTCCTTTTTCAGGGTGACGTGAATTTCAGTGCCGCGATTTGGTTTTTCGGCCGTTTCCACCGTAAACCGCTCACTGCCATCCGACACCCAAACGGCCGCTTTGGCCCGTTTCTTGTAGCTGCGCGAGAACACTCGCACCTCGTCGGCCACCATGAACACCGAATAAAAGCCAACGCCAAATTGGCCGATCACATCGGTGGGATCAATTTCTTCGTCCGACTCCAGCTTCGCCAAAAATTCGCGGGCGCCAGATTGGGCGATGGTTCCCAAATTCGTCACCAGTTCATCTTTGGTCATGCCGATGCCGGTATCTTTGATGATGATTCGCTTCGGTTGGTCATCCTCAACTTCCGGCGCTTCGATGTAAATCGCCAATTCCGCATCCGGGTCGAAGATGTCTCGGTTTGTCAGCGTCTCAAAGTGCAGCCGGGTGAGCGCATCCGAGGCGTTGGATACCAATTCGCGCAGGAAAATATCCTGTTCTTTGTACAAGGAATGCACCAGGATGTTGAGCAGTTGTTTAACTTCGGTCTTGAAGTTATAAGCGTTGGGAATCTTTTCTGCTGTGGTCATGTGATATACCTCTTCCAAAGTGGTTTGATGGTTTTTGTCGGAAAACGGCCGTAATGATACCTCGATTAAGTTAGACAAACATAAGACGGGAATTTACAAACCGGCCAAATCCACCGGCTGCAAATCCGGATTGTCACAAGCCCGACGGCCGATCTTGGCCATTTCCCGCCAGACGCCATCAATCTTCACTCGCACCACATCGGCCGTGAAATCGTTGTTCGTCGCCTTGTCGTTACGGAACAGGGAGGAGCCGACGCCGTAAACGTCCACCGGCACATTCAGCTTTTCAAATCGGCTGATTTTGTCAGGATTAAACCCACCCGTCACCACAATTTGCACCTGGCGGCAGTATTGCTGCGCCGCCGCTGCCTGACGGGCGGGCAAATTCCAGCTCTCCCAGGCAGCATTCAACGCCTGGCGCACGTTGAACACGAGGCGGGGCGTCACCCCCAAATCCAGCGCCGGATCGCCCAGCGGCGGCACGTTGACATCCCGCATACTGCCGCTGGTGTCCAACCGCACCCCGGCCAGGACATAGCGGCGGGCCTCGGCTTCGTCGCCCGCCTCAACTAGCTCGATGTGGCGGCTGAACATGGCCTGCATCACGCGCAGGCTGTCTTGCACCGAATCGTTGTTGAAATCCACCAACGCGATGCGCGGCGCTTCCGGCGGCGCGAATTGGGAGAAGGCCATCATCGCCGCCACCGTGTCGCCCAAAAAGCAGGCGATGGCGGCGTGGGCCACCGTGCCGCCGCCAGCGCCGCCCCACCAATCCCCTTGGGCGTCGGTGGAGACAAACGGCCGTAACGCCCCCTGATAATCCCGGTTAAAACGGGCTACCGCAATCTCATACGCATACCCGTCCGCCGCCTGCACTTCGTGCAAATCGAACCGGGCCGGGAAGAAAAGCACCGGTTTCCCTTTGGCTGCTTTGAGCACGTTGTAAACGTTGGTGGCAATACGGCTGCTGCGGCTGAGGATGCCCAACATCGGCGTTTCCAACAGGGCAAAGTCCCGGTAACGGCCGTACACCTTGATCACCGGCTGCACTTGCGTCGGATCGCCGTGGTAATGGGTGACACAACCATCGTGTACGGCCGTCACCCGCAAATCGGGCCACGTCTCCACCCAATCGCCGTTTTTGTCCAAATGGCCGGTGCAATGGCGCAGCATGGCGAGACATTTGTCCACCCCCACTGCCACCGTCCGCCCCCGCCGCCGGGTGAAAAACTGCACTTCCGCAGCCACATCGCCCACGTTTACCCCCAATGGATCGCGGCCAATGTCGCGGGCAAACTGCCCCTGGTAGCCGCCGTTTTGGCTGACCCCTTGCAGCATCAGCAAAATGTTGGCGAAGTATTTGTCTGAGTACCACCCGCGCCGCATCCGCTCAATGTCCAGCTTGAACACCTCGTTTGTCAGTCGCTCTCCATTAAAAAGGCTCATCGCTTACCTCCGGGGGCAGTGTTCAGTGTTCAGTATTCAGTCATGCCCTACTGCTTACTGATTACTGAATACTGCTTACCGAATACTGAATACCGCTTATTTACCAAACCGCTGGCGCAGCAAATCCGTCAACGTGGGCTGACCGATTTCTTGCAGTTCGTACCGCACCCGCTGGCTGGGGAGCTTAATGTTGATGATTTTGCCCAGGTCAATCGGGGTAGCGATGATGACCATATCGGCCGGGGTGCGATTGATCGTCTCTTCCAGGTCAGCCATCTGGTCGCCGCCGTACCCCATGGCCGGCAGCACCGCCCCGGTCGTCGGGTACTTCTGGTAGGTGGCGGCGATAGAGCGGACGGCATACGGCCGTGGGTCAATGATTTCCGCCGCATCAAAATAGTTGGCCGCCACCACGCCGGCGCCATACGCCATTTCGCCATGCGTCAGCGTGGGGCCATCTTCCACCACCAACACTTTTTTGCCCCGGATCGCGGCCGGATCATCCACAAAAATCGGCGACGCCGCCTTGACAATCGCCGCCTGAGGATTGACGGCGCGCACATTTTGCTGGACAGCGACGATGTTGGCATGATCGGCCGTGTCCACCTTGTTGATGAGTACCGCTGCCGCCAGACGCAAATTGGTTTCGCCCGGATGGTAGCGCAATTCGTGGCCGGGACGATGGGGATCAACCAGTACGATGTGGAAATCTGACAGGTAGAACGGCAAATCATTGTTCCCCCCGTCCCAAATGATGATGTCCGCTTCTTGTTCCGCCTGGCGCAAAATCGCCTCGTAATCCACCCCGGCGTAAATGACCGCGCCGCGCTCCACGTATGGCTCGTATTCCTCACGCTCCTCGATGGTACATTCATGCCTGTCCATATCTTCGTAGGCAGCGAATCGCTGCACCGCTTGTTTGGCTAAATCACCGTAAGGCATGGGATGGCGCACCGCCACCACCCGCTCAAACCCCAACTCGTTTTGCAGGATTTCTAGGATGCGCCGGGAGGTCTGGCTTTTGCCGCAGCCGGTGCGGACAGCGCAAACGGACACAATTGGCTTGCTGGATTTCAGCATGGTCTGGCGCGGGTTGAGCAGGCGGAATCCGGCGCCGGCGGCCAGCACTCGGGAGGCCAAATGCATCACATACTCGTGGGTGACATCGGAGTAGGAAAAGATAACGTCGTCTATATTTTTTTCCTGAATCAGCGACTCCAACTGCTCTTCGGCATAGATGGGGATGCCTTCTGGATACAGTTCCCCGGCCAACGCGGCCGGATAGCGACGACCGTCAATGTTGGGAATTTGGGTCGCGGTAAAACCAACTACACGAAAATTCTTATTGTTGCGAAAAGAGGTATTGAAATCATGGAAGTCGCGTCCGGCGGCTCCCGCGATCAAAATACGGGTGGGTTCATGTGTGCTCATGGATAAATTCTCCTAAAATGTGGGATGGTAAAGTATCGTTGGGAACAGGGCTGTTCTCATTTTTTGGAAACGGCACTACAATCATAACAGCAAACGGCCGTTTTCACCAGCAGGCGCCCCCCTATTTTGTCACGTTATGTCGAACTCGATTTGATCTTATGAAAAGTAATGCTATAATGCTCCTATCATTTAAGTTACATAATCTTTTTGTAAGCAGATGTTCAGCATCTGCTCCCAGCCGAATGACCCATGATTTTCCTTTTGAACCGTATCATTTATTTTTGCAAAGGAATGTATCCCACAAGCTGGATTTTGGTTGCCTACGCGAATAAACGCCAAATGTGAGCGGGTTACAACCAGGAGTATCAGGCGATGGAAAAACAATTGCTCGCCTTCCTTAAGTATCTACAAACAGAACGCAGGTATTCCGCCAACACCACGGCCGCTTACCGGAATGACTTGAACCAGTTTGTCTCTTTCCTCACCAACGGCCGTCAGGCAAACGCCCTACATTGGGAAGAAGTCTCCATTGACGAAGTCCGCGCCTACGTAGACTACATGAAAGAAAAGGCTTACGCTTCTTCTTCCGTGGCCCGCAAAGTTGCCGCCGTCAAATCATTTTTCAATTATTTGTCCAAGCGAAACCTGATTTCCCATAACCCCACCATCGGCGTAGATTCGCCAAAAGTCAAAAAGCGGCTGCCCAAAACCCTCGCTTTTGATGACGTAGAACGGCTCCTCAAAGCCCCGACCGCAAAAAAGTCGCCGAAGCATTTGCGGGACTCCGCGTTGCTGACTGTTTTATACGCCACCGGCATGAGAGTGACCGAGGTGGTATCGTTGCGTGAACAAGACATTGATCTAAAAAACAACACGCTGCGCTGTCCGGGTAAAGATGATTTGCAGCGAGAGATGCCAGTAGATGAAGCCACCCGGGCCGCTTTAGTGGCATATCTGGAAGTAGGACGGCCAAGCCTTCTAAAAGATAAAAAGGTTGACGCCATTTTCCTAAACCATCGCGGCCAACAACTCACGCGCCAGGGCTTATGGCTCATTATCAAAGCATACGCCAAAGAAGCCGAACTCAGCGCCGAAGTGACACCGCACACGCTGCGGCACAGCTTTGCCGCCCACAAATTAAACAGCGGTACCGATTTGCAAGAAGTGCAAAAATTATTGGGGCACGCCAACATTTCCACCACGCAAATCTATACCCAACTCTCCAGCGAGGACAAAGACGCATAAATTCGGCGCTTTTGGCGCCATTTCTCGGTTAGAGGATTGCTATGAGCGATTTGATTCCCCCTGCCCAAATTGAAGCGGCGGCCACGGCCGTCCGCCAACAAACATCCCAACGCCCTCAAATCGGCCTGGTGCTTGGTTCCGGTCTCAGCCAACTAGCCGACGCCATCGAAAATCCCGACATCATCCCCTATGAAAATATCCCCCATTGGCCTGTCTCCACTGTGTACGGACATAGCGGCCGTTTAGTCATCGGCCAGCTAGAAGGCCAAACCGTGTTGGTGCAGCAGGGACGCGCCCATTATTACGAGGGGTACTCCCCGGCCCAAATCATCATGCCGGTGCGGGTAATGCGGCGTTTGGGCATTCAGACGGTGATCGTCACCAACGCCGCCGGCGGCATCAACCCCGATTTCTCACCCGGCGATTTAATGCTGATCAAAGACCACCTGTACCTGCCGGGGATAGCCGGCCATAACCCGCTCCGCGGCGCCAACGACGAATCGATCGGCCCCCGCTTCCCCGACATGACTTTCCCCTACGACCCGGCGCTGCGGGCATTAGCGCGGCAGGCAGCCGCCGATGAAGGGTTTGATTTACAAGAAGGGGTTTACGCCTACGTCGCCGGCCCCAGTTTTGAAACCCCCGCCGAACTGCGGTTCCTGCGCATCATCGGCGCGGACGCGGTGGGCATGTCCACCGCGCCAACCGTGGTCGCCGCCCGTCACGCCGGCATCCGGGCGCTGGGCATCTCCTCTATCACCAATAAAGCGGACCCCGATCCCAAACCAGATACCGTCGTCACCCATGAAGAAGTTTTGGAAACAGGCCAAATCGTCATCCCCCGTTTGACGGCTTTGCTGCGCGGCGTCTTGCGCCAACTTTAACGATAAACCAGATGGAGCCGATTTACGTCTTCCTCATCCGCAATGATGTCTGGATTTACATCCTCAGCGGGATGGGTCTGTTTTGGTTTGGCAGCGAGTTGATTCGAGCGCAGCGGGGACTGCGGTATGCGCTGTTTGGCCTGGAACGGGAACGGGGACAGCGGATTCGGAACAGCTCGCTGGCGTTTGTGTTGTTTTTTACGGCCGTCGTCAGCCTCGTCTTTTATGTAAACAATCAGATTGCGCCCAATTTACCGGCGGAAGCGCTGATGCCGCCCACGCCAACCCCGGACATCTTTCGCACGCCGCTTTCATCGCCAACGCCGTTGGAGGGCATGGAGCCAACGGCCGTGCCCAGCCCTACTTCCCCCCCCGTACCCACCATCACTCTGGCCAACCCGGCCGATCTCATCGTTCCTGAAGCCGACGGCTCAGAATTGACGCCGCCAAGCGTGGCCACCGCCGCCCCCACCCCCGGCGCTTCCCCCACCCCCTTTGTTGACTGCACCACCGATCTCAACATCAGCCAGCCGCGCAATGGCGCCATCGTCAACGGCGCCGTCACCTTCAACGGCACGGCCGATACGCCAGATTTTGGGTTGTACCGGCTGCAAGCCAATGGCCCACAAACCGGCGGCCAATGGGCCTCTCTCCTGGGCCGCGACATTGACCAGCGTGTGCAAAACGGGTTCCTGGGCAGCGTCAATTTGTCCGATTGGCAGCCGGGACCATATCTCATTCGCTTGACGGCCGTCAACGCCAGCAGCGGCGATACCGGCTACTGCGTCATTCAAATCACGCTGGACAACTGAATAAATTGGATGCGGTTTCAGCGCCAGCAAAATCACTGTTCGTTTGCCAAGACTGTTGGCGCAGAAACGCCGTTTTGCTAAACGCATTGTAAAATTGTAAAATAGAAGTGACAGCCTTCAAGAATCTGGGACAAGATGCCAATTTGTCCTACCATATATTTATTCGTGGTCGTGCGCCAAGGGCATCATCCCTCCCCACCGTTTCCCCATCTTTAGGCCGCTTCCTCAAACCTGGAGAAAACAGATGAAAAAATGGCAACTGATCATCCCCGCTCTTTTTGCTTTTGTTATGATCGCCATCATCCTCTCATCGCTCGGTTCTGCAAATGAGGCTGCACGAGCCTTTGCCCATCAGGGTGCCGCGCCGGTTCCCATCCAGGAAGTGGGTTGTGATAGCGAAGCGGAGGAAGAGGCCGGCTTGTGTGACACGGCCGTCTCCCAACCTGGAACAGGCGCATCCGCCCAACGAACGGCCGTCCGACAGACGGCCGTCCTGGCCAACATCGTCGTTAACACAACCACAGACGAGCTAAACAATGACGGCGATTGCTCCTTGCGCGAGGCGATTCAGGCGGCGAATACCGATACGACCGTGGACGCCTGTTCCGCCGGCAGCGGCGCCGATGTCATCTCCGTACCGCCTGGCTTCTACCAGCTAACCCTGGTTGGCGCCGGCGAGGACAACAATGCCACCGGCGACCTGGATATCAGCAGTTCGCTGACGATCAACTCCGCCGCAGGCGTTACCATTGCCGGCAACAGCAGCGACCGTGTTTTTCATGTGATAACCGACAGCGTCACAGTTGAAATAAATGACGTTTTTATTCAAAGTGGTAAAGTAACCGGCAACGGTGGCGGAATTTTGAACGACGGCGGCTCATTGACCCTGAACAATGCCACTGTCTGGTTTAACCAAGCCGCCACGGACGGCGGCGGCATCGCTCACAACGGCGGCACGACGACGCTGAACAACAGCATTGTCCGCTTGAATACGGCCAATGACGACGGCGGCGGTATCGGCTCTACGAACGGGGGCACGATCAACATCTTCAGTAGCAGCATACAGAATAACACGGCCGTCAATAATGGCGGCGGCATCTTCAATATGATGCCTTTGACGCCGACCTTGAATATCCTCGACAGCGCCATACGCGCCAATAACAGCGGCAACTGGGGCGGCGGCCTTTGGAACGCCGGGGTTGCCAACATCGCCAACACAACCATCTCTGGCAATTCGGCGGCCAACAATGGCGGCGGCATCAATAACAGAAGTGACGGCGCGGTTAATTTGACGAACGTGACCATCAGCGACAACACGGCCGATGGCAACAGCGATGGTATTGGCGATGGCGGCGGCGTTCATAACCAGACAACCGGCAATTTCACACTAAAAAACAGCCTGGTCGCCGATAATGTAGACAGCAGCTCCGGCGCAGAGAAACCGGACATCGCCGGGTCGCTCACCACCGGTGGCTACAATCTCATCGGGGATCGGGGCACAGAAAGCTTCATCAGCGGCATAGGCGACCTGGTTGGCTCCAGCGGCAGCCCGGTTGCCCCGCTGCTGGGCAACCTCACCGGGCTGCCTGCTTACCACCCCCTGATGGGCGGCAGCCCGGCCCTGGAACAGATACCGCCTGTCAACTGCGCCTACATCAGCAGCGACGGCAACCCCTTGTTCGCCAATGGGTCGGCGGTGACCGCCGACCAGCGGGGCGTTTCCCGGCCCCAGGGCGCTAATTGCGACATGGGCGCTTATGAAGCCACCGCCGACGTCACCTTGACCAAGCTGGTGGATGACGCCGGTCCCACAGCCGGCCAGACCATCAATTACACCATTGTGCTGGAAAACAACGACGCCCTGACGGTAACCGGCGGTATCTTGTCAGACACGATTCCGGCGGCGCTGGCGCTGGCCGGGCCAATAATCATCGATCCTCCGTCGGCCGGCGTCGTTGGCGCGCCGCCCACGATAGCCACGAATGTCACCATCGCCGGCAATTCTATGATAACGGTCTCGTTCCCGGCCACGATCATGGGCGGGGTTGGCGGGGGGACTCACATTCTTAACATAGCCGAACTGAGCGCGTCGCAAATCATCACGGCCGCTCGCGGCTCGGCGCTGGCTGTGGTCAACAACTGCCAGGCCCAAATTGACGGTAATGGCACCATTTACGCCAATGTGCAGACGGCCGTTGATGCGGCCGCCAGCGGCAACCTGGTTAAAGTGGCTGGCTATTGCGCCGGCACCGAGACGAAAGGCAGCCTGCAACAGATAGCCTATATCAGCAAGACAGTGACCGTCCGCGGCGGTTATCCCCTGGGATTTGGCGGCCCGTCAGACCCCGATACCAACCCGACCACCCTGGATGCTATCCGCAGCGGCCGGGTCGTTTACATCACCGGCTCGACCATCACGGTGACGATCGAGAATCTCACCCTGACCGGCGCCGAGGTGTTGGGCGACGGCGGCGGCCTCTACAGCAATACTGACGGCACGGTGAATATCATGAACAGCGTCATCAGCGGCAACCGGGTCACAGGCTTCGGCGAGGACGGCGGCGGCATCGCCAACCGCGGCGATGGGAATATCAACATTCAGGGCAGCGTCATCAGCGATAATGAATTAACCGGCGGCACTGGCAGCCGCGGCGGCGGTATCTTCAACTTTGGCGGCAGCGGCACGGTTAATGTGATTAACAGCGCCATCATCAACAACACGGCCGATGACGATGGCGGCGGTCTCTATGCTGAAACCGCGCCCATGAATATCGCCAACACCACTATCTTTGGCAACCTGGCCCTGGGAGAAGGGGGCGGTATGCGGCAAGCTGATTCCACAGCCACGCTGAGTAATGTGACTATTTATGGTAATCGATCTGAAGATGCAGCCAATCCTGAGGGAAACGGCGGCGGCATTCACGCCCGAAATGGGGCCATCATTACGATGACCAACAGCATTGTGGCCGGCAACTTTGATGACACGGCCAAAGCCCCTGACATGATCACCAGCGCCAACGGGATCATCGCCTCAACGGGCTATAATTTCATCAGCTCCGTAGGCGACTTTAACTTCGATACGAACACCGTCGGGGATCAATATGGCGATCCCAACGGCACGACGACGCCAAACGCAGGAGCGATTGAATCCGCGACGCTCATCGATCCGCTGCTGAAAAACCTGGCCGGCGACCCGCCTTACCTGCCCTTATTCGCTGCCAGCCCCGCACTCGATGTCATTCCGCTGGTCAACTGCACCTTTAGCAGCGCCGGCAACAACCCGTTCTATGCGGACGGTCAATCCGTTACCGTAGATCAGCGGGGCGTGGCCCGGCCAAAGTTCACGCTTTGCGACATAGGCGCATACGAGCTTGACCAGCGTCTGATTTTCCTGCCGGTTATCCTCAAAAATTAAACTTCCAGCAGACGAGGTGTTTCTGCCCCATCATGCCCGTCTCGACTTTGGCCTACTTGTCCCAGGATTCGTAAAAGTCGAGGCGGGTGTTGCCGTAGGTGCGGCTGTCATACAAGAGTAGATTTTTGAGGGAGACAGCTTCATACTCTTTGGGGTCAATTTGGACGATGACGATGCCATCCGGGGCAAGCAAGCGGGACGGCCGGGCATCTACTTCAACCAACACCTCCCGCCAAATCCCCTGGTACTGCGGCGGCGCCACATAAATCACATCAAAAACGGGCAGCATCCGACGGCGCAAATAGGCAAAAGCATCCCCCTGAATCAGTTCGGCTCGCTCGGATAGCCCGGTGTGACGCAAATTATCCCGCATTGTCCGCGCCGCCGCCCGCGCCGAATCCACAAACACGCAGCCCGCCGCCCCCCGGCTCAACGCCTCAATGCCCACCTGCCCCGTGCCGCCAAACAAATCCAACCAGCGCGACCCCGGCACAAAGTCGCCCAAGATATTGAACAGGTTTTCCTTCACCCGATCCATGATAGGCCGGGTGGAGTCCCCCTTCACTTTTTTGAGTTTGCGCCCCCTGGCGCTACCGCTGATCACGCGCATCGGTTACGGCTCCACCACCAGATCAAACAACTCATAACGGTCGCCAATTTGCATCCCATTTTCATCCAGAAGCGGCAAACGCCACCCTTCGGTCAACACCCAAAACCCCACAGCGACGGTGTACCGGCCCGGCGGGAAATCGGGGGGCAAGGACAACAGGTACTCATCCGTCACGTATTTGTCCAATGTCCAACGGCGGGTGGGAAAGTCGCCAGGGTTGAGTTTATCCGATTGGGGCGGAATCAGCGAGCCGTCGGGCCGCAAGATATGGACAAACACGGAGTAGTTGATGTCTATCTTTGCCTGCGCTTTCCAATAAAAGGCGAGCGACAAATCATCGCCGGGTTGGAGAACGGTGCCGTTGGCGGTGTAGCCGATTAAAGCGATCTGACGGCCGAAATCGGCAAACACGGCCGTCTCCGCCGCCACCGCTTCATTCCCCGTCGAAGACAAGTGCAAAACGCCTGAAGGATTCAAGCCAAAAACAAACAGGGCTGTCACCCCCAACACGGCCGCCCAAATCGGCCCATCTGTTTTGATGGGTTCATAGCTGAGGCTGACGCTCCCTTTTCCCCACCAACGCCGCGCCAACAACAAGGCCGCCAGCAGCGAAACGGCCGTCACCCCCCAGGCCAACTGCCGCGCCGGTGTGTCTCTAAAATCCACGTCCACCACATGCTGGCCCGCCGTCAACGGAATCACGATGAACCCTTCCGGCGTCCCCAACTCCGTTTCGATCATACGGCCGTTCACCTTCACCTGCCAGCCGGGGAAATCGAGCAAAAAAAGGCGCAGGCGAAAATCCAGCGGCGAATCCACCGTGTAACGCACATGCAGCGGTGTGATGTTCTCCGTCGTCACCACCGCCTCCGGCGGCACGGTGGCCCAATTCACCCGATCCAGCGCCCCCCACGTTTCCAGGGGGGCGACGACTGAAGGTTGGCGGCCCGGCGTCATCTCCACCGTCACCGGCACGTAATCGGCGGTGGAAGTCGTGCCCAGCCAATACCCCTTCTGCTCAATTTGGGACATCTGCCACAGGTTGGCCGGGCCAAAATCATCCCAGGGCGCCGGTTGGGTCAGCGGCAGGCCCAAGAGGATGGGCAAAATCACGGCCGCGGCCGCCGCCCAGGCTCCACGCCGTCCCTCCCCCACAACCGCTTCAAACCCGGCCCCGGACAAAATGGCGAGAAGGATAGCTGTCGCCCCCAGCAAGCGCCAGGGGAATTGGAAGAAAGGCAAAAATGGAACCGCCTGCCACACCCAGGCCGACGCCGGCAGCATCAAAAAGAGCAGAACCGCCAACGAGAGGGCAAAGAAGAGCAGATGCGGCCGTCGCCCGACCCGCCCCGCCGCCAACAGCGCCAACGCCGCGCCGCCAAATGCCCACTGCGCCACGCCCAAATTAAACGAGAACGCCGGTTCCGCCGCCCCCCAATCCAACCGCCGGGAAACGGACAATAACTCGCGCCAGGTCAAAAAATGGGTGCGGAAATCATAATTGCCGCCGTCGCCGATGAGGGTGTTCAAATTGACGGCGTTCCGCTCTAAAATGACCGGCAGCCAGAAGAAGGCGGCCAGCCCCAACCCCAGCCCCAACGCGGAAAAGAGGCGCAGCGCCGTCGTCCGCCCCGGTTTCTCCGCCACCACCAGCCAGACCGCCCAGGCCGACAACATGCCAAAGAAAAGCAGCGCCATCAAATTGTGGGACAGAATCACGGCCGTCACCCATCCCACAGCCGCCGACCAGGTGAAACGGCCGTGCCCCCGCCGCACCTTATCCAAAAACCAGAGCGCCATCGCCATCACGCCAAAACTAAAAGATTCGGCCAGCACCCCCCGCGCCTGCGGATCAATGTATTGGATATAAGGCGCATACAAAAACAGGGACGCGGCCGCCAACCCGCCCCACCGTCCCCAATTGTCACGTACAAACCCATACACCCCCAGCCCGCCCAGCAGCGTCCCCAGCACAAAAACCGCCTTCACTCCGGCCACCGCATTCAAACCCGGCAGCAGTTCCACCGGCAGCGCGGCGTAATAGCTCAACGGCGCATAATAATTAAAAATGGGATAGCCGAACCCATGATAAAAATCCGGCGCCCAGCGCGGGTACAACTCCCCAGATCGCACCAGATGGCTCAGTTCTGCCAGCCGGAAGACATGCAGTTCGGCGTCGGTTCCCAGCGGCAGGCTGGCGCGGCCGATGAAAGGCCAGATCGCCGCCAAAGCAATCGCCATCACCAAAAACAAACCAGGGTCAACCTGCCGCCGCCAACGTTTCCAGAATCGCAAAACTCTTCGCTCGTCCTCCAACAATTCCAATTGATGGTATTTCTTTAGTCCACGAAGGTGGACTTCGTAAGCGTCGCCGCGAATTTATTCGCCAAGTTAACAAAAAGCGTGAAACGTGATGACTTTATCACGTTTCACGCCATTAACACCACGACTTGGGTGCGTTTTCACTGTCGTTGGGTTACGCCATCAAGTCCACAATCTGGTCAGGATGATCGGCCACGCGCACGCCAGCCTCGCGTAAAGCCGCCACTTTGCCTTCGGCCGTGCCGCTCTTGCCTTCCACAATGGCGCCGGCATGGCCCATGCGTCGTCCTGGCGGGGCGGTGCGGCCGGCGATGAAGGAGACCACCGGCTTAGTCATGTGCTGGGCGATGTACGCCGCCGCCTGCTCTTCCGCATTGCCGCCAATCTCGCCGATCATGATCACCTGATCGGTGTTCGGGTCTTCCTCGAACAGTTGCAGCACATCAATGAAATTGGTGCCGTTGATGGGATCGCCGCCAATGCCGACGCAGGTGGATTGGCCGATGTCCCGCTGAGACAAAGCATAGATAACCTCGTAGGTCAACGTGCCGCTTTTGGAAACCACGCCGATGTTGCCCGGCTTGACGATAGAGGCCGAGATGATGCCGACTTTGGCTTCGCCAGGGGTGATGAGGCCGGGGCAGTTGGGGCCAACCAACCGGGCTTGTTTGTTTTGCATATAGGCCCGCACCTTGATCATGTCCAGCACCGGGATGCCTTCGGTGATGCAGACGACCAGGGGGATGCCGGCGTCCACCGATTCGTAGATAGCGTCGGCGGCAAACCGGGCCGGGACGAAGATGACGGAGGCGTTGGCTCCGGTGTGTTCTACGGCCGTTTTCACCGTGTTGT
Source organism: Chloroflexota bacterium (assembly GCA_024277135.1). Taxonomy (GTDB): domain Bacteria; phylum Chloroflexota; class Anaerolineae; order Promineifilales; family Promineifilaceae; genus JAJRVV01. The sequence goes on along the minus strand of JAJRVV010000013.1, from coordinate 14,392 downwards.
ATACCGGAACTCGTTTGCCGCCGTTGTCGGGGTCGAACCATTCGCCCCCTTTGCCGGGGGTGACGCCGCCCACCACATGGGTTCCCGCCGCCATCATTTGCCGAGTATGAAAGCCGCCTTCGCGGCCGGTAATGCCTTGAACCAGTAACCGTGTCTCTTTATTAACTAGAATGCTCATCGCGCTTCACCTTTCGCCGCAGCTACCGCTTGCCGGGCGGCATCGGAGAGAGTGACGGCCGTATTCATATTCGCTTCCGCCAAAATCGCTATCCCCTCGGCCGCATTTGTGCCCACCAGACGCACCACCATCGGCACTTCTGGCTTCACCTGCTCCAACGCCTCGATAATGCCCCGCGCCACTTCATCGCCGCGGGTGATGCCGCCAAAAATGTTGAACAACACCGCTTCCACCTTGGGGTCTGACAAAATCAGACGTAACGCCGTGGTCACTTGCTCCGCTTTAGCGCCGCCGCCGATGTCCAGGAAATTGGCCGGTTCGCCGCCAAACAGCTTGATGATGTCCATCGTGGCCATGGCCAGGCCGGCGCCATTCACCATACAGCCAATGTTGCCATCCAACTGGATGAAGTTGAGGCCGTTCATCCGCGCTTCTCGCTCGGAAACCGGTTCTTCATCCAAGTCACGCATCTCATCCAGCCGCTTATGCCGGTACAACGCATTGTCGTCAATGGACATTTTGCCATCCACCGCCAGCAGCTTGCCTTCACCGGTGATGACCAGCGGGTTGATCTCGGTCAGCGAAGCGTCATTCGCCTGAAAACATTTATACAGACCCACCACCAGCTTATGGAAATCCCGCCATAGCCCGCGGGGGAAATCCATCATGGAAGCCAGGTAGGTTGTCTGGTAACTGCGAACGCCCAATGCCGGTTCGACATGAACTTTGAGAATTTTCTCCGGCGTTTTTTCGGCCACTTCTTCAATGTCCATGCCGCCCGCCGCCGAAGCCATGATCATGGGCAGCCCTTTAGCCCGGTCAATGAGAACCGCCAGATAGATTTCCCGCTCAATGCCCGGCGCTTGCTCGTCAATGAGAACGCGGCGAACAATGAGGTTTTTGATGTTCAAACCCAAAATTCGGGACGCCATTTTTTCGGCTTCGTCGGGATCGTTAGCCAGCTTGACGCCGCCAGCTTTACCCCGGCCGCCGGTGAGAACTTGTGCCTTGACCACGACGCGCCCGCCCAACTCGCGGGCGATCTCCCGCGACTCGGCCGGTGTGGAGGCGACTTCGCCGTTAGGGATAGGCACGCCATGTTCGGCAAACAACCGCTTTGCCTGATATTCGTGCAGATTCACTCGATTTCTCCTTAGATCATCCTCCTGGAGGTTCGGAACCTCCAGGAGGATTGTTTATCTGGCCGCGATTTGCACGATCAAAGGTCAGCAACGCTTTTTGTTCGTGAAATTCGCGGCAAAATTAGTGGGATTTGCTCCATGACTATTCAGACATCCGATTTCTCGCTGTCGAATATGCCAACATGATGATTGAATAAGAAATCGAATGTCTGGTCAAAGCCAAATAGAAAGGCGAACACAGATGGTTCGCCTGGGGTGTTTTCTTAAGGAACGGGCTGAAATTATAGCACGCCGCCGCTGAATGAGCGAATGGTTTTTACCGCTGGCGACGTTGGCGCATGACCTCAAAGGCGAGCGCCGACGTCGAGGCAGTTGTCCCCAGCGAACGGCCGTATGCTCGTCCATAAGGAACCGTCAAGCGCAAATCCGCCTTTTGCCAGAAGGAGCGAGAAATGCCCCGCTTTTCGCCGCCAATCAACAAAAAGAGGGGCTGGGTGAGATCGGCATCGTAGATGGACACGGCCGTTTCCCTGGCAGTCCCGGCGATCAACAACCCCTGTTGGCGAAAATAGTCGGCGGCGGCTGCGGCTGAATCGGCTACGGCCGTCGGCATCAGTTCCGACGCGCCCGCCGAAGAACGGGCCACCACGCCGGCCGCCGACAGCCAGTTGCGCGGCGGCAAGACCAGCCCGGTGGCTCCGGCCGCATACAACGAACGCACCGCCTGGCCGAAGTTAAACGGGTCTTCGACGCCATCCAGCATCACGATGAACGGCCGTCCCTCCCCCACTAACAAATCAGACAGCGCCAACATCTGGCGGGGGCCAACCGCCGCCAACACGCCGCCATGCGTCTTGCCGGCGGCGCGCTCGGCAATAAACGCTGGCTCCGCTAACTCCACCGGGATGTCGGCGGCCGTCGCCAACTCCCGCACCCGCCTCGTTTCCCGGTTCCACTTATTTCTTTGCACATACACCGCATAAATCGGGCGGCTTCTGCCTATCAATGCCGCCGAAACAGCGATACTGCCTTCCAACCAGGTTTGTTCATCCATCAGCTTTCCCACAGAAAAAGGCCAGAGCGCGCAGGGCATTCTGGCCTTTTGTTACTATCTATGCGAAGGGACAGCGCTACCCGCATCCAGCGTTACTTCACAATTCACAATTCATTATTAATTCCCCGGTTCTGCCGGAATGACCGGCGGGGCCTGCGGAGCCGGAGTCGGTTGAGTCAGGAAAATAGGATCGAGAATCGGCGTGGTAGGAACGCGGCTGCGCCAAAATTCAGTCTGCGAGGAGTCGCCGATCAACGCCTGATCAATGAAGTTGGTCAACAAACGGAATTTTGCATTTTCGATGGCGCTCTCCGTAAACGGCCGTACCTCCCGCCCACTCACCTGCAACAAATGGTAACGGGTCGTTTGCGCATCCACCGCCTGCGCGATGGGCGTGCCCGGCACATTAGGCGGCAGCGTCATGGCAATGCTGGCGATTTCCGGCCCAAAAGCATTGGTTAGCTCTTCTTCTGTCCGCCATAGAATCTCGGTAGCGGCCACTGTCGAGTCGGAATTGCTGTCCAGCGACAGGCTGCGGTACGTGTTCCAGATGGTGACAAAATCATTATCCTGGATCAATGCCGCCACCTCATTCGCTTCTTCCTCCGTATCAAAGGAAAGTAAATAGAAGCTGACGTGCAACCCTTCCTCCGCCAAATCGCTTTCAGCGGCCAAATCTTCCATCAAACGCTCGGTATAAAGCCGGGCGCGGACGACTTGACGGAATGTTTCTTCAGACACGCCCAAATCGTTCAACTGGGCCATGAAATCGGAATACTGCTTTTGAAAACTCTCAGCCGAAACCGGCGTCGGCGCTGGCGCCGGCGTCAAGGTGGGGCCAAGCGTCCGAGTGGGGATGGGGACGCTGGTGGGCACGATGTCAGTGATGACGGCCGTCGGGAATGGCGTGAGAGAAGGTGTGGGGACGGCCGTCTGGGTGGCCGTCGGCGTGGCCGTCGGCGACTCGCCATCATAAAACGAGAACGATTCGCCGATGCTGGCGTCCACATCCGCCTCCGAGACGGTGATACCCCGCGCTTCGGCCGCTTGTTGCGCCGCCAGCTCTTCCATCATCTGGTTCAGCACATCTTGCCCCAGGCCCTCAGCGTCTAAAAGCTCGTTAATGATTGAGCCGCCAAACTGCTGAATGATGCCTACATCGCCGCCAAAGGCTTCCAATTGGGTTTCTAAAATTAAAATGCGGTTGGCCCGTTCATATATCACCCGCCGCTCCCAATCACGGAAGGTAATTTCCTCCCCGGCAACGGTGGCGACGGCGCGATTGGGCGCCAAAACCAGTTCATTCACAACGGCAACCACAAAAACCAATACCAACAAACCAATCACGACACCCATCGCCAATCGAATTTGGCGGGTCTGCCTGGCCTGCTTGCGAGCCAGCAAAATCTCCTTACGAGATTGCCGCTGGCTTCGTTCTTCCTGCTGTTGCGTACGCTTCTTTGCCATGCTATATCACATCTTCGTTCAGCAATCAGTGTTCAGTGTTCAGTGTTCAGTATACAGTCTGCCTCTGGCGCACGCCCACTGAAAACTGATTACTGGTTACTGATCACTGGTACTATTCGGTTACGAATGGCAGCAAGGCGATATGGCGCGCCCGCTTGACGGCCATAGCCAGACGCCGCTGGTGTTTGGCGCATGTGCCTGTTTGTCGGCGCGGTTTGATTCGGCCAAACTCGTTGGTGTAACGACGAAGCGTATCCGCTTCTTTGTAATCAATTTTAATTCTATCAACGCAAAAGCCGCATACTTTTTTACGGCGGAAATTCCTGTTTTTGTTCCGACGACGGAATCCCATTTTTACCTCCAAATGTGTCGCTCAAACCTGCGAGGTTCAAAACCTCGCAGGCTTGGTAATCGCCTCGTAATTTACTTGTGGGAAAGAATGATGACTTCCTGGGCCACAACCTCGGTGCGGAAATGGCGTTTGCCCGTGCTGTCTCCCCAACCGCGGGTTTGCAAACGTCCTTCAATGTATACCTGGCTGCCCTCTGTCAATTTTTTGTGACAGATGTCAGCTAAACTGCCCCAGGCAACGATATTGAACCATTCCATTTCTTCGTGTTGTTCCCCATCCGCAGAGGTCCACTGCCTCGGCACAGCCACGCCAAAGGATGTCACCGCTCGGCCAGATGGCGTATGTCTGAGTTCAGACTCGCCATCTACCCGGCCTATGAGCATCACTTTGTTGAGGCCCCGAGACATTTGACCCTGTGACGGCCGTTGCCAGCGTCAGTTTTCAGTAATCAGCATACAGTTTTCAGTGGGCGCTACCTCTGGTAATTATTACTGAAAACTGGTTACCGACTTCTGTTTACTGGTACTAGACGGCCGTTACTGCTCCTTCCGAATCACCAGATAACGCAGCAAATCTTCCATGTACTGCATGGCCCGTTCAATTTCCCGAATCCGTTCCGGATCGATACTGGCTTCAAACAGCACATAGTACCCTTCCGTTTGTTTCCGGATCGGATACGCCAGTTGACGCAAACCCCAATGTTTCTCTTCCGGCTTGGTCTCCTCAGTGGCATCCGGAGCGATCAAATTGCTGATACGTTCAATCAGCTCTTTGCGCTTCTCTTCTTCCAATTGTGGCTGAACAATAATTGTGACTTCATACTCCCGCACGGTGTTATATACCTCCTTTCCTTGGATTTTCTCGGGGGAGAGTTAGCCCTTGATTCAAACTCAAGAGCGGAAAGCAGCGAACAAACTATGTAGTTTTTAGTCGTTGCCGTATAACAAGCTGGAGATCATATCACAAATGAAAAATCGCACAACTATTTTGACCAATTCCACCGGCAAAGATAAGATTCGCCTGTTTGAATTCATTTCCCCAGAAACTAGGAATTTCTAAACTCGGAGTTTCCGGGGAAATACGTCGAGGGAATTTTAATGAACGAAGAGGAAACCTTTACACCCGCCCCACCGCCAATAAGTCGCCCAGAAAAGAATCGGACGCCCACCTGGACGTTGATGGGCGTCGTGGTCGGTTTTATGCTGCCGATATGCAGCTGCGCCATCTTAATCGCCGCCTCGCTGGGCAGCCTATCCCTGTTGGGCAGCGGCAGCGCCGCCAGCGGCGGCGTCGGCGATGCGGTGGCTATTGTCCGCGTCGAAGGCGTCATCAGCAGCGGCTCGGCAGATGATTTTGGCCCCGGCGCCATTAGCGGCGTGATCATTGACGACTTGCAAAAAGCGGCCGCCGATCCCACCGTTAAGGCCATCGTGCTGCGGGTGGATAGTCCCGGCGGCACAGTCACCGGTTCCACCCAAATTTATGAGGCGCTTCAGGAAATTGACAAGCCGGTTGTAACCAGCATGGGCGGCGTGGCCGCTTCTGGCGGTTATCAAGTCAGCTTGCCCACCGATTATGTGTTTGCCCGCGCCGACTCCCTCACCGGCAGCATCGGCGTCATCATGACTTTGTTCAATGCCGAGGAATTGATTGATGAAGTGGGCGTGGATGTGATAACCATCACCAGCGGCCCCAACAAGGCGATTGGCAGCATGTGGGAAGAAATGACGCCGGAACATCGGGCGATTTTTGAGGGACTGATTGATGAGTCCTACGAAATGTTCATCCAAATGGTGTCCGACGGCCGTAACCTGCCCCTGGAAGATGTGCGCGTGTTGGCTGACGGCCGTGTGTACAGCGGCCGGCAGGCATTGGCCATTGATCTGGTGGATGAACTGGGGAACATGGACGACGCCATCGCCAAAGCCGCCGACCTGGGCGGCATCGTCGGCGAACCGCGCATCGTCGAATACGAACACATCCCCAGCCTGGATCAAATCCTGTCCGGGGCCGCCACCCAGCTAAACCAGTCGGAAACAGATAAACTGCTGGGCGTCATCACCGAATTCACCACCCCGGCGTTGGAGTACCGCTATGTCGGCCCCGGTTCTCAATAACGAAAAGCCACAGAGAAAAAGTTTTGACGCCTCTGTGGTCTCACCTTCCTCTGTGGCTTCCTTTCGGCGGGTTGTTTTACTCGGGCTGACGGCCGTCCTGCTGACCCTGCTGTTACGGCCGTCACCCGTCCAATCCCAGGGGCAAACCCGGCTGGTGCTGGCCTTCTACTACGCCTGGTTCAGCGCCGACTCTTTTGGGCCGGACAAAACCCCATACCAACCCAGCCAGCCGTACAACTCCTGGGACGCCGCCACCATCCAGCGGCACGTTAACCAGGCCCAATCGGCCGGCATAGACGGCTTTGTGCAAAGCTGGTACGGCCCGGAAACGGTGAACAACCAGACCGAAACCAACTTTCAGGCATTGCTCAACATTGCATCCGCCAGCGGCTTCAAAGCGGCGGTTGATTTTGAAACCGGCAGCCCCTTTTTTGCCAACAACGATGACCGCATCGCCGCCCTGCGCGCCTTATTATCCTCCCACGTCAACCATCCCGCCTACCTGCGGGTAGATGGCAAGCCGGTCATCTTTTTCTGGGCCAACTGGCTGCTCACCGCCGACGAGTGGGTAATCATCCGCAACACCGTTGACCCCGACCGCAACACCATCTGGATAGCAGAAGGTGGCGATACCAGCTTCCTCAATGCGTTTGACGGCCTGCACCTGTACAACACTGCCTGGTCGGACAACCCGGCAGGCACGGCCGCTACCTGGGCCGCCAACACCCGCGCCGCCGCCGCTGCTTATGGCGGGTACAAGTATTGGGCCGCCACCGCCATGCCCGGTTGGGATGATTCGCTGCTGGGCCGGGGGGATCGCTCCTTTGTCCGCGACCGGGCTGATGGAGATTATTACCGGGCCAGTTTTGGCGGGGCGGCGGCCAGCGCGCCCGACATGCTCATCATCACCTCGTTTAACGAGTGGCCGGAAGGGTCGCAAATTGAGCCGAGCGTGGCGTATGGGGAGTTTTACCTGGGATTGACGGCCGAATTGAGCCAGGCGTTCAAATCCGGCGCCATCTCGGCCCCGCCGCCGCCCGCCCCGGCCCCAGCCACCGCCACCCCAGACACAGGCGAAACCGCACCGCTTGTCCCCACCAATACGCCGGGCGCAACGAGTACGGCCGTCCCCGCCACCGACACGCCATCCCCCACCCACACACCGACGCCAGCCGTCTCCCCTACCCCAAACCCGGACGGCCGTATCCTCTACACCGTACAGCCGGGAGACACGCTCATCAGCGTCGCCAAACGGTACAACGTCGCCGTCACCGATTTGTACGGCTACAACAACATGTCTGCCGCCACCACTCTGAGCGTGGGACAAACCATCATCCTCGGCTACGGCGTTTTGCCCGATGGCGCCATTGTGCCCACCGGGATGCCGTATGCTCGGCTCAAACCGGATGGGGCCATCGTCCACGTTGTCACCGCAGGGGACACGCTGGCCCGTATCGCCACGTTGTATGGTATGTCCTTTGATGAACTACTGGCGGTGAGCGGCTTGACGTTGGACAGTGTGCTGTTGGTGGGACAGGAAGTGGTCATCGGCCAACGGCCGTCTCCCGCAGAAGTGGGCGGTTCGGCCGATTTGCCCGCCATCACGCCCACGCTGACGCCGACAACAGCCGCCACGCCCACGCCGACGGCCGCGCCGCCCACAGCCACGCCCACCGATACGCCGCCCACGCCAACCCACACGCCTACGGTGACGGCCGTGCCCGATTCGCCGCCCCCGACCCTGCCCGGCGGCCAACTGGTGCCGCTCTTCCTGGGCATCATCGGTCTGCTGGCCATCACCGGCGCTTTATTCCTTTACCTGGGACAGAAAAAATGAGTCTTACGTAGGGCGATTTTGCAAAATCGCCCTACACTATTCGGCGCTATACTCATTGGTAAAAAGGCGGATCCCTTTCTCGCCGATGACCAACAATGCGCCAAAGCCAGCCCCGTTCACCAAACCAAGCGTCAAAGCATAGGCCATGTCGCGGCTTTTGGGCAGGCCCCAAAAGCCGCCGATGGAAATGCCCCACACCGCGCCGCTCAGAACAGCGCCCAAAAATGCGCCTAGAATCGCGCCGGCCAACGCGCCCCCGCAAGCGTCCATCAATACATTACCGAGTCGTTGGATTAAAGTTTGCATGAGGGGAATTCTAGCAAATTTCCCGCCACATGTTTACATGACCAATGTCCCGTTAATCAAAGGAATTTTCATAAATGGGGCACACAGCCACGGGTGAAGATAACGTTTGCCGCCGTAGCCCGATTTTCCAAATCGGGTGGCGATTTGGAAAATCGCCCTACATTTCCTACTTGGGCAAGAGAGCGGCGTCAATCGCTTCTTTCAAATTGCGACAGCCGATGAGTTCTATCCCTTTGACGGATTGACTGGCCTTTTTGGCGGCGGAACGAGGCACCACGCACCGTTTGAACCCCAATTTGGCCGCTTCTTTGAGCCGGGCTTCTAACTGGCTGACGGCGCGCAGTTCGCCGCTCAACCCCACTTCCCCCACAAAGGCCATGTCGGCATGAATGGGCCGGTCTTTGACGCTGCTGGCCACCGCCACCGCCACCGCCAAATCAGCCGCCGGTTCGTCAATTTGCAGGCCGCCGACGACGTTGATGAACACATCTTTGTCGGCTAATGGCAGGTAAACGCGGCGGGTGAGCACGGCCGTCAATAGCAGCAGCCGGTTATAATCCACCCCATTGGCCGTGCGCCGGGGATTGGGGAAGGTGGTGCTGGCGGCTAACGCTTGAATTTCGACCAGCAACGGCCGGGTTCCCTCCATCGTCACCGCAATCGCCGAACCGGGCGCATTCACCTGCCGCTCCGCCAAAAACGCCTCTGACGGATTGTGTACTTCCACCATCCCCTTTTCCGCCATCTCAAACACGCCCACTTCGCTGGTAGCGCCAAAGCGATTCTTCACGCCGCGCAGCAGCCGGTAGCGATGAAACGGATCCCCTTCCAGATACAGCACCGTATCCACGATATGCTCCAGCACACGCGGCCCGGCGATGGCGCCTTCTTTGGTGACGTGTCCCACCAGGAACACCGCCACCCCGGAACTTTTGGCCAACTCCTGGAAACGGCTGGCGCACTCCCGCACCTGGCTGACGCTGCCCGGAGACGACGTTTTATCCGCCACGTAAGTCGTCTGAATGCTGTCCACAATCACCAGCGTTGGTTTGATTTCGGCGATGTGGTTCATCATCACCTCCAGGTTCGTCTCCGTCACCAAAAACAACTCATGCGCCGCCACCCCCAGCCGTTGCGCCCGCATCTTGATTTGCCGGGCGCTTTCCTCGCCGGAAATGTACAGCGTGGCCCCATGCTGGTTGGCCACCATCACCGCCACATCCAGCAGCAGGGTGGATTTGCCGATGCCGGGGTCGCCGCCCAGCAGCACCAGGGAACCGGGCACAATGCCGCCGCCCAGCACCCGCGAAAATTCGACCAAAGGTAAAGGCAGCCGCTCAAAGCCATCGGCCGTCACCTCCGCCAAACGCTGGGGCTGGCTGGCGGTTCGCGCCGTCGCCCGCACATTGCGGGATTTGGCGGCAGGTTCCGGCGCGATGATTTGCTCTTTCATCACATCAAATTCGCCGCAGCGGGGACAGCGCCCCATGTAGGCCGGGGTGGTACGGCCGCAATTTTCACAAACGTATTGAACTCGTTGTTTTGCCATAAGAGGAGGATAACAATTAACAGGGAACAACCAACAGATAACGGTTAACGGTTTTCTATTCGCTTTTCTAGTTTGTCTGTTAGTAGGCGCAGTTTGCGCCATTCGCTGTGGATGACGTAGATCATCGCCAGGGCGCGCATCAAACGGGTGTCGCAATCGGGATAAATAGCCAATTTTTCATACACTTCCATCGCCTTTTGGTCGGTGCGCCGGGATTTGACATACTCATTGGCTAATTCTTCCAGATAAACATTGCGCTCTTGTCGCAGGAAATCGGCCATCTCCGGCTCCTGGCGCGTGGCCCTAATCCCCTGAATCACCCGCTCCATCAGTTCCATCAATTGCTCGGAGGTGAAGGGCTTGGTGAGGTAGCCGCGCACGCCTAACGCCATCGCCCGGCGCAATGTTTCCATATCCCGTTCGGCCGAAATGACGATGCAGGCCAATTGCGGCTGGGCGCGCAGCATGTTGGCGATGGCGGACAATCCATCCATTTGCGGCATGTTCACGTCCATCACGGCAATGTCGGGGTGATGCTTTTTAGCCAGTTCCACCGCTTGAAGGCCGTTCTGGGCAATGGCCACCACTTTCACGCCAGGAACCAGCGACATCATCAAACGGGCGCTGCGCCGGGTCTCCTGCACGTCATCCGCAATTAAAATGGTTAATGGGGCTGAGCCGTTACTTTCTAGCATGACAGGCCATCCTCTAAAAATGGTGGCTGACTGGTGGAATCTCCCTCTCTGCCGCGGCGAGGGCCTGCCAACTACTTCCCACCAATCATGCTCGTTTTGGTCAATTGCAAAGTTGAAAGCGATAATGGCACGGTTATTATACACAATGGATCGGGTTTTTGACTGTAAAACAATTGATTTCTAGCCAAATCTTCCATTATCATGGGTGAGTGATGCAAAATTGGCAGGCAAAACGAGGCGCGGCCGTCTCCATTTTATTCGTTATGCTGCTGGCGGCGATGCCTTTACCCCCTCATTTGCCGCTGGTGCGGCGGCAACTGCCCGGCGTCTACGTCGAATTCACCAGCCTCAGTTTTTATGTGACGGATGGGCTGGCGTTGCTGCTGCTGTTGACGGCCGTTCCCTGGCGCCAGCGTTCAGACGCCAATCCATTCTACCCGCGCTGGTTGGCAGCGCTGCTGGCCGGGCTGGTGGGGTGGACGGCCGTCTCCCTCACCTGGACGTTCGATTTCACCACGACGGCGCAGATGAGCCTGCGCCTGTTGCTGTCGTTTGCGCTGGCGCGGGCCATCATGCGCTGGCGGCCGGGCCGCCGCTGGCAGGCGTGGGGTATCGGCAGCATGGTGGGGATGCAGACGGCCGTCGCCATCGCCCAATTCATCCGCCAGAATGACCTGGGGCTGCGCTGGTTGGGCGAGCTTGACCTGAACCGGTATCCCGGCGGCGGCAGCATTCTGGCCGTCGGCGACACGTATTTTCTGCGCGCCTATGGCCTGACCCCCCACCCCAACATGTTGGGCGGGTTTCTGGCAATAGGCGTGTTGATATTAACGGCCGTCTACCTGATCCACAGCACAGAGGCCAACACGCTCCCCGCTCCCCGCTCCCCGCTCCCCATCCTCCTGGGGTTGATCGTCGCCAGCGGCGCGGGGTTGTTGCTCACTTTTCCCGCTCCGCCTGGTTGGGGACGGCCGTCGGCGGAGTCTACTTTCTGGTGATACTTTGGGGCAAAGGGAGATGGCGGCGGTATGGACGGCCGTTGCTGGCATTGGGCGTCACCGGCGGCGCGCTGCTAGGCGGGCTGGCATTCAGCCAACGGGCGCTCATCTTCAATCGCGCCCTCCCCGCCGCCAACCGCTTTGAAACCCGCGCCGTCAATGAGCGGGTCGCCCTCAACCAGATCGCGCTGGAACTCGCCTCCCTGTCGCCGCTGACCGGCGTGGGCGCAGGCGCAGAGGTTATCGCCGCCATCCCCCTCGCCGCCGAGATGGAGGGGGTGACGCCGCAGCCGGCGCACAATGTGCCGCTGTTGCTGCTGGCGGAACTGGGGCCGGTGGGTAGTTTGTTGTGGCTGGGGTTGATGCTGCTGCCGGGGGTGTGGACGGCCGTCTATCTCCACCGGCAATCGCACCCCCTCACCCCGGCCCAACTGTGGCTGTTGGGTCTCACGGCCGCTCTGGTGGCTGCGGCCGTCATTGATTTGTTTGATTATTACATGTGGGGCTGGGCGCAAGGGCGGCTGCTGCGCTGGGTGTTGTGGGGGTTGTGGGGGACGGCCGTTTCAACCACAGAGAAGTGACGGTGAATACCCAAACTATATTTCCTGCCAAACACACCGCCAAAACCATAGCATACCGTCCCGCTCGCTGTCAATAAAAAACGGCCGTTCCCTGGCGAGTTACGGCCGCCTACGGAACCTTTGATAATCAGAGCCATTACAGGCGATTGGCCTTGCTCTCGCCAGTCCGCATTCATGCTCTATAGGCATCATCCTGACAAATTATGCTGTTTGGGCATCCATATATACTCGAAGCGCTGCGTTGATCCGCGTTTGATACCCTTTGCCTTGTGATTTGAACCAGTCAAGTAAATCGGCATCCAGACGAATGGTTATCGTTTTCTTCGGCTCTGGCATACGCAATTCTGCATTGGCAAAAAAATCATCATCTAATGGTGGAATATCAGTTGTATCAATGTCTGCATCAGTAAGCGCATCAATGCGTTCCCAATCAGTGAGAGATGTGTTGTTCGTACTGTTTTCGCTCATAGTTTAGCGCCTTTCGCGAAGAGATGATACGAATGGTTTCGTTATCTCATACTCAAGATAAACGACGACGACAATGCGGTTTTTTATCATGCCAATACCCATCCAACGATCTTCGCCATAATCAACCCGCGTATCAAGCCGGGTTAGCATAGGACTGCGGAAGATTTCTTCCGCATCCTTAAAATCAAAGCCGTGTTTACGGATGTTGGCGTGTCGCTTATTCTCGTCCCGCTCAAATCGCATATCCTAATTGTATTTACGATTTGCAACTACGCAAGTGCAAATAAAACCATAACATATCGTCCCGCCCCCTGTCAACCCAAAACGGCCGTCTTACGATTTCATACCGGCAGCAGCCAAAGCCAGCAAGAGCAACTGCCCCAACCCCTGCGGCAACTGGGTGATGTCCAGGTACTCATCCGGGCGGTGGGCGTTGCCGGAGCGGGCCAGGCCGATGCAGACGGCCGTCATCCCCTGACTCAGCGGCACGTTGGCGTCGGTGCTGGCGGGGACGAACTCAACCTCGCGGCAGCCGACGGCGCGCAAAGCCGCCGCCGCCCACTGCACCAACGGCCGCTGGCGCGGAATTTGCCCGGCCGGCCGGTGACCGATTTGTTTCATGACCACGGTGACATCGGGGGAACGGCCGTCCCGCTCCGCCGCCAACTGTTCCACTTGCGCCACCAACGCCGTCAACGACGCCGCATCCTCCGAACGCAAATCGAGCAGCAGGTGGGCCGAATGGGCGATACTGTTAATGGAGGTGCCGCCCTCGATTTGGCCGACATTGTAAGTGGTGCGCGGCGCGTTGGGCACATTGAGGCCATCAATGGCGGCGATGAGATGTCCCAGTTCATGCACGGCGCTGGCCGCGCCAAAACTGCCCCAGGAGTGGCCGCCGGGGGCCGTCACCTCGATGCGGAAGCGGCGCGCGCCAATCGCCCGGTGGACGATCTGGCCGAACAGCCCGCCCTCGACGATAATGTAGCGCGCCTTCCGGCCAAACCGGTCGGCGACCGCCCGCATTCCGCGCAAATCGCCCAGCCCCTCCTCGCCCACGTTGGCGGCAAACCAGAGGTCGGCCGGCGCTTGCAGACCATGCCGCCGCCAGGCGCGGATGAGTTGCAGCAGCCCGGCTACCCCGGCCGAATTGTCGGCGATGCCCGGCCCATAGACGAAACAGCCGTTCCGCTTCACAGTCAGGTCTGTTTCCGGCGGAAAAACGGTGTCGCTGTGCGCCGAGAGGATGACGGGTCGGGCAACGGGGTCTGTGCCCGGCAGACGGCCGTACACATTGTGCAGTTCATCCTGGCTCACATCTTGCAACCCCAACGCGGTGAATTGGGAGTGTATGTAGGCGGCTCGCTCCGCTTCGGCAAAGGTCGGCGCCGGGATTTGCTGCACGGCGATCACCGATTCGACGATCTCATCCAATCCATCCCGAAATCCAGCCAGCGCCGCTTGCACGGCCGTGTCCCCAGCAATTCGTTCTATGTCAATCATGGCGTATCCGTATCTTCTCAAAAATTCGGGGTAGCAAAATCAGGAAAATCAGCATACCATAGATTGCATGTTAGACAACTTCAACCCGCAAATGATTCAAGATGTAGAAGGAGCGCGAAAAGCAATCGTGCTTCTCTTGAACCTT